>QCWD01000042.1 GCA_013114725.1 Nitrososphaeraceae archaeon | reverse complement strand
CTTCTTGGCTTGTCCTGGATATCTTTTTTTTATGGATAAAATGGCCATTCCCTGGAACCATCCTGATGGAGGCATGGAAAAATCAACCACTTCTGGCTGAAACATTTGAATTAAAGGAAGAAATGAAAGTTCAATTACTCTTCCGATATATGCGTCCTCAAGAATTGGTTTACCTACCACTGTAGTAAGATATACGGGATTGTTTCTATGCATTATACAGTTAAGATTGAATGCGGGATAGGGCTCTGGAGGAGTATAATACCCCGTATGGTCACCAAAAGGCCCTTCTGTTCTAATATCATTGGGGTCAACATAGCCTTCAAGTACAAATTCAGCATTGGCAGGAACTTCTATATCAATAGTTTTACATTTTATTAGTTTTACACCTTTTTTTCTGACTATTCCAGAAAAAAGAAACTTATCCATTCCTTCAGGTACCGGGGCGACACCGCTGAATATGGTAGCTGGGTCACATCCAATCACTATCGCAGTTTCTATTGGTTTATTTTGTTCTTTTAAAATTTCATAATGCTGTGCACCCCTTTTGTGAATTTGCCAGTGCATTATGGCCTTCTTTTCGTCTACTATCTGGATTCTATAAACACCTATATTTCTGGTACCGGTTTCGGGATGTTTGGTAATTGTCAAACCAAAAGTTATGAACCTGCCCGCATCTTCAGGAAATGATTTTAGTATAGGAATGGAGTTAAAACTTGCATTATCAACTAGTATGTTTTCAGACACTGGGCCTGAATCAACTACTTTTGGTCCATATTCGGCGATTTCAGATATTTTTGGTAACATTTTCAACTTGTCAAACATACCTGATGGTATTTTCATTTTTGTTAAATCCGTTATTCGTCTGCCGATTTCGGTAAAGTTATTTGAATTTAAGGCTACCTGTAATAAATCAATTGAACCAAATGCATTGGCCAGGATGGGGGTTTTATATCCATCAACATTTTCAAACAAGAGTGCTTTGCCGTCTTTAGAATACATCATACGGCGCATTATTTCAGCAACTTCAAGGTCTGGATTAACTTTTGTCTTTATCCGCCTTAATTTACCGGATTCTTCAAGTTTATTTATGTAATCTCCCAAACTATCAAAAATCATGCGTGTTTTCTTAATTCAGATTGTTTTATCTATCAGATTTTAAGTTAATGTTTTTTAATCATTCCCCAGACTATGACCAGGCCGATAAATCCAAAGACACCCAGCAATAACGGAATTTCTACGAGATCAAAAAAATCCAGTACATCCGTTATACTCAAACTATATAAGGAAATTTGTTATTGAGATAAATATATTTACATTATGGAATAGAATTGATTTTTTTTAAAGTTTATTCCTGTTCTTCGTATAATTTTTTAAATTCTTCTGCCACATTGTAGGCTAGGAGTTGAGTTTTCTGTACTTCATTTAGGTTTTTATTTTTTGACATTATTTGCATTAATGTTATGCATTTATGTACGTCTGCATCCTCTAACTTTATTTCCGATAAATCCAAAAAGCATTTATCAATGTCAAGACAGAACAATAAGATTTTTTCTTGCCAGTGTTCCCCAGATGTAGGATATCCTATATCTTGAGCGATCTGTTTTAGCTCATTATGTCTATTACGTAAAATAATTTCAAATGCCTTTTCGGCACGATCTCTCTCATAAATGATAGGAAAAGCTCTTGTCAATATATTCTACGAAATATAATCACATTATAAAAACATATTTTCCATACTAGAAAAACTAGAAAAATTATGGGATTAAAAATTAAGGAAAGAGTAAAATAATTTCAATGGATAATAAAAGTAGAGAAGGGATGGATGGTAGCATGTTGATGGATCCGGAAATATCAAAAATATTGAAGGGGAAAAATTTTGCGTCCTTTGCGACTTTAATGAATGATGGTTCTCCACAGGTTACTCCGGTCTGGGTGGATTATCGTGATGATTTAATATTGGTAAATACTGCAGTTGGAAGATTAAAAGAAAAAAATATTGATAGAGATAACCGCGTGGCACTATGTGTTTTTGAAACTGAAAATCCATATAACATGGTTTCAATCAAGGGCAGAGTTGTTGATAAACGAACTGAAGGGGCAGATAAACACATTGATGAATTGGCTAAAAGATACCTTAACGTTGATAAATATCCCTATCGGAGGCCTGATGAAAAGAGAGTGATATTAAAGATAATGCCAGAAAAAATATTTCACCTAAAAATATAGATACTGATAATTTTTTTTCTAGATTGTAGAATAATTTTAGAGAAACATTTTTTGTTAATTGATGCGATAACATTGTTTGTTTATGTCAGAAGATATGATTATAATTATACAAAATATGAAAATTAGAAAAATGGAATGGTTTTGAATTATAACTTTTTGAACGTTGATATAGAAAATAATTTTGAAAATGAATTTATTTTGGGTAAAGAAATAAAAGGATAATTTTAGATCTAGAAAATGGAATCAATAGAATGTAAAATATTATCTTGACTATGAGTTATCATTTTATTATTTTTTATCTATTTCATTTTGACTTTCAAAAATACATATTCTTTCCTATTACACACAAAATACATCTATTCAATAATACTACTAGTCATATTTTTTTCGGATCAAATCAATATACTTTTGTTTGATACATATTTACAGATTACCGTTTAAATCAAGTGTTTTATTCATATTTTTGGGAAATGAATGTCAAGTCAAAAAATACCAAAATAATCTTTATTTTCTAGAGTTGGAATAAAATTTTATGCAATTGACTGATGATCCTGGCTGTAGCGCCCCAAATGACATGATCTTCAAAACTGAATTTAATAGCCTTCAAATCTTTGGTATCATGAATATGGTCCCTTTGTATCGTATCAAGTAGTTCAAAAAGCGGAACATCTATAACTTTGGCGACCTCGCTATTTGTAAATTCATTATCAATAATTACCTCATTTTGAACAGTAACATATGGAATAATCAAAAAATTTGATTGTAATGTATGAACCGGATTTAATCTTCCAAGGATATCATTGTAACATATCGATAATCCTATCTCTTCATAAGTTTCCCTTATTGCAGTATTTATAATATTATCGTCAGATTCTACAAATTTTCCCCCGGGGAAAGAGATTTCGTTTTGGTGGCGGGAAAGATGGGAAGCGCGTTTAGTCAATAATATATGTGGAGTTTGATTACGATAATGCAAAATAACCAGAACCGATGATATTTTTGATAATGAATTGTTTTTAGAATCTATATTGAAATTTAGTGGCAGTACAGATAGAGAAAGTCTTTTGGTAAGGTCTTGTTTATTCATTCTCTAAAATTTTTATTTTATGTCATAAACATAGTATTTATGCTGAAATTTCAAATTTCGTAATTTTTTCCCAACAGTTCTGACAGAAATCATTATCTTTTATCAATTTTTGTTCAGCACTGACAGAAGTTGATAAAAACGAACTGCTACAAAGAATACAAATATTTTTCATAGTATATTATAGGTGTTTCCTTTACTTAATGTTTATGTTAAATTTTGTGAATTTGCCGTCTGTAAAATTAATATCTAATTATATTCCTACTTCAAAATGTCAATCAACAAAATGAATATAACTTATGAATTAAATCCACCAAAGTTTTTACATGATAGATATTGTTTTGATTATAGCAAATTAAATAACGAAATCCAGGTTTTAGAAAACAGGGTTTTATTATTAAATGACATAGTAGATAAAATACATTTGACTGATTCTGTTTTAGGTATTCCAAGACTTTCCAGTATCAATATTGCAAAGATAATTGAAGGAAAATTGAAACAGATTCTGATTTCATGTAGTATCAGGACAAGGGACAGAAATACCATATCTTTATACCAGATGATAGCCGATTCGATAATTGCGAAAATTGATAGTTTATTGTTAATTTGGGGAGATAAACCAAAGATGGGGACGGAGATTGCAGGAGTCAAACCTACTGATTTACTGAAGGATCTGAATCAAATGAATTTTAACAGGTACATAAAATTTAATCTGTCCATACCAAGTAAGATTACTGGAATCAATAAGATTTTGGAAAAAAAAATTGATGCCGGACCCAATGCATTTGTAACACAGTCAATAGAATCAATATCAGATTTTGGAAATATTGTAGATATAGTAAGACCGTATAAAATCAAAGTTATTGCGTGTATAATGTTACCGTCAGAGAAAAATAAAAAATCTGCAGATATGATAGGACTTTCATGGAATGAATATGAGAAAGACCCGGTTGATTTTATATTACAGATAGGAAAGATGGCAGAAGAGATTATTTTATCTTCTCCAAACGATTTTTCGTATGGAATAGAAATTTTGAATGGATTAAAAAAGTACAGATAGGCAATGAATAATCAGTTTGAGGGATTTTCCTGTTTTTTTGCACTAATGATCTCGTTTTTTAATTCATACAAAATACTACGTTGAAAATCCTGTAGTCCGGGGTCTTCGGTTAACCGCGGTCTCCTATATTCAATAGATACTTCTTTTTTTATTTTCCCAGGCCTGTGTGTAAAAACTATGACCCTGTCTCCAAGGCATACCGATTCGGATATATTGTGCGTAACAAAAATGATGGTTTTTTTCGTTCTAGCCCATATCAACTGTAATTCTACCAATAACAAGTCTCGTGTTTGAGAATCCAAAGCTGCAAATGGCTCATCCATTAACAAAACTTCAGGGTCCAATACCAGTGCACGTGCAATAGCTACACGTTGTTTCATTCCACCAGATAGTTGATAGATATAGGCATCAGAAAATTTTGTCAGCTGCATCATGTCAAGATAATGCATTGCAATTTCGCGGCGTTTTTGTTTGCCAACTCCAGCCATTTTTAAACCAAATTCTACATTATCAATAACTTTTAACCATGGAAATAAAGCACTTTCCTGAAATACCATCAATCTATCAGGTCCTGTCTCATCTATTGGTCTTCCATTAAGAATAACCTCTCCCTCGTTGGGTTTTTCTAAACCTGCAAGAATATTTAGTAGTGTAGATTTTCCGCATCCAGAAGGACCGACAAAACAGACAAATTCTCCATCCTCTATTGATAAATTTATATTTTCTATTGCATTTGTGATGGATGTATTTTTTCCTTGAGTTGTTTTAAACGACTTTGTAACATTTTTTATTTCTAGTTTTGTCAAATATTTTTCACTCTGTTTGTTTGTAATAAATAATATCAAAGATACATATTGTTGGTATATATTTTTTCATAATTTATCATACACCAAAATTTTTCATCAGTTTTATTATCTCGGACATTTTTGCATCGGTTTTAAATCCGGTCGGACTAAATATTGTCTTTGAAGAAGTATAGCCGTTTGAAGATATGAAATTGATAACATAATCTAACGATTTCGGATTTGTTTTAAGATGAGAAAATATCTCGTCTAGTGTATAATAATAACAGATGTTATCAAGTTCTGACAATGATGTATCAAATATTTTTTTTAATCTTGTATTTTCCTTCCTATTTTTATTTGGATCTTGTTGATAGTCATTATTATATTCAAGAAGATGCAGTACGTTACTGATTAAATTTTTATCAAATAGATTTTTTATCCATAACGGTCCTGCAAATAAACAGATATTGCTGCATGAAAAACACTTTTCAGAATGATTTTGAGTGTTAACCACTTCTCGAAATCCACATTTTGGACAATGTTTAACATTGCCTATATTTTCATAAACATGATTTGCAAGGTCATTACTTAGTTTTACAGAACAATAAACACGCAAATAATGTCTATTTGCGTGAACGAAAACGGGACAAATAATCATGTCCAATCTAGACGCGACAAGTGATATCATGGACAATAAAATACGAATTCCAAGTTCATTTGAATAACTGCTTTTGATGGATTTTCCATAATATTTTCTATAACATACTTTGGGATATACACCACACAGTACCGCTGTATCTGTGGCAGTAACTGATATCAAACCATTGTTTTGTACTGCTCTAAGGATACAATCTATGTACTGGGCAGGACTTCCAAATGGGTCAAGATCGATTATATCAAATCTTCTAGATAATTCAAAAACAGAAGATGAAAGAAAATTGCAAACCTCCTTGGAAACAAAATTGCATTTATCAATATCAAAAGAATTGAGCCGTGCGGAATTCTTTGCAGCTGTAATTGCCAAAGGATTTACATCGTTTAGAAAGACTCTATCTATTTTTGGAACCTCCAAGGCAACCCTTATGCCTCTTGCTCCTACTCCACACAATGAATCGGTAAAAATTATTTCAGATTCGTTATTATTGGAGTAGGTGGATAAAAAAGAGTTATAGATTTGAATCGAAATATCTCTGTTTAATTTGGCAAGTGGATTAAAAAATGCAGGTGTTTTTGGCGGGACATTTTCTGTAAGGGACTTTTGTGGAACAAGTAGTTTTGTTTTTCCTTCAGATATCTCTACAAAATCGTCAAGCATAGTAATAGACATTGTCAGATGAAATAAAAAACGAAAGAACATTATTAATATACATAATGTTATTATAAAAACAACTGCTTTTGATAATAGTGAAATATTTTAAAGTAGAATAATTTAAAGATAAAACTACAGGAGAGTCGATTCATATAATGAGATATGTTGGTGGAGTTGATGAGGCTGGAAGAGGGTCGATGATAGGACCTTTGGTCGTTGCAGGAATTTGCATTGAAGAATCAAGATTGGATAGACTAAAGGAATTGGGTGTAAAGGATTCAAAGAAATTAAGTCATGAAAGAAGGGAATTCCTGTTTCCAAAGATACTGGAAATTTCAGATTTTACATATGTAATCAAAATTGATTGTGAAACGATTGATAAAAACGTGGTACAAAAACGACTCAATATATTGGAAGCCAGGACAATGGCATCGATAATAAAAAATTTGAATGCAGATATAGTATATGTTGATTCTTGTGATGTCAATCCCCAGAGATTTCATGATAATATTGTTTCCAACATAGAAGGAAAAAAACCTATGATATATTCATTACATAAGGCTGAAAATATCAGTATAGTCGTTGCCTCCGCGTCTATAGTAGCCAAGGTCCTGAGAGATGAAGAGATAGGCAAGATAAATGAAAAATACGGTAATGATGTAGGTAGTGGATACCCGTCTGATAAAAAGAGTATTGATTTTGTCAGGAAACTTTTGCGTGATTCAAGACAGGTTCCAAATTTTATCAGAAAGTCATGGAAGCCGGTCAAAATGATGAGAGAAAATAGTTCTCCACAGTGTAGTACTATAACTGATTATCTATTTTCAAATGTGCAGTATATCAAACCGTGATCCTTATCAAATGGTTCTAGCGTCAATATTTGGTGTATTTTAAAGCCATTGTCTTTCAGACGTTGTGCCTCTTCCTCAATTACTTTTTTTGGATCCTTTGTAACGTCAATACTTCTGGTTTTGATGACCAATAGCATGGTACCGCCATCTTCCAGAAACATTCTACAATTTTCAATTGCAATATCTGTTTGGTCCTGCTGTGCAATATCACAGTAAAGTAGGTTTACCCTACCAAAAATAGAAAAGTATGAATTTGGTTTTCTTGCGTCCTCGATTATTGGAACTATATTGCTTCTCTTTGAGGCAACATTTTCTATCAACTCCCTTCCAACACGTACTGATGATTCTACTGCAAATACCAAGCCGTTATTTCCAACAATATCAGAAATGTGACTGACAGTGGTCCCAGTAGATGCACCAAGGTATAAAACTTTAGAACCAATTTTCAAAGGTATGTTTTTTAGGCCCTTTTTAATTGAACCGGCCAATTTACTTCTAAAAGGATCCCAAAGACGATATTCATCTTTATCTATTTTCACCAGTTTTTCACCATAAACAGAATCGCCTGGAACAAGATTTAATGTAGCCAGGTTTCGTTCACCATCTACAGTAATCCATTTTATAAACAAGTCAGGAGAAAAGTCGTTTGAATTAGAATAGGCAAAGGTTTTTTCAGACATAAATACATATACATTACAAATACGTCTCTATATTATTCGTTGTTAATAAAATGAATGTCGCTGGTAGACATAGTATTTTATGTATGATCCGACCTTTTTTGGTATAAGAAAAATTAACCATCCAACAAAAATAAAAAAGTAGTCGAAAATGTTGAAGATTATCGATGTTATTTGACAATCTATATTTATTGATTGTGTACATATAACCATTTCTCCAGTTCGCAATCAATTTTTTTATTTATATATGTGTATATATTTATGATATTATTATTGTTATGTCTATAATTTCTTTCTGGCAGAAAGGTTATCAAAATCAGATATTAGAACTTTGTGTCTATGCTATCTTTTAGCATTTTCAAGTATATGCCTGTTTGTATATACAATATTATACACATGTACTGGATCATCAGTATTGACTGTATCGCATCTAACACGATTTGATTGCCAGTTGTTACAATATTTGAAGAAATGTGACTATTAATGCATTGTAATTTAATTCACAAGTATGTGCGCATACGCAATTAAAAGTGATGCCAATTTTCTTTGTATAAATATTTTTTATTTATGGAAACATATTTAACATGATATTGATTTGGTCAATAAACTAAATTTAGCAAAAAGCATTATTTAAATCAATATAACCATTTTAATTAATAATTTTTATTCTCATTTAGAGTTTTTTTTAATCAAAATATAGAAAATATTTTTTTGAAACCTTAAAAAATAATGATTTATGGGAGTTTAGCTATTTGTACTCCGGCATAATGTAATTTTTTACTAACCCTATCCACAACTGACGAAAATTTGCTCAATTTTTGAGTGTATAGATACAGAGTACCGTTCTCTTCTTCCTCTTCATCAATTTCGCTACTAGTAGTAGCAGTAGCCAGTGGGTAATCGTAGATTGATTTAATGTTGAATCCGATGGTATTTAGATGATAATTCCAGTATTCCTTTTCTGATGTCGGTGCAACAAATAATCCTACAGTATGTGTGGTAGCATTAGTTTCAGTAATATCCATTAAAGATTGTGGACTCACAACAGTAACGGTTCCATTAACCGATGGGTCAGTTGTACTGGTAAAACTATATACTCCTTTTTTATTAAACTCGTAACTTGTTGCATTTGCAAATGGAATAGTTGAATTAGTTAATAACTCCTTTCCTTCACTATTGTATAATGTTATTCCATTAAGGTTATTCTGTCCGTTGATCCAGATAACTGTAGTTTCTGGAGCTATTGTAAGATTACCAGGCAAGAATTGTTTTTGAATCATTTTATCATCTGGAATCATAACTACCACCTCAGTTACATCGTTGTCAGCGATCAGACTGTTTGTATTATATATAGACTCTGCTGTAAACTGACTGTCACTTGCTGATGTAGCGTTCACTTCTGAAGTTGTGTTACTACTGTTATCGGTAATGTTGGTAATGGTCTGTCCTCCATAATAGGTTTCATTTGGAATAACTGTTCCTATTGCATCTTCTAAATCATCTTGCGCAAATGAAATAAAGACATTGTTTCCAATTGAAAATCCGGCTATTGCAACAGATATCATCACTAAACTAATAGTTGAGAGTGTTACTAACATTTTATTTAACATAATTTAGTTTGAACTATTTATATTCAGAGATGTATAATATCTTTAACTTGTTGTACATTAAAGATTGATAAAAAGACGATGTATCTGATATCTGAATAAAATTTTATCGAGTTAAACGTGTATGTTAGTATAAATATTGAATATGCTTTTTTGAAGACAAATTGAAACAGGTGGTGCTGGTAACTGGAGGTTCTAGTGGGATTGGTTTTGAAACATCTCTGCTTTTTGCTGAAAAAGGTTATTATGTAATATCTGTTGGCAGAAATGAAGAAAAACTAAAAAATCTTGAGAGATTCTCACTTGAAAGGGATCTGTCTTTAGAAATAATCAAACTGGATGTTACTGATGAAAATTCTCTCAGATTTCTTTTCAAAAAGATTAGCGATTCATTTGGAGGTATGAATGTTCTAGTTAACAATGCAGGATTTGGACTTGTTGGACCATTAGAAGACCTTTCTATGGATGAAATTAAAAGTCAATTTGAAACAAATTTTTTTAGTGCTGCCAGAATCATTCAATTATCAATTCCTTTGATGAGAAGAGTGGGAAATGGAAAGATTATTAATGTCAGTTCGATTGCTGGAAGAATTGGTTTTCCACTCACATCGGCATATGTTTCTTCAAAATTTGCATTGGAAGGATTATCAGAATCTATAAGATACGAATTAAAATCATTTGGTATAGATGTTGTTTTGATAGAACC
>QCWD01000041.1 GCA_013114725.1 Nitrososphaeraceae archaeon | reverse complement strand
TGATAAACGTACAGATTCTTTTCTGAAAACTTTTTAGCTAATAAACCAAATATTTGTATCTATTATCATATAGACACATAACTTCTATTGTCATCTTTGAAAATGGATAATGCCTTGTATTTCGTAAACTCAAACTCAAGAAATACAGATACAGATAACAAGTACAACACTATGACAGTGGATTTTCTGTTTCTATTGAATTTGATCATTTATTAGAAATAGGATGTCCGAAGCTATAGATCTTTCGTTAATTAACAGAGCCCATAAAAGTCTCTGAAAACAAGATTTTAGCTTTAAATTTGAATTCTAAAGATGATATTGTCCTAATTCTGAATAAACATTATGAGTCCATTGATTAACCAAATTATCCGGTAGTCATTTAGAAAATACGAATAATTAAATCCTTTGTTTTGAATTCTTATTCAAAATACATAGAGAAATAGTTTAAATGTAAATAGGGATAATA
Source organism: Nitrososphaeraceae archaeon (assembly GCA_013114725.1). Taxonomy (GTDB): domain Archaea; phylum Thermoproteota; class Nitrososphaeria; order Nitrososphaerales; family Nitrososphaeraceae; genus QCWD01. The sequence goes on along the minus strand of QCWD01000041.1, from coordinate 9,890 downwards.
AATATCGTTGACGACTCATAAAAAATTATATTTTACATATTTATTTTTACTTTTTTCATTATTCTCATTATCTCTTTCAATTTCTAGCATCATAAAATATGCTACTGGTTTAGAGAATCCTGAAAATGGAGAGACCGTCACATTAAAAACTAAATTAATTCCTAGTGTAAAAACAAATGAATTTCTGTTTTCTACCAATACTACTTTTTTGTTTAGTCCAGAAAGTAAAATATGTCCTATGGGAGATTGCATTGAAGAGTTTTTTAATGGTCTTCTTCTTAAATCCAAAACCGACCCAGAAATTTTTTCGATAACAGGGATCTTGAAAATTAAAAATAATCTAATTAGTTTAAATAATAATTCTTTTAATTATTATCAGATTTTTGGTACCTTTCAGATACATGCGTCATACACTTCAATAAACAAAGATATTGTTCAGGTTTTCAAAGGAAAATTAGGGATGGGTTTAAATGATTTTGAATTTGCTCCTAAATTTAATTATTCAGTTAACGGTACTTTTTCAGAACCATCAGATACTTTAATTTTAACAGGAAAATCCATTGACTAGTTGATCCTTTTATAATGTGAGAATTAACTGGTTTTTTGATCATATAAAAAAATATAATGATCGAAGAGAATTGATTAAAAAATATTTTTGCAAAACATCTCTAGAATATAAAAAAATTTATCCTAATAACTGGATGGTATGTTATTAAAAATCTGATAAAAGCCTTGAGATTATTTACTTTTTATATAATTACCATAAAGAACTAATTATTCTAAAATTAATGACATATTGTTTATCATACTATACAAATAGCATTTGGAATTCTGAGTCAATTGTCATTTTAATTAAAGTACAATAATTTTATATTTTGTTTATTTTTTACGACGTTTCATCTCCCAATAATACCGAAAGAATAACATAAATTCGAATTTTGTTTAGCCAGTATATGTTTTATTCATTTTTATACAAAATCTTTTGAACACAAGTTTCTGTTGCAATATATATTTTAGTTTCAAATTCAGAATGTAGAAAGTATACTTTATTAATTGTTATTCTATCAATGAGAAATGAATCTCATTACAAAATATGAATCTTTTTTAATTTTGCAATAGGCGTATAGTCGTGATCTATTTGGTATAATGAATACGAGGTACACTCAAACTATTATAGTATAGTTTAAATTGTATATTGGAATTCATATAAAAAAAATTAAAGTATGAAAATAATAAAATTTATACCCATTCAGGATAAGAAAAAGAAACGGGATATAATGTGTTAGAGAATCAAGGATTAGAATTTCAATTAAATTTTGTTGTGGGTATATTATTATCTTTGCTTGGAGGCTTTCTGATAGGTGCAGAAAGGGAATCCAGAGGTAAACCTGCAGGAATAAGTACTAATTCTTTAGTAATAGGTGGAGCGATGATATTTACTTATTTGTCTGCTGCAGTAGATCCTAATTCAACTTCGCGCATTGCAGCACAGATCGTGAGTGGGATTGGTTTTTTAGGGGCTGGCATGATAATAAAAGGTGAAATAGATGGGAAAATAACCAATCTCACAACTGCAGCAAGTATTTGGTTTTCTGCTTCCATTGGAATGGCTATCGGTTTTGGTTTTTATCTCATTGCTATAGTATGTATTGCATTTGCTGTCCTAGTTCCTCGTATTCCTCATATTTCTAAAATAAAAAACAACAGAGATGATGATTAAAATAAAGTTTATCCCAAATAGAGAAATATTCTTCTTTTGGTAACAGTATAGAGAAATTATCAGATCGGAAAAATACAGAAAAATTTAATTCATGTTAGAAATTGGTGAAAATCAAATTACAAAATTACATCTATTAAAATTCTAAGCAGTAATAGAAACTGTAGATCAATTAAGAATTACAGTCACAAAGAAACATAAGATAAACTTATGATTTATAAAAGAAATTATTTTCTAACAGGAAATCTTTCGTACATATAGTTTTAGATGTTATTATAAAACAAGATAGACTTGCTGTGGACCGACAAGATTATGTTTTACTCGCATTTATTGTGACCAATACTTCTAGATTACTATGTTACCATAGATAATCCTAAATTTCAGTGTTACCAAATTCCTTGAACAGATATTCTATTTTCATTTAAACGGTGTCCAGACATCTATACCAGTAGATTAGATGTCTTTAAATAAGGATGAAAATGACAAGAAAAAGTCGATAACTTTTTTTATAGAGAACTGAAACCTTATTTTTGGTTCCAACGATACTCAAATTCGGCCAGAATAGTTCTGCGCGCTAATTCTGGACTCATTTACAATCACAACACATAGAATATAAAACTAAGATATTAAAAAATATGATATATCATGGTACAATATATTTACAATATATTTCCATTTGATTGACAACTAATCAAAAAGTATGAAAATTATGATACATAAAACATTTAAAGGTTACAAATATTTTTATCAATTTAGAATAAATTTAATAGGTATCTTTTATATACTATCTTTTTATTACTAACTATAATTATGTTCTTCTTCATTTGTTAAGTTTTTGTTATAACTAAAAGAACAAGGATAATCATTTTTTTCAAATAATGTCTCTATAACCTTTTAGTTACCAGATTTAATGTTTTTATAACGCAAAAGTATTTTTCTATTAAGACCAATCATCATTGCTAAGCAGACTATACCTAAAGAATCAAGTAATATAATAACAGGAATAAAAACAGATTGGTCCTGACTTATTAATTCTCTAGACCTTACAAAGTTGTCACGAAATGAAAATGATCCTAAAAATATTGATGCTAAAATAATGTCTGTTAATATAGATACAATATAAATAAAGAGATGATAAATCCCGATTTTAAAATAGACAGAACCGTCATTTTCTTTCCACAATTTCAAAGTTGAATCAGAGTATCTTTCTGATAAAAAAATTGTAGCCACGAATAAAATGAAATAAGGAATAACATAATAAACTGGAATACCAATTAAAAAAGAATTTATCAATACGTAGATTAAAAAAACTGAACTAATCACGGTTATTCCGAATAGAATTGAAGGTCTTGTCTTTGAGCCCTTAAGAACTTTTTTAGATCTAGAGAGTATAGAAATTATGATAATCCCGATTTTTATTAATAGACGATATGAAGACAATATAATATCAACTATGTTATTTTTGTATTTTTCAATTTTAACAATAAATAGTTTTGTAGACCGAATCAAATTATGATGTTATTACAAGAATAAATAAAAAATTGGAATTTTTATTGAGGTTCAATTGTTGCAGGTGGTTTGCTTGAAACTGCATACGTAACCCACGAGACACCTTCAACTTCATTTGTTATTCGGTCACTTATTTTTTCAATTACATCATATGGTAGTTTAGTCCAGTCAGCAGTCATCGCATCTATTGAATCTACCACCCTCACAATAACGATATGACCGTAAATTCGTTCATCGCCAACAACTCCTACTGCCCTATCATCTCCAACAGCTGCATATGCCTGCCAGACTTTATCATAACGATTTGCAGATAATAATTCTTCTTCGACTATATTGCTAGATTTTTTACATATTTCAATTTTTTTCTTAGTGACCTCACCTATTATCCGTACTGCCAGTCCTGGTCCTGGAAATGGATGTCGTTTCAGCAGGTCATCTGGAACATTCAATATGCGTGCAACCTGTTTTACCTCATCCTTATACAGATCACGCAAAGGTTCCAATAATTTTAATCCTAATTTTTTTGGTAAGCCACCCACATTATGATGAGTCTTGATTACCGAGGCCGGTCCTTTCGAAACGCCGCTTTCTATAACATCAGGATATAATGTACCCTGCGCCAACCAATGAAACGGTCCACGCTTTTTGGCAATTTCGGTAAATACCTCAACAAACTCGTTACCAATTATCTTTCGTTTCTTTTCCGGATCTACAATCCCTTTTAATTTTGAAAGGAAGCGTTTTTGTGCCTCTACATATAGGACATTTATCTGTAGTTGATTTCTCAAAAGGTCCATTACCATATGTTCTTCATTTGTCCTCAGCAAACCGTTGTTGACAAAAACGCATTGCAGACGATCTCCAATTGCTTTATGAAGTAAGGCTGCAACAGTAGTAGAATCAATACCCCCACTTACAGCACATAATACTTTTTCGTTACCCACACTTCTATGAATTTCACCAATTGACATATTTACAAAATTTTCCATCGTCCATTCAGATTTTGCGTTGCAGATGTTTCTGGAAAAATTGGTCAAAATTTCATTGCCATGTTCGGTATGTACAACTTCCGGATGGAATTGGATCCCGTAGAATTTCTTATCTTTATTTCCTATCGCAGCTGATGATGAGCTACTTGTATGGGCCAGTATCTTAAATCCTTTTGGGATTTCTTCTGCGGCATCGCCGTGACTCATCCAGCATTTTATTTTATCATCAATATCTTTGAATAGATCAGATTTATCATCAATGTTTAAAACGGCCCGGCCATATTCTCGCTTGTCTGACCGTTTTACCTTTCCCTTAAATTGGTCAACTATCAATTGATGGCCATAACAGATGCCCAGAATAGGTATCCCCATTGAAAAAATTCCTGCATCTGGTTTTGGTGAATTCTTTGAATATACACTTGCTGGACCGCCCGAAAAAATAATACCCTTTGGATTGATCTTTTTAATAAGCTTTGATGATAAGGTATATGGAACTATCTCACAATAAAAATGTGATTCTCTTATTCTTCTGCATATTAAATGACTGTACTGAGAACCAAAGTCAAGAATTAAAACTTTGTCCATCCTCACTGGTTACCTTCCCAGCTTCTCAAGCATTCGCGTAAATACCCATGCAGAGGTATTTACAATTTCTGTCAATCTTTCATTATCTCGGTAATTTAGTATTATTATTTTTGAGATATTTCCTTCTTCTTCTTCAACTTTATAGTCAAATACCTCTGAGGCGTCGATTTTTTTCTGATTGAGCAATTCAAGATCTTTTGATTTAATTCCTTCCAAGATTCTATTTAGAAAAAATGTCCTAAATGGAGGAATATTGACATTTAATATAATTCCCTCAAGAGGTATGATTTCAATTTTTTTTTCATCAATGACCATGACATTAGCCAGTGACAAATTATCCTTTAGTCTCTTTAATTGACGAAATTCCTTACCAGCATATTCAGTCTTTTCCACCTTTTGTTTTTTTGATGAGTCATTGCGGACTAAAGGTGGAGAAGATTCTGTATCAGATTCTATTGGTATCGACGAGGATTTACTATCAGACAAATCCCTTTTATGTTTTGGAATGGCGTGAGAGGTGGTAGTTGATTGTAAATATGATGCAGGTTTAAAACTACCCTGCTTTAACAAACTATCAATTAATGAAAGCATGACTTGCAGCCTATCTATCTCATCTCGTTTTTCTGAGATCTGTTTTGTTATCCATTCCCTGACTTCGGCTGCTTGTCTGATATCATTATCTGAATAATCTTGCACTTTAGTTTTTATTTTAAAACAATATAAGAATTTTTCAGCAAAAAAAATTAGTGAAAATAGTGAATAAATCCGGGTATGGGATTTTCTGATAGGTCATAAAGTTTCGACCGGGATTTTTTTGCAAGGATCTGTAACAATTTTTTTCCTACCTTAAGTTTTGAAATTTTTGTTTCAGTGTCTTCGTCCCTAGTATTTGAATAGATACCAATATGCTTTCCAAAATCCATTCCTACCAGAATAATTTCGTTAGCAAGAAATTCTTCTGCTAGAAATACACATCTATCACCATCAGTAAAGCCTCCAAAGTTATAAACTGCTTCTTCGGGTTTGACCTGGGTTGAACCGATAACATATCTGAACTTTGGTGTTAGTTTTTTAATCTGTTCAATATTGTCGGAATGTGCATGGACAACCATTATGGCGTTTTCTGACGCCTTCAATAGCGAAGATTTATCACCGTCAAGGTCTGTGACTACAATATCGGGTTTAATTTTATTATCAAGAATGGGTTTAACCGCCGCATCAGCAACTATCTTTATAAACTTGGGATTTTTTTTTATAAACGAGAGATTTTCAACAAGACTCGGTCCTGCACCTATCACAATGACAGATTTTCCATTTATCTTTTTAGAAAGAATTGAGGGTAAATTTTTCCTTTTTTTTATTATTGTAGAAAGTAATTTTGCTGCTTCTTGGTCCTTTTCAGTACTATATCCAAACTCCATCCTAATAGCCTGATAATGTGGAAACCATTCTTCAAATTTCACACAATACAAAGTACTGTACTTATTAATAGACTATTCCAAAATATGATATTTCAATTTATTAACAGTTCTTATCTAATAGACAGGATTAATCTGTACATCATTTTATTGCAGAAAAAAATATTTAAAAAAATAAAAAATAGAGTATTTTTATATTGTGCATTTTATTATTAATCATATTATAACTGATGCAACTTACTACTGAAGAAGAAAAAGCTTTAAACGGAGAATTTGGAGAAACATTATCTGTCGCTTACAGAATCCTTCTGGCAATAGGTAATGCAAATGATGCCGAAAAACTAATTCCGATAAAATGGGCCCATGTTTCAGGTGTAAATTACAATACTATTGGTAAATCAGGAGAGGAATTTCTAAAGGAGATAAGCTCTGAAGGAAAAAAAGTTATGATACCTACAACGCTAAACCCGATGGGATTTGATTCTACTAAGAAAAACATAGGGTTAACAGAAGAATTCGTTAATAATCAACTTTCAATTACAGATTCTTATAAAAAACTTGGCGTCAACATGAGTTTCACCTGCATTCCATACGAAATATTTTCGTTACCCAAAAAGGGAGAATATGCGAGTTTCGCAGAAAGTAATGCGGCTGTTTTTTTGAACTCAATCTTAAATATAAAGACAAATAAAGAAAGTGCACTAAGTTCGCTAGCCAGTGCGATAACAGGCAAGACTCCATATTCGGATTTGCTTATAGAAGAAAATAGAAAATCCAAGATAATGATAAAACCAGAATTATCCACCGATGAAAGTGATGCTCTAGGTCAAGTTGATACATTTAATCTCAATGAATTGGATTTTGGACTTTTAGGATATTATGCAGGAAAAGTATCAAAAGAAAGTTGTGTAGGAATAGATTGCAAAAAAGATCAAGTAGATATCGTAAAAATGAAGTCACTTTCTGCAGGAATGGGTACATCTGGGATATGTGGAATGTTTAAAACAGAAGAGGATTCAATGACAGAAAAGATATCGTTTGGTAAAAAAGAAAGAGAAAGTGTTTTTGATGAATTAAATACCTCAGAAATGGGTGATATTATCGTCCTTGGTAGCCCACAATTGGGGATGAGTGAGATTAATCTGTTGGATAACATGATACATGGAAAAAAATTTAAAAAGAAATGTATGATATTTTGCGCAAAACCCGTATATGAAATAGCTAAAGAAAATGAATCATTATATAGATTAGAAAAAGCAGGATGTGAGTTCTTTTGTGACTCTTGTACCTGTTTAACACCTCTGATTACAAAGGATAAATACGATTCAATTACTACAAATAGCGTAAAATGTTCATACTATATGAAACACTCAAACAAGGTAGGCGTTTCACTAAAAAATCTCAACTCAATAGTAAAGGAGAATACGATTTGAAATGTTTAATGAAACAATTAATTGTAGAAAAATCGTAGAAGGAAAAGCAGAAGGAAAAGTAATCGTTTCAAAAAATCCTATTAATTTTCTCGCCATGGTTAATCTAGACACAGGTAAGATAACAGACCAAAGTCATGATCTTTTTAATATCTCATTAAAGGACAAAATATTGGTTTTTCCACATAGTATTGGAAGCAGCGTTGGTGCGTATAGTATTTATGCCCTAAAAACTAACAATCTTGGTCCTAAGGGAATTATATGTACTGCTAAGGCAGACATAATTACTGCATCAGGTTGTGCAATTGCCAATATTCCTGTGGTAGACAAGCTTGAAAAAGATATACATGATTTTATAAAAAACGAATCAAGATTAATTTTAGACGCAACTAACCAAAAAATAATGGTAAAAAATCGCAATTAATTTAAATTCCCTAAATAACTAATCAAATCTATCTCGATGTATGGCATTCGATGGGCGAACTGACTGTACTGAAAAATGTTGCAGAATGAAGACCAAAGTCCATACATCGAGATAGATTTGATTGATTAGATAATATTATAAATAAAAATTAATTTTCAGGAGAGATGACAATAATACTATCACCTTTCAGTAAAATATTTCCTAATTGTTGGGAAGTATCATTGAAATACTCGGTAGAATTTTCAAGTACCAGATTCATATGTTGATCAAACTTTACAAGAATGCCTCTTACCTTTCTGTCTCCTTTAAGCTTTATGAATATAGATTTTCCTACACTTTCACTTAATAATTTGGCGGTTATATCAACGGACAATAAATTTCTAAATCAATTATCAATATATATTTCAATATGTAAATCCTCATGAAACGATAAATTCAAATTTACAAGGCAGATCTGATTGTTATCATAATTTTATTAAAAACAAGTGTAATGAATATTTTACCGTGTTTTGGTAAACTATTTACATCAGAGCAACATCGTGTGGTTGGCTTTCTGTATAGCCTGCTGATGTCATTTTAACGAACTCTGCATTTTCCTGCATCTGTGATATGGTATTAGCACCACAATAGCTCAATCCTGACCGTAGTCCACCTACAAGCTGTTTAACAATCTCTACCACGCTTCCTTTGTAGGAAACCATAGCCTCCACACCCTCAGCTACATAGTCATTTAGATCATCAGAATCAATGACTGCTGTTCCCTCCTCCCTAACCTTGCGCCCTAATGAAGCATAAAATGATGCCATACCACGATAAATCTTATATTTTTTGCCGTTTTTTACTAGAGTTTTTCCAGGACTTTCATCTGTCCCTCCAAGTAGACTGCCCACCATGACGCTAGAAGAACCGGCTGCTAGTGCTTTTGTGATATCACCAGAAGTTCTTATTCCACCATCTGAAATTACTGGAATGTCGTATTTTTTAGCAATTTCAACGCTATCCAATATTGCGGTAAGTTGTGGAACCCCAGAACCAGTAATAACACGGGTTATGCAAATTGAACCGGACCCAACACCTACTTTAACAGCGTCAACTCCTGCCTTGATAAGATCTTCTGTTCCTTTACCTGTTGCGACATTTCCGGCTATCAACTCACAATTTGGAAATGCCTTTTTGATAAGATGTACTGTATTTATTGCGTTATCACTGTGTCCATGTGCAATATCAACTACAATCACATCTGCTCCTGCATTGAGTAATTCTTCTGTTCTCTCCAGATAATCACCCTTTACCCCAACCGCAGCACCAACAAGTAGCCTTCCTTTTTTATCTTTGGATGCAGAAGGAAATTGGTTAATTTTTAAAATATCTTTAGTAGTTATCAAACCAGAAATTTTATTATCTTCATCAACAAGAGGAAGCTTTTCAATTTTATTGGTATGCAAAATAGTCCTTGCCTCATCAATGGTAGTTCCTTTTCTTGCTGATACTACATCTTTAGTCATTACTGTTGAAATAGATTTATCAAGGTCACTTTCAAATAACATGTCACGTCGAGTTAATATTCCTGCAAGTTTTCCATCCTTTTCAACTAGTAATCCAGAAACGCCAAATTGTTCCATCGCTTTTTTTGCATCTTTTACAGTGGAATTAACATTAACAGTATATGGCTGCTCAATCATTACTGATTCTGAGCGTTTTACTTTAAGAACTTCATCAACCTGATCTTCAATCGTAAGAAATCGATGAATTATTCCTATGCCGCCTTCTCTAGCCAGTGCAATGGCCATGGCGGATTCAGTAACTGTATCCATATTT
>QCWD01000201.1 GCA_013114725.1 Nitrososphaeraceae archaeon | reverse complement strand
TGCTGGTCTAATGCAGGAATAATATTACCTCGGCTAATAAAATCACCACTTTTTTCTCTTAAAACATCCAGAGGACGTTGTATTCCATCATAAATAGATTTTAACAAACCCGGTCCAAGCTGCATTGAAAGAGGTTTTTTTGTATTGATTAATTTTTCTCCTGGTCTAATACCGGTAGTATCTTCATAAACCTGAATGGTAGCTTTGTTTCCTTCAAGGCGGATTATCTCACCCAGAAGCCCAAGCTCCCCGATACGTACAACATCATACATCTGTGCTTCTTCAACATCTGTTGCGACAACAACGGATCCTGAAATTCTTGAAACTATAGAATTCGACAAACTGAATCCACTCCGTTATCAATTTTACCCATTTTAATACTTTATCCCCAATACACGCTTTGCCAATGAAGCAATCGATTCTTCCTGAATGCTACCCTTCAACGATGGCATAAAAATCACCAAAGGTTCTATTGATGATTCAATCTTTGCTTTTAATAATGGAGTTAATGAGTCACGAATAAATTGACTCGCAATTATCATTTTAAATTGTGATGAAAAAAGATCTTCCATCTTATTAGAAGCTTCTTCGTTGTTTTCCACGATAAATGTGTCTTCTATTCCCAATAATCGATACCCCATTACAAGCTCACGTTCGCCTATCACAGCTATTCCACCATTTGTATTGGACTGTTTTGATGACGACATTTTTTCCTTATTCCCACCTATTCGAAAACCAGCATCGAATTTATTCGTTCTGAGGGAATGGCATATCTTTTCCCATATGCAATTCGTTTTATATTATCCCATTCATATTCTGAAGTAATAATAAAATGAAATATAGAACCAAGTGAAAGAGCAGAATTTTTAAGTTTTTTGAGGTAGGTTCCGATAATAAATCTATCAAGTGCGACCTCGAAGTCTATGAGGTTTTTTGTTTTAGAATATGATTCAAGCATTTCACCGAGTTTTAAATGTTCTTCTAATCTGGTAACAACTTCATCGGTATTCTTTGAACTGAAAATATCAAGTAATTTTTCAATTGGAATATTTCCTCCATTAACTAGATGTTTGCTAACAATTTCTTTATCAAAATTAGAATCTTTACCTTTAAGTAAACTCATTATATTTTTATTATCAATCTGAGTTCTAAACAAATCCCTAATCGTTCCTTCGTCACCTTGAAAGAATTTAAGTGACTCCATCAAGTTTGTATAATAAAATTCCCATAAATCTGCTATCATTGGACTCAGGTCACCAGTTTTTTGAATAGAATCTTGATGTTGCATCAAAATATTTCCATATCGATATTTTAACAATTGATTAATAACGCCTTCAACATTTGATTGAGATAAAATAATTTTCATTTCATCATGTGAAATATTCCCTGCAGAAATTCCCGCTGGAAAATTGCGACTTGAAACCAAAAAAGGTTCAGTTTCAGTAATAGTATGTCCTATTATCTTGGATGATAAAATTAGCTCAATGTTATGAATATCCCATTTTAACAAATAAGCACGTAACGCCGCCTTTCCGCTGAAAGGAGCAGCTTCCAAAGCAATCTTGTTTACATCAACAAGATGTCTATTTAGTGCAACCTCTAAAAGTTCCGGTGAGGAATACATAGATGCAGCTCTCTGTATCTCAGGGCCGTACCAAGTGGGTTCTAGCATCTTTATCATTGCAGCGACGTCATCAGATTTAAGCAGGTTTAAAACAAATTCCTTGGATAAAAAAATATTTGATGAAAGTGCCTGTAATCGTCCAAATGAAGAAGAATAAGAAGATGTTGGCATTACTATTTTATCATTCTCTCTAGAAGAAAACTTTTGATATCATCTTCACGTGTTCTGAGAATTTCTTCAAAAGTCAGGTCTATTTCTTTATTGCCTTCTTTATTTGTGGCAATAATGCCTCCCAGAGTATTAATATTTGAATCAATTTGAATTTTCATTTCTTCAAATACTTTATTATCGTCATTTCTGCAACTAACAGTAATATCTTTTCCCAACTCTTTTTTTGCATATTTTATCATTTTTTCCAGTGTCTTCTTATATTCATCTTTTTGAGTGAAATTGGTCAATTCCTGTCTAATACTACTGAATGTAGAATTCATATTTTCATTGATTGCATCAAAAACAATTCTTTTTGCTTGTGAACGAGCGGCTTCTACAATTCTAGAGGCTTCTCTATTTGCCTTTAGCTTTGCCTCGATGCCATATTGTTGTTCTAACTTTTCTATGGTTGTATTACGGGTTTCTTGTATTTCTGATTTTTTGTCTTCAAGAGTTTTATCTAGAGAAGATATCTCATTTTTCTTTCTATTTTCGATTTCTTGAATAAATGTATGGAGATTTGACATTTATCCATTCGCCAATTACAGTATCCCCAGTAATAATATTATACCAAGTACGAAACCGATAATCCACAATGTTTCTGGGATCACGAAGAAGAACAACACTTGTCCGAATTTTTCTGGCTTTTCAGCAATTATTCCCATACCAGCTGCACCAATACCCTGTTGTGCGTTTCCAGTACCGATAAGTCCTCCTGCAATTGCAATTGCGGCGGCAATTGCCAATAATGGTTTAGTGAGTCCAGAGTTTGATGTTTCATTTTCTTGTGCAAATACAGATGTGGATGTAAGTGTGATTGTGGTCAGAGATATCGCAGCTAATATCGCGATAATAGACAATTTTGAGCGGTAAAATCGCTTCATTCTGAGTTTAGAAATATTAGAGAGGTATATATACCAAGAGTTTTATCGCGTGAATGAAATTAATAAACCCCAATCAAAATAAAAATAACAATCTTAAATACAAAAGAATAATTTACCAAATTAATTATAATTTATTTTGTAATAACATAATTTTATCAAAAAAATTGCAATAAAAACAAATAATTTAATTTAAAGTTAATTGCAAAATTAGAAAAAAAGTTAACATCAATAAAAAAGTTCTTTTTTATATTAATTCCATAGCGTTTTAATCATATCGCTTTTGGATTAATTTTTCATATGATTATCGTGAACGAATATGATATTCTTTATTTTCCTCCAACAGATAATATCGATTTTATGAATGGGTCACATAGAATCGTAATATTTGATCGTTTCAGTAATGGCAGAATAGATTATAGCGTTAGGTAGATTTTTAATTTTATTGTTCAAAAATGATGAAAATATTATCCAAGATGGAGAAATGACCAAATTTTATGTAGAAATTAAAATAACCTATTTAATAAAATAGGAGTTATGACATCAACGAAGGAAAAAGTGGCAATAAGGGCATGCTAGATGCGGATGTATTAGTTAATGCTAAGTTATTTGCGCGTAAATATAGATAACATGTGAGAATTGAATGTAGGAGAGGACATCTCTATATTGGTGGTTGATAAAGACATATTTTCATGTGGATTGGACTGCATAAGATGGCAGGTTAAAATTTTTATCAATGAGATACAAAAAATTGAGTCTGATTAATTTTCGTGTATACCGAACCATGGAAAATAGTATTTATTGTGATGAAGATGCTAAAAAAGATGATTTTTCATAATAAACAAATTTTTGTTATCGGATTTCCAGTGGATTTGGTATTTTTAATTGCTGTTGAATCACTTTTTCAAGTTTCCGTAAACCATAACCAGTTTTAGTAGAAATACAAAGAGGATTTTGTATTTCAAAGTATCC
>QCWD01000200.1 GCA_013114725.1 Nitrososphaeraceae archaeon | reverse complement strand
TTACCGGCATTCAGTTGTGCTACCAGTTCATCAACACTAGTGAATGCATCCTCAATATCTTCCTCCACGTGAAAGCAGTTCGCTAGTTTAGCCATTGCGCCAAACTGTGCAAGCTGACTAATAGTTGATGGATTCAGAATTGATTCATTTACAGTACCGTCCTTAGCTACCAGAGTCACTTTAATACTTCCATCCTCTAATACTTCTGTCTCCTTATGAAGTGTTACTCTCTTATTAAAGGTGTACTGCTTTCCGTTAGTAGCCGTGACAGTATAATCATTGCTACCTTTCTTCACTTCGTTTACTTCGTTTACTTCGTTTGTTAGTTCAAAATTTTCCATTTTTTGTTACTCCTGTTTAATATTTTAAAAAAAATTTTAGTTAGCCGTTCAACTATTCCTAACTAACTAAAACGGATTGTTTCATACTTTCTTACTACCTGTCAATACCCCTATACTACTTTTTTGCTATTTTCTCTCATAAAACTTATTTCTATTTTGATCATTGATAGCTTTTAGATCATCTATCAATTTATTCGGTTCAACTATTTCTAAATCTATGAGTCATGAGATTGTTTCTAGATTTTACCAGCACTGTATCTTTATTATCTCCAATTAAGTCTAAGCTAAAACTATTACATGCTTTATACAATTTGCTGTAGTTATTATCAGCAATCGCCTGTTCTCTCACTTTAGTAAATCTTTATTTTAATAGCTTTAGCCTGTGCATGAGATTCACACTCAATAGTCAATTGTCCTTCCTTGCTTTCAAGTCTAGCCATTAGCAGATTTTCAATATAATCTGTTACACCATCATTGAAAGTACTCATAAGCTATACTCCCTAGTACTAATGATCTTACAATCTGTGAATCCTGGTTGGATATTCGTACATTCCATTTCCTGCTCTGAATTGCTCTCTGTTTGATTATTTTTTCCGGTGCTTGGTATGCCATATCATCGGTTACAATAATTGATCCAAGCACGATTAAAGCTAAAATTAAGGCAAATTTAAAATCACTCATAATGCTTCCTTTTTTAAAATATCTATCGAATCATTATACTTTTCATATTTTTCGCAATTATCTTACTTCTATCCTATCTTGTCAAATACTTTATTATATTATATAAATTTATAGAATGTACTTAAAACAATAATAAAACGCATAATGCAGTAATAGTAGTATAGCCATGCTTATATAGTATACATGATCCAATTTTATTACCTTAACTTTGTTTAGTAACTTTTTCATAATATAATCTCCTGTTCCTGTTTAATAAATAATTTATATAATATAGCGCTAATTACTAATGCTCTATTAGTCTTACTATTTTTTAATCCTACAATTTCCAGGGATACATCTATTGCTAAGTTTATTCTAGTAATATCATCCTGTAATACCTTCTTAAATCCTACATTATGATATAAATGCACTGTCCAAGAAACTGCATTATCTATCTTGATTTTCTGTTTATTCATGATTTACTCTCAATCATTTAATTCTTTTTTATTTAATATTCGTATATCTTCTATATACTGTTCCATCATAGATTTATTTATTGCTATAATTTGCATAATCCCTTTTAATGTTGCATCACTGTACAATAGATCATACAACTTATCATCGGATACTAAATGCTGCATGAATACCGTTTGTGCGGCAAGTAGCACCATCACTTTACTTGTGCTACTTTTTTTCGGATCTATATTATTATGTATATCTGCTGTTAATTCATCCAACAATTTTAATTTCTCTACATCACTTAAATTACTTATTAAATTATTCATGATTATTTATCCTTTTTGCCTAATATATTGATTATATAATTCCAAACTGTATCCAGTACTATCTCTAAATCTTTATTGATAGCATCGGCTTTATCTTTATTTTTAATAATATCAGTTATCCCTTTTTCAGTAGTTTGATGCCCGCCATATTGATACACTTCTGCACATTTTTTCAATGCATAAGCTTGTATAAATAGATCCCGAATAATCCACCATTGATCTTGAGATAATTTGGTTTCATTAAAAATTACATTTACATTAGTTTCATTCTGTAGTAATGATTCTAGATGGAAATGCGAATTATCATTACCTAAATACCCTAAACTCCAATACCAATTGCAATCCCATTTATGTTTATATAGATAAATTCTACTCGTATCTATTTTACCTACATATATTTTATCCATTCTAATACCCCTATAATTTAATTATTATATGTTGCTAGCCGAAAAATCCATAAACATACAGTAAATACAGGAAACATCCTGGTACAAAACTGTTACATATTATAACTATAAGATTCCAGAATATAGCACCTTTTATAAACATTTTTATTACCTCCTATTTAATTAATCAAACTATTTAACTACTCTATTCTTATATATGTTTATTTGTCTAACTACTATGATTAGCATTATATATTTAAATTCATTTAATAATAGTCAGATAATTCTGATTTTACTGTAATACTATTCTTACATACTATATCAGATTATTCCTACACACTATAAAACTCTACGGATAGAGAATGCTATTAATAAATCTTTGCTATGTTTATATCTATAATACTGTATAAATTCATTAGCAAAAAATTCAGTAGCATACTCAAATAATGATTTATCTAATTTTAACTCTCTACACAATCTTATGTATGCATATTTGATATTGATAGATTGTGTTGTATATACTTTACGATTATATCTATCGAATACTTCATACTGATATTTTCTGCTAATATCAATTACATTACTCATATATTATCCTTTTATATTATATACTATTATAACTTATTCTTAAAAATACTTCTATTAGTCTATCTTAATTCTAAATAGTTTCATAGTTGATTAATAATTTATTCGCGGGATGATTCTATTA
>QCWD01000040.1 GCA_013114725.1 Nitrososphaeraceae archaeon | reverse complement strand
TTCTGAATTTACTTATTAGTTAATAAAAGTTTACAAAGTAGCTTTAATCACTTAGATAGTATATCGGGTGCAATGGACCAGTTGAAGTACGAACTTACAACTCCAACTGTATCAAAACGGGGTGGAATATTAGAAAATGCCACAAGAAAAGTCAGAATGATCTTTTCTGTAATGGCAAGTCCTAACAGAATTGATATTCTTCGAATTTTGAATTCTAAAGGACCTCTTACTTATTCTGAATTAAAATCTCTTGCGGGTTTTAAATCAAAGAAAGAATCAGGTAAATTTGCCTACCATCTAAGAAAATTATTGCGACAATCACTAGTTGCCTTAAATAAATCAGAAAGACGATATACAATAACAAATCTTGGTAAATTAGTTCTAAGTCTTGCTCGCCAGATTGAAGAACGTTCCATCGTTGAAAGTGGTAAAATGTATGTTAGAACCTCTAAACAAACTATCGAAGAATTCAATTCTGATAAAATTATCCAATCGTTGGTTAGAGAAGCGAATATGCCACTAGAAATGGCACACAAACTCACCGAGGAAGTAGAAAACAAGATATATAAATTTCCTAATGTGTATTTGACTTCGTCCTTAATCAGAGAGATTGTGAATGGGATCTTAGTAGAACATGGATATGAAGATTATAGAAACAAACTTGCAAGAGTTGGATTGCCAATAGTAGATCTAGTTTCTGTTATGAATAGTATTGACAATACTTCTGAAAGTATTCATGATGTTACCTCAAAAGTATCGCAGTTAGTCTTTTCAGAATTATTATTGAATAGTTCATTACCCAAGGATATTTCTGACCTCCATCTCAGCGGTGATATCAATATCTCGAAAAACGGATCTTGGAATTTACTTGCTGATACTATCTTTATTGATCTATCCAATTTCATAAAACACGGCCTAGATTTAAAGGGAAAATCTCTATTTTTGCCAAGAATTAATCCAGAAACTGATAATATAGTAACTATATTTCCTTTGCTTGTTTCCTCTCTTAGTACCGAAATATCTCGTGAAATCATAATTACCGGACTGGTTAATTACATATCGCATCTAAATATTGATTCAAAAACTCTTTCCACACATTTAACAAATATGTTTATCCTTTCATCGCTAGTAGGTAATCATGAATCAAACGGAAGTACTGTAATCACAATTTTTATATCAATAGACAAACATAACCACGAAATTGTACTATCCATCCTGAATAGTTATAGAAATTATATTGAAATAACTCCAATCCCACGAATTGGACTTGTCTTATCTCCTGTAGATAAAAATAACTTTATTCATTTCATAGATTCAATAGTTCAAATCATATGTCTGGGTGGCATTATCTCATTTTCAAGAGATGATATAAGAGGAAGAGACGGTCTCGTTAAAACCGGCCGAAGTACTGATTCTGATACTGTAATCGCATTACAATCACTTTCGATAAATATGCCAAGAATCGCATACCAATCAAATCATGATGAGACCTATTTCAGAGCAAAACTTGCATTATTGTTAAAACCAACAATTTCTGCACTTGCCATGCGTAAATCTACAATAGCTGATTTAATACGACGAAATCATCTTCCCTTGATATCCCGAATTACTGAGAATATGAAATTCGGAAAAATGTACGCAACAATTAATCTTACTGGAACAATAGAAGCCATATCTGATATTTTGGGTTACAAAGATCAAAAAGATGTGCGAGAAATAGTGACTAAAGTGATGAAAACCGCAACGAGTATTATAGAAGAACTCAAGAAGGAGCATATTCCTGATATCAAAATAGGATTGACTAGTATTAAAGATGAAAGTGGAAGACGCCTGATGAATATAGATATTCTCAAATATGGAAAGTCATCAATATCTAATGAGATCCTTCAAAATAATTCCTATACGCAGGGCGTGACTATTAAAGCAAGTCAATTGATTAAGTCGGATTCAAATAAATCTATAGAGCTGATAGACGAATGTCATGAATATGATAAATTACTAAACGGTGGCATGTCTATAAGTATCGATTTAGATAATATTGAATCCAATCAAATAAAGGACTTGATCATCGATTCTATAAATATGCCCTTTGTAAAATTTGTGAAAACTGTTTATATTTGTGGTGTGTGCGGCAAAAAATTATTTGGATCTAATTGTGAAAAATGCACATTTTGTACCTCCTCCAATCTATCTCCAATAAAACCGTGATTTTTATATCCATTTTTTAGACTTTTCAATTTAGTATAGTTCTATAAAAATTTTTAGTAACTCTTACTCACTGGTAATGAGGGTAAATCTTTTAATTACAGATTTTCAAAGAGACATAAGGTAGATTTGGTTGGCCGAAATTTCTGATCTTAATAATACAAATAAAACGATTTTAACAATAAAAAAACGAGATGGAAGAATAGTTGAATTTGATCGATCTAAAATATCTCATGCAATTTACAAGGCACTAGTTGCAACTGGTAAATCTAATTTTGAATTGGCAGAAATTCTTAGTAATAAAGTTTTCAATAAACTTATCCAACAGGGAAATCAAATAGAAAAAACAATTATTCCTAGTGTAGAAGATGTTCAAGATATAGTTGAATCTATTTTAATTGAAGAAGGACTATCTGATACAGCAAAGTCTTATATTTTATATCGACACGAAAGAAGAAAGATACGAGATGATAAAATAAAAATATTAAATAAACTCGATTTAGATGAAGTTGATAAGGTTTTTGATGTCAATTCATTACGTGTTCTTGCTTCTAGATATTTACTCCGTGATAACAATAACGAAATAATAGAAGGACCAAAACAGATGTTTGAACGTGTAGCTATCTTGGTTGCCATTTCTGATATACTTCATGATCAAAAGTTCTTTTCAAACAATGAAAATCACATTCAAAATATCGACGAAGCAAAATCATATTATGGAAAAATAGACAATTTTGACTTGAAATTAAAAATCGGTAATTATTATCTAAACAAATATCATTTCGAATCTCTTATTCGCCTTTATATACAATTGGCCTCAAATGGAAGAATGAAGGTCTCATTCAAAACATTGCTACAACTCATTGCCGAAGACCAGATGAAAAACTATCAAGATAAAATTCAAGAATATTATGAATTAATGATTTCAAAAGATTTTCTTCCCAATACTCCTACTTTGATGAATTCTGGTGCTAGACTTGGACAATTATCAGCTTGTTTTGTGCTAGGCATTCATGACGACATGGAGCAAATTATGCAAACTTCAACAGATGCTGCATTGATTTTCAAGTCTGGTGGGGGAGTGGGAATAAATTATTCTGACTTACGACCTGAAGGCGATATTGTTGCTTCAACTTCTGGCGTAGCTTCAGGTCCGGCATCATTTATGAGGATTATTGATACGATCACTGATGTAGTTAAACAAGGCGGCAAGCGCAGAGGTGCAAACATGGGAATTCTTGAAGTATGGCATCCTGATATTGAAAAATTCATAACGGCAAAAACTAAACCCGGGGTGTTTGAAAACTTTAACGTTAGCGTAGGGGTTTGGGAGGATTTTTGGAAGTCACTTGTAAATAAAAATAATCATAAATACACATTAAAAAATCCCAGAACACACGAACCGATAAAACAAATTGATTCACATCAACTTTTAGATCTAATTGCACTTAGTGCTTGGAATAGTGCTGAACCTGGTGTAATTTTTTTTGATAATATAAATAAATATAATCCATGCATAAATGCAAAAGACGGTCCACTGCGTGCAACTAATCCTTGCGGAGAACAATCGTTATATCCTTATGAATCATGCAATTTAGGTTCCATTAATCTTGCTAATTTTGTAAAAAGAAAAGCTGACGGTATGTACGAATTTGATTGGCAAAGATATGAGCAAACTATTAGATTGTCAACTAGGTTCTTGGACAACATTATAGACGTTAACAAATATCCAGTTAATGCAATTGATGAAAATACAAAGTTAACTCGAAGAATTGGTTTAGGTATAATGGGAATAGCTGATTTATTATTCCTTTTGAAAATTCCATATGCATCTAAAGAAGGATACGATTTCATGAATAAATTATCAGAAACCATCTCGTATTATAGTATGGAAGAAAGTGTTGCTATTTCAAAATCAAGGGGACCATTTCCATTGTTCTCTGAAACGGATTACGTAAACGGTATGATTCCTGTTGCTGGTTATTACGAGATACCAAAAAACACTCATTTCTACGACTGGGATTCACTAATTGATAAGATACGAAAGTTCGGAATTCGTAATTCTTGGACTACTACTATTGCGCCTACTGGGACTTTATCTATGATAGCAGATACTTCCAATGGAGTCGAACCAGCATTTGCTCTGGTATTTGAAAAACGTGTAACTGTTGGTAGATTCTTTTATACCAATAAAGTATTTGAAAATACACTAAAAGAAAATGGACTATATGCAGACGATATATTAACAAAAATTGCAAATAACTACGGTTCAGTTCGTGGTTTACCTGAAATACCCGAATGGATTCAAAATATCTTTACCACTGCCATGGACATTCATTGGACCGATCATGTTATGGCTCAATCTGTATGGCAAAAATGGATAAGTAATGCCATAGCAAAGACCATAAATATGCCGGGAGATGTAACAGTCGATGATGTTAAATGTTCATATTTGTTGGCCCATGATTTGGGATTAAAAGGAATTACTGTATATAGAGATGGATCACGACATCAACAAGTATTACATATTACTGGAAATAATAAAGAAAAGAATTTTGTTGTAAAACCAAGCGACTATGTAGAAAAATATATCATACATAATATTAAGGACCAGTACATATCTGAACAACTGTCACACATATTTCATACACTCACAAACAACGATCTTTACTTAGTAGACGCACATATTACCATTGATAATGAGAATAAGGATTTTGAATTGAGGGATAATTCTTTCTATTCTAAATCATCGTCTCACTCAGACAGAAATGACTCAAATCACCATGAAATATGCCCTTCATGTAAATCTAGACTAATAATTACTGAAGGTTGTAACATGTGCATAGAATGCGGTTTTAGTAGTTGTATATCTGGATAAGTATATCCCCTATCTACATCAACATCATATACTCATCAACAAATTTAATTTAGTATCAATAACACAAAAAATTATTGTTAAAACAAATCGGTTGAATTTAAATAAATAAAGGATAGAAATTATACTATTCCTCATTAAACGGATTTTCATTTAGTATTAGGGTTAATAGAGTTGCTCTCAATTCCTTTCCATATCTTGCTTGTTTGAAATAGATCGCATTTTTTGTTTCATCAATCCTATAATCAATTTCATCAACTCTTGGTAATGGATGCATTATTGAGATATCTATTTTCGATTTTTCTAATACTGATGAATCTACTTTATAAGTACCTTTGACCTTTTCATATTCCTGAATATCCGGAAATCTTTCTTTTTGAATTCTTGTAACATATAGAATATCCAATTTTTTTAAGACATCATCATACAAATAATTATATTCTTTAAGTTTCAGATTTTTTTCAATTTCATACACAGATTCTTTACGTATTGCCAAGCTTGGAGGAGATATTAAATATACATTCACATCGTATTTAGCTAAACCATAAAGTAAAGAATAAACTGTACGACCATATTTGAGATCTCCTACAATACCAATCACCAAGCCATCAATATTGCCTTTTTCCTTAAAGATTGTGTATAAATCTAACATTGCTTGTGTTGGATGTTCTTCACTTCCACTACCGGCATTGATTATTGGATTTTCTGCTAATTCTGCTGCAAATTTACTTGATCCATCAAATGGGTGCCTCAATACAATAACATCTGAATACATATCCATTATCCTTATGGTGTCTGCCAGACTCTCTCCTTTTTCTATAGATGATATTTTCGAATCTACGATTCCTATTGAACTACCCCCCAACGATGCCATAGCAGATTCAAAGCTCATTCTGGTTCTGGTACTCGGTTCATAGAAAAGATATCCCAACGTTCTTCCCTTGCCCAGTTCTCCTTTAATTGAATGATCTAGAAGCTTAAAATTATCAGTATATTTAAAAATACGATTTAAATCGTCACGCGAAAAATCATTTATAGAAACTATATCTTTTTTATAGAAATGATTTAGAGACAAATTTTTATCTATAATTTCTTACTTGTTGTTGGATAAAAGCTATTTGTAATATTGTTATATGCGTTTTATTTAGACGATCGTTTTAGTTATTAGTTTGACATAATCTTCCCAATCTATTAGTTATCTTGACGGATTTATTTTTTTATCTATATTAATCTAGGGTAATTATAAGATTAGTTTATGTTATTAAACCAGATTTTATTTATCTAAAATAACCACCTACATATAACAGACACATGAATTTCACCTAAAAATCAAATTGATATTATTTTACTCATAAACTTATCCAAAAAACAGGTACAAATAATAAATTACGATTTCACTGGATGTTTCGTTTTTGTTATATTTAATCATTTTTTAAATATAGAATTAAAATCGTAGATCTTTCATTAAATTAAGCGTCCATAACGATAATGAGCATAACACAATGAATAATATATTTGGGATGTTTTGATGAAACATCAATATCATTATAATGCTTCTAAACCATTCAAACATTTTTATTATAAGGATCAGTAATTTATAGGTCTTTTTCAATACCATCTTTATTTATATTTCGTTTCTCAAGTACCGAACTAAATATTTGGTATTCTTTCAGTAAAGAAATTCCTGACACTGGACCAAGTATTTCAATTAATATCATCCAGTCCGGTCTTGTCAAATTAACTTTAAAACAAATCTTCGAAGCTATTTGTTTTATTATATCACTGGATCTTAAATTCGAATGTCTTTTTTCTATTAAAATTTTATATGTTTGATCCGCACTTATTCTATCATCTACCAGTGCTAAAATTTCTTTTTCTAGTACATCAGGTTTTGTTTCCAAAACAATTTCAATAGGAATAACTCTTAATATGTATCTAAAAGTCCATGGACTTTCTCTAAGAATTTCTTTAAATTTTTCTACTATTTTAAATGGATCTTCTTTTATATAGCAAGTTATCAATCCTGAAATGTTTGTTAATTTAATCTCTATATCTTTAGCAACATAAATACCCGATAATAAATCTAATAATTCCTCCACTGCCTTTTCTTCCCTGAATCTTGGTGTTGTAACAAGAAGATTAAACATGACGATATCTAATTAATTACACCATATAATTTGTCAACAGAAATAGCTCCTTTTCTAATCACTGATAACTTCTCTTTTGTTATATCTACTATGGTTGATTCAATACCTATTGTTGTAATATTTCCATCTATTAATATATCAAAACCTTCTAGTCTTGAATTTATTATATCTTCACTACTAGTTATAGATTTATAATTTGAAATATTTGCACTGGTTCCTACAAGATATTTACAATACCTTAAAATTGTTAAAGCACATTTATGGTCTGGCATCCTTACTGCTAATGTATCTCTTTTGCTTGTAATTATTTCAGGCAACTTTATATCCGCTTTGATTTTACCTACAATCGTTAATGCTCCTGGCCAAAATTTTTTAACTAATCTTTCACCAATATAGTTTAATTCAATCAGTTTTTTTGCGTCTTCTATTGTTGACGTTAGAATTGGAAGTGCTTTAGTCCTATCGCGTTTTTTGATTTCAAAAATCTTTTCTACAGATTTGACTATAAATGGATTACATCCTATTCCATATATGGTATCTGTTGGAAATACAATGATTGCACCGTCTCTAATTAATTTAGACACATCTTTCAAATTTTCCGTTTTGTCACAAGATATTATACGATATCTTTTCATTTTATTGTTTTCCTTTGTATAATGTCTTCCGTATGGAAACTTGTACCTCTTTTATGATTTCTTCTACATCATTTGATCCACTCTTTACATATGCTCCTGCCGCAAATGAATGTCCTCCACCTTCAAACAAGTTATTTGCAATCTCACTACATGAAATTTTATCATTCCCTCTCCTTATGCTTATTTTTTTAGTATCATCATAAAAAATTGCGATATCTGAATTTGTTTTTTTAAATACCTCTTCTGAAAATATACTTGTCTGTAAATAAGGGGAGGATTTTATAAATACAACCATGAACCCACAGATATTCCGAATCTTCATATTTTCAAACACATGTTTTTTTGCTTTATCTCGTAAAAGACTAAATTCATTATAGTCTTTTTGCATCTTCACATTCCATAAAATTCCTTTGGATGCATTTTTTGCTACATCATATAACAATGATTGTTTATCAGGGAAAAAATTATAATATTTTATGATTTCTGGTAATGGTGGTAAATATTGATCATTTATAAAAAAATCTGCGGTGTGAGCAATTTTTGATAACACCAAAGCAGTTTGATTTTCTGCTGCAAATCTTTCATACATTAATTCTGTAGCACATTTTGTACCACTTCTATCTAATATTAATTCAACTTCTCTATTAATATCAAATTCTGTTTTGGGTAACCAATTATGATGGTCAATCCAAATGATTTTTACTCTGCCTTTGATTTTTCTGAATGTTTGTAAGAACCTCTCATGATAGTTATCATTCATTCCTAAATCTGAAATTATCATTAAATTTTTATCACTACTTGTTATCGACTTATTAATAAACTCAAGCATGACTTTAAAATTTTCTTTTCCGTAACCAGTCAAAAAAGTTTTTGCTCGAGGATATTTCATTAATCCTATTGCAAGCGAAAAAATACCATCAACATCGGCATCATGAGAAATTATTATTACATTCATTTGCACACATAAAATCCTAGAGTATTTATAATTTTCTAAATATTTATTGTTTTCAGAGATGTTGTTTTATCATGTCCGATACTCTTTCTAGACCTAGATCCATTATATAATTTCCAATTCTTGGGCCTTTATCTGCATTAATCAATATGTTATATAATATTTTAAAAAAATTCTTGGGTTCCATTCCTTTGTTTCTTGCAATTTCAAATATTCTTGATTGCAAATTTTTTGGAGAATCTTCTAAATGTTCCTTACCTTTAAATTTCTCTAATTCGGCAATTAATTCTAGAAGCATTTCTTTTTGTATTTCTCCTAAATCCAATTCAATTTTTTCTTCATATGCTAAATCATCAGCCCATTTCGTTGCCAGCTTAATTTTTTCTAACAATTTCTTCTTTGATTCAATAATTGTTTTCTTACTTTCATCTGTTTCTTCAAAGGTCGTATCAAATGATTTCGGTATTATACCATACTTTAATAATCTATTAAATATTTTATCATATCGATCGCTATCATTAATAAATAACGATGCTTGTTGCACTAGTATTCTATATGGTACATGTATTTTTAAAGATAAAGTATCAATTTTAAGATGATTTACATATTCATATATTCCTTTTATCTTAGTCATCTTTGCAGAATTACTTTCCTTTATTTTATCAAAATATACATCTTCATAAAAATCAAATTCATCCATCAGTGCTGGAATATCTTCTAAACTGACGTGTCTAGTACCAACTATTCTCTTAAATAATAACAACAATAATGATTCTGGAGTACCATATTGTAACCACATTTGTGGTGTTATTACATTTCCTGATGATTTACTTATTTTTTTACCACCTTTATCCAAAAACATCTCATATTTCATATGTAAGGGATGCGGAAATTCTAATATTTCTTCACAAACCCAATCATTTACGCGTACTGAATCCATTATATCTTTCCCATAAGCTTCAAACCTTATATCAAGAGCACTCCATCTAGCTGCAAATTCAACTTTCCATGCAAGTTTTCCATGACCTAGTGAAATACTTGCTTCACCTTTATGGCCACATCCTAGTATCTCTTTATTACCTATTCTACCCACATTACATGAATATGTAACTTTTTTTTCTCTTTCTAGGTATGTTTCTGCATTTGCAACGTAAAGTTTTCCACACTTCTCGCAGATAGGAAAAAATGGTAGAACATTATTGTATTTTTTTTGTCCAACTAATTGAGCAATTTTTTTACCCAACTTCTGACTATTTTTTAAAATAGCATGAATCTGATTAGTTAATAAACCACTTTTATATACATCTCGTGCACTTTTAAATTGATAATTTATTCCAGATAAATTCAATCCTTCCAGTAATAAACCACTCATGTGAGCTCCATAGGATTCATGACAATCGCCAAAAGGATCTGGTATGTTGGAAACTGGTACAGCAATATAATTAGATAACCATTTAGGAAATCCCGCTGGAATTTTTCTTAGACCGTCCATATCGTCAGAATAAGCAATTAATTTTGAATCATATCCTCTATTTTGTAGTGCTAATGATATACCATATGCTCTTACAGCATCACCCATACTTCCAATATGTGGTATTCCTGATGCGCCTAATCCACTTTCTACATTAATTAAATCCATATTTCTATTATTTTTTTTTTCTCTTTCAATTATGATATCTGCAACTTTATCTAACCACGTTCCTCTTCCAATTATTTTTTCAGTTGCCATTTTATACCTACACCAATTTTGAGACATATGGGCCATTTATGAAGTAACCCATTTTTTTATAGTATTCTCTTGTTCCGATGGCACTAATAACTGATATCTTTTTAACATTTAATTCCTCCCTTGCAATTCGTTCTGCTTCCTTCATCAATTTTTTTCCTAATCCTCTATGCTGAAATGATTCATCATTTTTTTTATTTCCAATATCTAGTAGTTTTCCATAAACATGTAATTCCCTGATTACTACTGCATTTTTAATAGACTGGTTAACATCTTTCAATTCTTTTCTACCAGCAGAAAACGTATTTCTCATTCTTAGAAATCCAAGCATGCTTTCTGAATCTTTACTTTCCATTGATAAAAAAATTTCTTTTCCATTCGACGCATCGTAATCTATTCTATTCATTATTATATTATTATCATCAATTAAACGCGACTGTAAACCACCTTCTCTGCATCTTATACATTTACATTTTATTCCTAACA
>QCWD01000039.1 GCA_013114725.1 Nitrososphaeraceae archaeon | reverse complement strand
ACCTTAACGTTAATAACCCTTAAAGTTTGATTTACTGGAAAATTAACATGGAACCCAAAATTTCATCCAAATCTTGGAATCCTCATGTCGAATCCACTTTACGTGATACTTGGGATACTGAAAAAATTTATACATTTGAACCTTTTAAAAAAGATTCTCCTCTTTTTATAATAGATACCCCTCCTCCATATCCATCTGGTAGACCATGGCATATAGGAGCTGCTGCACACTATGCTCAAATTGATATGATTGCCCGTAGCGCACGAATGAGTGGTTTTAATGTTTTATTTCCAATTGGAATTGATAGAAATGGTCTTCCAGTTGAAATCTATACTGAAAAGAAAAATAAGATAAGAATGAGACAAATTGAACGCGAAAAATTTCTAGAATTATGTAAAAATGAATTAGACAGTTTAGAATCCGAAATGTTAAATATAATGAAACATCTAGGACTTAGCGGAAATTTTTTTAATTATTATCAAACTGATTCAGAATCTTATAGGAAGTTTACTCAATCCACCTTTATTGAGTTATGGAATAAAGGCCTGGTTTACATCGCAACCAGACCTAACAATTATTGTCCTGATTGTGGTACAACTATTGCCGATCAAGAAGTCATTTACGAGGATCGACCTACACGTCTAGTGTATATGAATTTTAAAATTAAAGAAACCAATGATACTATAACAATTGCATCTACTAGACCAGAACTTTTATTTGCATGTCAGGCAATAATTGTAAATCCAAAGGACGAGCGATATTCTCATTTATTTGATAAACATGTTATTACCCCTATTTTCCAAAGAGAAGTGCCTATTTATTTTCATCATCATGCAAAGCCTGAATTTGGGTCTGGAGTTGTAATGGTTTGCAGTTATGGGGATCATAACGATGTCGCTATTTTTCGTGAACTTGGATTAAAAGAGATTGTTTCATTGACCAGCTTAGGAAAAACAACTGAATCAGCAGGACCTTATCAGGGAATGACTGTAACTCAAATAAGAGAAAAAATAATAACTGATTTGTATGAATCTGGTTTAGTTCAAAAAGAGGAAAAAATTCTACATCGAACACCATTGTGTGAAAGAAGTAAAACTCCTATCGAGATCATTCCATTACCTGATTACTATCTTAAACAACTTGATTATATTCCATTACTTAAACAATTATCTGAAAAAATAGTGTTTTATCCAGAAATGCATAGGCACATCCTCACAAATTGGTTGGATGCAGTTTCAATCGACTGGCCAATTTCTCGTAGAAGATACTACGGAACTGAAATTCCTGTATGGTTTTGTAAAAAATGCTTAGAACCTCATGTTCCAGATACATGTCAATATTATCGACCTTGGAAGGATCCCTCTCCATTTTTAAAATGTAAGAAATGTAATCATGATGTTTTTGTTGGAGAAGAAAAAATCTTTGATACTTGGATGGATTCTAGTATAACTCCATTATTTATAACCAAATATTATTCAAATTCAGATCAACAATTTCATAATGCAACTTATCCAACTACGATGAGAACTCAAGGCAAGGACATAGTTAGAACATGGTTATATTACTCTATGCTAAGATGTTTTCAACTTACTGGTTCAATTCCTTGGTCTTCTGTATGGATAATGGGCTATGGTGTTGATGAAAAAGGTGAAAAGATGAGTAAAAGCAAAGGTAATGTAATAGACCCATTTCCTTTAATCCAACGATATGGCGCAGACACTTTCAGGTTCTGGAGCGCCAGTGAAAGTAATTTAGGACAAGACTATCGTTGTTCTGAACAAAGATTGGATGCATCACAGAAATTTTTATCAAAATTATGGAATCTAGGCAGATTTCTTTCATCATTTGATGTAGATAACGAATTAATTTTAACAGACAGGTTATCTTATGATGATTTTCTTGAACCCACCGATAAATGGGTCCTTTCAGAATTATCTAAAGTAATCAACGAATCTCTTGGTGGTTATAAAGAATACAATTTCTTTATTCCCTCATCTGTTATTCGAGATTTTACATGGAAGGTATTTGCTTCACATTATTTAGAAATGGTCAAAGGACGGGTTTATGAAAACAATAATTCAAAGAAAAGAAAGTCTGCGCTATTTGCATTACACAAATGTTTTTCAACCATTTTATTGCTCCTTGCGCCTATTTGTCCATTTATTACAGATGAATTATGGAGAAAGCTATATTCTAAAACTAGTATTCACACAGATAAATTTCCTCAAATTTCAAATATTTACGAAACTTATACAAAGTATACTAAACCACTGCTAGATTTCAATTCATTGGTTTGGAATAAAAAGAAAGAAACAATATCTAATGAAACTGGAAAATCCTTGTCTTTGAAGGATAAAATAAGCCTCAAAATTCCTTCAGATTTGAGTGATTTTAAAGAAGACCTTTCATACATGCATAATATAGTTGAGATATCTTGATTGATAATCTCTTTATCATTGTCTAAAAAATGTAATCAAAAAAATTTAACATTAACGGTTTAATATCTATCACAACTCAAACTTCGATTTTTCCATTTATCATATCTAGAATATCTTCCGCAATATCAACTGCTGTATGAGAATCAATATTCGGTTCTAATGTTACTAACAATAATTGCTTATTAATGTAGATTGTTAAGACTGATATTTTCTCTCTCTCAACATAGGAAAATCTTGCCTTTCCCATACTTGGATCAAATCTTTCTCTCATAGACCTTCGGAGGGCTGTCTGTGACAGATAAAGTTCTTCACTAGTTTCATCAACAATGGAATCAATACCTTTCTTCATTCCACCAGCTACCAACGCTCCTGTTTCATCAACAACACCAGCATATCTTATATCATCGTGAAGCGCATAGATAGATTTGCATAACTTGTCGTAATCCATATTCTTTTAAAGAATATATACTATTTATTGAATGTTAGGTTTTTGAAATTATTTTATAATCCCATTCTCATTCTAAATTTAATATATAATAAAAACAAATATCTAATTATAAGGAAAATTCTATTTTTGGTGATCTTTCTTATCCTACTGATTCTGTATTTCAAAAATGAAAACAATCTTGTACAGATATAATTTTAAAAAGCCACTTAAATTTTTATATTTTATAATAACATTAATGTTTTTAATATTTGATGTATTTTAATTTGTACCGTTTTATTTTATCTTTAAAAGTATCATTGAATCTGATAGTCTTTTGGGCCGGGTATTTTTTTGATGCATGCTATTACCATTTCATATCATTTCTTTTAATAAAAATCGATCCAATGTTCAAAATACTTATTATTCACACAAAAATATTTCCTATTGTTGTTTAGTTAACTATCAACTAATTGTATTCTATATCGTCAAGATATCCTACTTCTTTGAAATATCTGACTAACTTTTCCACATAAATATCATCGGTATTTAAATAATATAAAACAGTATTCAATTTTTGTTCTCTTATCCATCCTATTGCAATTAAATCTTTAATATTTCTTTTAATATCATTTCTCTTCAAATTTGTTCTTTTTTGTATGCCGTAGATGGTATGAAATTTTTTACCTGTAGCTAGTATCTTGATTATTTTTATTTTAACTACACTCCCAATACCAGTTTCAATAATCTCATTAGTTGACTTGTCACTTTCCATTTTTAACACTAGTATTCATTTTTATCTTTTGTTCAAGAATTTTTTCAACTTTTTCTAATTCCATAATTCTTGCCAATTTAATTTCTTTCAGTGATTTTATTGCTATTATTTTATGTTCTAGTAAATCATCTATATTATTATTTATTTTATCATCACTTATTTTTTCCTTTAACAACTCTTTCATTTGTAAATAAATTTCTTTTAACTTTAATGATGATTTTCTACTTATTTTTAATCCCTTTATGATGGCCAATAATGTAATTGCTGTATCATTGGTCAAATTTTGAATTTCTTCGATATCTATATTATTACCAATTCTATTATGAATTTTCATAACATGTTCTATTGTGACTCTATCTGTAAACTCACTTTCTGCCAAACCTCCACCGTGTAGTAAAAGGTCCAATGCATATCGTATATCACCATTTACCGGTTCTGATACTGTTATTTTTGAAATTTTGTCTATTACATCGGTACCGATGGTTTTTTGATAAAACGCTTCTTTAGCTCTGGCATCTAAAATATCACTTATTTGTTCTTGGGAATATGGCGGAAATTCGATTGGGATTCTTCCCAACGTACTTACCTCTGCTGGGTCCAGTTTTTCATAGAATTCTTTACTTCTAGCTATGAAAATAATTCCTTTGATATTACAGCTCTCGTTAGGTTCAAATTCATTTAATCTTGTCAAATCATACACTATTCCCAAATCTTT
Source organism: Nitrososphaeraceae archaeon (assembly GCA_013114725.1). GTDB lineage: Archaea > Thermoproteota > Nitrososphaeria > Nitrososphaerales > Nitrososphaeraceae > QCWD01. The sequence goes on along the minus strand of QCWD01000039.1, from coordinate 6,805 downwards.
TGTTATCTTAATCAAATGATCAATTTCATCTAGTATGATTATAGCATATTTTTTTTCAACTCGTAAATATTTCAATACATATCTAATCATTTCCTCTGCGCTCATTCCTTGACAAGAAATATCTGGCATCAGAGTTTCAAGGATGTACTTGTAAATTGTGTATTTGTTACCACCATGTAATTTTAAATTTATATACACAAATTTAAACTTTAAAAATTTTTCAGAGAATTTCTTTTCCAAAATTGTAGCACACTTTATTACGGTAGATGATTTCCCTATTCCAGTGGGGCCTAAAATTTGAATTATGGTTAATGGAAACAAAATAGGACTGCTTGTACATGGTTCAAATATATCACAAATAAGATCTATCTGTATTTTTCTGTGTAGTAACTCGGTAGGTATGTATCTCGGTGATAGCTTTGACCTATCTTTAAAGATTAAACTAGACATTACTTGATTTATTAATAAAGTCTTGTTGTAATATAATATTAATTAATTGTTTAATATCAGAATCTTCTATCATATTCCTTTAAAGGCATCTCTTTAGATTTATGTTTTGAAATTTTTTTTACCTTTATAAAATCTACAAAATAAAACAGATACGTTCTTTCACTTATTTTAAGTATCCATGGTGTAAAAGTTTCAGATTCTGTTTTAACACTTATTTCAAAACCTGAACTTCGTAAAATATCTCTTAATGATTTCTCATCATATATTTTATCTATTGTTTTCTCTCTATTAAAATCATAAGGTGACGCAATTATCATTTCTGCATGTGGTTTTAATATTTTATGTGTCATTTTTAAAAATAATCGTGTATTAACTAACTCGATAACATTTAATGCTATTATCAAATCAAATTTTAATTGAGAAAAAGGTACATATGTCACATCCATTACAAAAAATTCAACATTACTGATATTTGATTCATACATATTTTTTCTTGCTTCTTTGATAAATGAAAATGATAAATCAACTCCAATTACAAAAGAGAATTTATTGGTTAACTGCAGAGTAGTTGTTCCTGTAGCACATCCTATATCTAAAACAATTCCATCAAGTTTCGTATTTAATCCGTGTATAATCTTATAATGAATTTCATTTGGCTTTATTTTCCATCTCAGTAGTTTCATTAATCTGTCTTCAGTATGATTTGCGTTTTGCATCCATTTGTAGGTGGGAAATAATATTCCACCTTCTTCATATCTATCTATATTAGTTGGATTGCTAATTTTTTTCCCAATATTTTTTAAATATTCTTTTAAATCGTTAGATTTACAATTTAATATCCATCTTCCATAAATTTCGGTACGAGTTTCTATATATCCCGCGATATCGTTTACAATTATTGCAATACCGTCTATGATAGGAAAAGTTGCTTCACATTCTTTACATTCTAGAAATCCCTCCGTGCATTCATTTTCAGATTGACAAATTAGCGATTTGATTGATAATTTGATATTCCTATCACTATGGTTAGGACATGTTAAATGATTAACAAAATTTATCTTCATTAGTTTAACGGTGAATATAATACATATATAATATAAGCAAATCTAAAATTACAATCTTGAATTCTAAATCTTTTATCATTATATTAATATTAAAAAGTATACTTGCATAGACATACTTTCTTGGTGCAACATATACAAACGTCAAGTTTTTTTATTAGTATGCATTTTTTATTATGAGTTTCGCAATAAATTATTCTGCGATTTTCTTTATCGTTATCATATCTGCTCAATTTATAATTTTTATTATAATGGGATATTGCTTAACCTTCAGTGAGAGAAATTTTAGAGAATATAGCTAAAAATATTCTACTTTGATAAAGGTTATTTGTTTGGAAAAAAATTAAAAATTAGTTCACATTTACATGCGTTCTTCCAATACCCTTTCTAGTTTCGTCTGGAATATTCAAACTAGGATCAGTTATACTTTTAATCCTAATTTCAACAAGATACGGACCTTTTCCAGGAAAGATGATTTTTTCAAATGCAGTCCCATTTTTCGCTATTTGATTTTTATTTAAAATTTGGTTACCATTTTGATCAAAAACAACAAAGTCGTACTTAATATCCGACTTAAATGCTAAATTCTTTATGCCATCATAAAACTTAATCTGAAGATTTGATTCTTTTTGCGATTCGATCTCTTTAGGTACCCAGTCCAAAGCAATTTGTATACCTCCTGTATCTGTCAATACTTCTGAAAGTGTAATGAACTGATTTTCACTACCTGGAGTTAATGAGAATTTCATTATTCTTTTATCTTTATCTTTTTCTGCCGTCGAATTTGCTCTCTGTTCTGCTAATTTTAAAAGATCTCCTTTATTTATTAGAAAATGAATTATCAAATTTTCTTCTTCTGTATAAGGATCCAATACCACTGACCTACCTGAAAGTTTCTGTCCTTCTACCAATGCGTCAAATGCAGTCCCATTACCAATAAATTCTGTAAATGTGTTTGGTATCTTTATCTCTTCATGTATGAAAATTTGTTGTTCCTGTATTCTACCTAGATCCCAATTGAATGGCATCTCCCAACTTATTTTTTTATTTTGTTCATCAAAGGTAAAGTTTTGAACCCTGTCATAATATGAGATAATCGTCATATTGTACTGGTCATTTTTGTATTTGATAATATCCCTAAATATATCCCCTACACTAAGATACGCATCAAATCTAGGCGCGTTCTCAGGATTGAAAATATTTCGATCATGATCGATTCCAAAAATTTCAATTCCAAAATGGTATAATCCACCTGTTAACAATAGCGGTCCAGAAACAGTAACATCTCCTGTTTCACTTGTCCATCCACCTTGAAATGGTTCTTGAGAACCAAAAACATTCACTCTTCCTTCATTCGAATTAATTTTGATTTTTAAAGTTCCTTGATGTGAATGGAACAAATCTCTCATCAAAAGTTTCCCATCCTTCTGTACCGTTATAAAGTAAGAAACATGCTCAATAGTTTTATTATCCTTCGCATCGAAAAGTCTTAATGTAAAAGATTTTTTGTCGTTAGAATCTGATGTTAATACTGGTGGGCTGATTTTTGTATATAAACTGGCTTCTCTATCTCCAACTGTTGCTGGAGGTAAATTTTCTTCGAATAATCCATCTCCATAGACATTATTAAAATAAAATGAGGATGTTCCAATAGAAGCGAATAACAAAAAACAATAAATTAAACACCAAAAACAAGTTTTCATGAATATATATTAACAATTTTGTGGATTTTAAAAATCTTACTATATATTTTAATTAAAAATCTTAATAATATTTTTTATTAACGAAAATTTTGTAACCTATTTTGTAAATTAAAATATTTTCATAATTTTTTCTATTTCATAAATCAGTCTCGATAATACAACATGTGTTTCCAAATTAAATGAAGATATGCAAAAAATACGATCAAAAAATTTTTCTATATCGCTTGAAAAATACCCATGTTGAAATCCTCCAATTACAAATAATATATTCTTGTTATTTTGCATAATACTTTGTTCCAATACTTCTGTGAAAGTTTTTTTAACACCTCTTGAAGAAAATCCTATAGTTATATCTGGATTTATCATTTTTTTTAAACTTTCAAACGTTATGTTGTTTTCAACTTTTAATAAATAATCCTCATCTTTATTACTAACAATACCTTTTTTTTCTACAATTATTGTTTTTTCTAGTAATAACTTTGTAAATAACCCTTCAAATCTTGCATATGATTTTGGAATTCTTACTTGTAATTTCGGATTTAAAAAAATCACTCGATTATTTCTAGTATGGATGTAAATATCACTTACACCGCTTTTGTATAATGGGGAAGATAACGTAGTTAATAATGCTAAATGAACTATGTCTGGTCTTCCACGTTTCCAAATTTCCTTCAAGTTATTCCTCTTCATTACATTATAGTGATAACTAACATCTAAAAGTAGCTCGGAAGGTTTTTTTTTAATTTTATTTGATTGATTAATAACTGCATTTTCTGTCTGCAATTCCTTAGGTATTAACTCGAGTCCTGCATCAGCAATAACTATAGATGTTTTTTTAGAGATCATTTGATTTTTACTTTTCATCATATCCAATAATTTGTATCTATTTTTGCTACTATTAGACCAATATATTACATGTACGATTTTTTTTAAAAATTATAACTATATTTATTTGTGAAAAAATTTAAAACATTTATTTCGATAAATAAAAAATATATAAAGGATTTCGGTGAAAATTGCATTTTTAATTGTAGCAGTTGCTTTATTGACATTTTTGATCATTCTGGTATTAACAATATTTGAGAAAAAAATTTACAATATGATAATTGATATCATGGAAAAAAATCCAGATAGTATAATTCTACCCTATGATACTAAGGATAAATTTGGAACCTTACAAATTTATCCAACCAAACCAAATGGCAGAGAATGGTTCGTAAATATGGAAAATCCACTTGAAGATAACATATTCCAACCAGGAATGAAATTGACAAAACAGAATGATGATGCATGGAGAGTAAACGGGACTATAAAATCTGGACCGCAAATACCCAAAATTAGAATGGATGTAACAACCCCAAACACATTTGAATATTGGAAAAATGTAGAAATTTCTGGATACGTGAGAGTCGTATCGTACAATAACACTGATGATACATTGGTATGGTATGCAAGAGGCATTCAACACACGGATAAATTTCCTTGTCAGGGTACTTCTTTAAAAAGTAGACTAAGTGTAGACGGAATCGTAAGTTGGAAAAAGGAAATATGGCATACAGGTGGTTATACAGATGGAAAAGGTAAATCTACAATAGGACAATCTATTTTCAATAAATGGGTTGGATGGAAAGTTGTAATTTATAACATAAAGAATGAAACTGCAGTAAAAATGGAATCGTATGTAGATATTAACAATAATAATGATTGGATAAAAGTTTCAGACGTTTTGGATGATGGTGGATGGTATGCAAAAACAAGTAATGAGTTATTTTATAGTGTAAATTGTGGAAAACCAAAAGATTATGTAGTAATAAACTCGGGGCCTATAGTTGCATTTAGATCAGATAATTTAATTTGGGATTTTAAAAATTTAAGTGTACGCGAGATCTTACCCCCAGTTAACTGAAAATATGAACCAATAAATCACATAAAAAGTTTTAGGTCAAAGTCACATAAAAACTTTAATACTATATAGACTAAAATCTAGTTGTAATGAAAAATAGTAAAAAAAATCATAATCCACGAATTTATGATGATAAGACTCTTGAAAATATGAAAAATTATTATGGTATTCATGAATATAGTGAACTTTTAAAATTTATAAAACTGTACGGACTGCAAGAAGAAGATAATGAAGAATTTAAGTATTCTGAACTAAAAAATAAACAGAAAACAAATTCGTGACTGATTAATTCTTTAACTTCTCTAGGTTTGGAATATTTTGTTTTACACATATTGCAAATCCAGTATGTGCACAATCATCTGTTTGACACTTCTTACAAAATGGTATCCCGTTCTCAAATATTACATTTACCTCAGAGTTTTCATCAACATCAAATAATTTAACATCATTTTCTTTATCTTGATTCCGTAAAATTATTTTGAGTTCATCTGTTATATTACCTTCTTCAGAAGAAAGCCACTTACTAAAACAAAATATTCCATAATCTATTTGATTATTTTTTATATCCGTTTCTATTGATTCATCATGTTTATGTCTTATTTCTTTTTCCAATACATAATCACATCTTTTGTAAGATGCACACTAAAATTACGACAGTCCTGTATTTGAAATTATCTCTTTTGGAACATATGCTTTGAGCACAACATTGCCGAGTCATGAATGAGATTTGGCCTCTTTATTAACAAGAAAGAGATTGGGATAGGTTGAAGGATAATCTTTAAACTTTGATTCGGGTCTGTGGTTAAAATATGAAGATTATCTATCTGACTCTGAAAGATTGGTATATCTCTTGATATAACTACGCTAAAACCAATATCCTGTTCTATTATCTGACAATGCCCATCTTTTCACTTTATCCAAAGATAATTAGATAAAGGTGATGAAATCGTCATTTCTGCAATAAAAACTTCTTAAATATTATGATGACTGATAAAAAGATTCTGTTAAGTTAATTGAAGGTCTGGAGATGTAAATTTTATTTTTAAAATATGTGTTTATCCCTTTTAAGAGAAACAGACATTTATTATTGTTGTATCAAACTATTTGTATCTGTATTTGAAGGAATTTCTTAGCATAGACATATGCTTGTTGCCAGATAATCTCGAATCGTTTATAGAAAAGTAGGATGTCCACCTGTCTATGATAATGATGATACAAAACAAGTAAAATCCTCAAACGTTTGGGATTAAACATTCTTTGCAAACCCTAATACGAAAAAGTTTGATAGAAATAATATATTTATCAAAGATTAATGAATTAAGGAACATACTTGAAAGTTTTATTAGATACATCAATATTCTAAAAAAACCGTAAATTAGTAATTTGTATTAGGTACAATTCTATTTATACGTGCACTACTAAGTTAGGAACAAAAAAAAAATAAAATTAGAAAACCAGACATATATATACTATCCCATCAAATGTGTTACACTTCTACCCGGATACACTCGCCCTAGTGTCATGCAGTTCAATGACATGTGTTCTCTTTTGTTGTTGTAGTATTTAATGAATTGTCTATTGGTTTTTAAAACGTGGTCTTTCAACGTCGTATATACAATCACAACTTTCTAACTTACCTAATGTTTCTGGTTTTCCAATTGCTCAGGTAACATATTCTTTCTTTTTTT
>QCWD01000038.1 GCA_013114725.1 Nitrososphaeraceae archaeon | reverse complement strand
TAATATGACTCTTATTTAGGATCACTAAAAAATATATTTATTTTACCATTACAATTTTTACAGTATATTTATTTCCGTTCATCTTTTCCTAATTTTCCCAATTGTGCTAAAAATGCAACAAGCTGAATTTCAGGATGGGCACCTACAACCAGTCTATAATCATATTCAGCCATTATTTCTGACAGTTCTCCAAACTTTTCGAACTTTTTGTTAAAAGTCTCTTGGAATGCATACTTTAGAAAATCTTTTTCTGACATTCCATAAACATGAATTAATTCCATTAATTTTATCCTGGAATCATTAAATTTACCATCTAACGCAAGTCTGACTATCTCACCAACTTTTGATTTTCCTGATAAACCAATTGCAGAATTAACATTATCTTTTGTTACATGACCCATATTCATTCCAGCTGCTGTTTGTAAAACGTTGATGGAATGACGTAGGTCACCATACGTAAAATCAAAAATTTGTGCGATAGCTTCCTCTTCAAATTGAATTTTTTCTAATTTGCAAATTGTTTTAAGATGTTCAACAATATTTTCCTTGTCTAACCTTTTAAATCTAAAAACTGCACATCTGCTTTGTATTGGTTCGATAATCTGAGAAAGGTAATTACAAATAATGATAAATCGAGTAGTTTTTGAACTATCCTCAATAATCCTTCTTAATGCCGTTTGAGCTTCCGAAGTCATTTCATCAGCTTCATCCAGAATAATAATTCTAAATGGTTTCTCATTGTTGTTTTCAGAAATTCCGGTAAGTTTTATGACCGCAGCAAATTCTTTTACTCTTTCGCGAACCATTTTTATTCCTCTCTCATCTGATGCGTTCAATTCCAATGTATCGTTTCTCCAATCATCACCTAGTAATTCATTAGCTAGACACAATGCGGTTGTAGTTTTTCCAACACCAGCTGGACCAGCAAATAACATATGGGGCATCTCGTTTGGATTTTTCTTTAAATTATTTAGAGCTTTTATAATATCTTTCTGGTTAACAATCTGCTCAATTTTCTTTGGCCTATATTTTTCAACCCACATCAAATTAGTATAACTGTTAACGGATTCATCTTCTTTGAGTTTAGTTGATTTCATTTCTATTAATGTGTGAGATGATATTTACACTACGTTTTAAGTTTATTATCTGTTTATAATAAAATAAAATACAGTGTAGAAATATGTTTACAAATGACTTCTATAAGACACTTGCTTTAGCACAAAAAATACATAATATCAAATATCTTATGGAGGAAGTCCGTGTAACTTTTAAAAATGATTTTACAATATCAATTGATGATTTTACAGTAGATGCAAAAATTGGGGAGATATCTACTCTTCCACGTTGGATTGCAAAATTATTGACAGTTAAAAATTATTTAGAAATTCAAGATACTGATACTTCAATCTATATATCAAGAGCTATAAATCGCGAAAGGATTTCAAAACCTCATGACCTATCTAGCATCGACACTGATTTTTATGTTAGAGTTAACGATTATATCTGTAGTTTGGAAAATACTCGAGAATTTGAACGTGAACGAGAAAATACAATCATTGCACTCAATTCATTTGTAGCCTCGAGATTGGAAAAAATTGTAAAAATAGCTGTTGCATCTCCTCTAAGTGGAGAGTTAGAAAAAAAATTATCAACCGAAGAAAAAGAACTGTATCATCTAATTCATGATTCTTCAAACGAATTTAAAAGTAGAGTGATAATGAAAAAATGAGTGAGCAAAAAACAGAATCTGCATTAGCAAATGAATTAGAGCGATTCTTGCGTGGATTTAAAGATAGAGATGGAAATTACAAATATTTTGAACGTATCAATAACATGATGGCATCAAATACTTCCTCACTGTTAGTTGATTATATCGACTTTGATACTTTTATACCTGAACTTGCCAAACAAATAACTCATCATCCAGATGAAATGTTTGATGCATTTCATGAAGCAATACTTTCTATTTTAAATGAAATTCATCATGATTATGCAAGTGAAATTCAAAATAATGTTAAAGTCCGAATAGGAAATTATACTGTTCAAAAAGGATTACGTGAAATTAATGCAGAAATGATTGATAAATTAGTCGGTGTTTCTGGAATGGTAGTAAGGTCTTCGGAGGTGAAACCACTGGCAAAAAAAATAGGTTATCGCTGTCTTAATTGTAATGAAATAACTGATGCTCAACTAAAAGGTCTAGTACTAAAAAAACCATTGAAATGTAGAAATTGTTCCGAAAAAGAATTAGAAATGGATCCAGAAAAGAGTTTTTTCATTGATTTTCAATTAGTTAGATTACAGGAATTACCAGAAGACCTTCCTGCAGGACATCTTCCTCATTATTTGGAAGTAACTGTTATGGGAGATTTGGTAGACCAGTGCAGGCCAGGTGACAGAATAATGTTGACTGGTGTTGTTAGAATTGAACAGGAACAACTCTCTCCACAAACAAAAACAAGTTTGTTCAAGTTACGAATGGAAGGCAATAATATAGAATATTTGGGTGGTAGGGCAGGAAATAAAGATGAAAGAACTATTGAACGGATAGCAATAAGTAGTGAAGATGAAAAACAAATAATTAGAATAGCAAGCAGACCTGATGCTTATGATAAACTGATATCGTCTTTTGCACCACATATTTATGGTCACGAAGCAATCAAAGAAGCTATATTATTATTAATAGTTGGATCGGTAACAAAAAAACTTGAAGACGGTTCTACCAGAAGAGGAGACTTAAACGTACTATTGGTTGGTGATCCTGGAACTGCAAAATCGGAAATGTTAAAATTTGCTGCAAAAATTGCACCGAGAGGCCTGTATACTTCTGGAAGAGGATCGACAGCAGCTGGACTTACCGCAGCAGTTGTCAGAGATAAATCAGGAATATTGATGTTAGAAGCAGGAGCGGTTGTATTAGGAGACCAAGGATTGGTATGTATTGATGAATTTGACAAGATTAAACCAGAAGACCGTTCAGCATTGCATGAAGTTATGGAACAACAAACATGCTCAGTTGCAAAGGGCGGTATCGTTGCTACTTTAAACGCAAGAACTTCTATTTTAGCTGCCGCAAATCCAATGTATGGTAAATATGATCCGTACAAGAATATAACTGAAAATGTTAATTTGCCAATTCCGTTACTCACCCGGTTTGATATTATTTACATCATACGGGATATTCCAGAAAGAGAAAAAGACAGCAGAATTGCTAGTCACATATTAGAAATACATCGAGATTCAGAACATAGCGCACGTCCCGCAATAGATACAGACCTATTCAGTAAATATCTTGAGTATGCAAAACAAATAGAACCCAAGTTAACTCAAGAAGCAATCAACATAGTTAGAAGTTATTACATGAAAATGAGAAATGTAGATTCTGATAGTATGATAACTGTTACTCCAAGACAACTTGAAGGGTTAGTAAGATTAGCTACGGCACGCTCAAAACTGTTGTTAAAAGATCATGTCGACGTTGATGATGCAGAGAGAGCCATTTACCTAATTCAAAGAATGTTAGAAACTGCTGGAGTAGATGTTAATACTGGGAAAGTAGATTTAGGTGTATTACACGGTAAACCTCAGAGTGAAGTTTCAAAATTAAAGATATTTATGGATGTTTTTAATGCATTATCTGGACAAGATAAAAATGATGTAGAAGAAAAGAATTTTATTAACGAACTTGTGCAAACAGGAAAGTTTGATGAAGACGATGCAAAAAGTTTCTTAAGAAAAGCAATGCAAAATGGTCAAATATATGAAAGAAGATCTGGGTATTATGCAAAAGCATAAAATGTGTATACCTAATTATTTCAACACAACAATTTTTAGATTTATTCATTATATACAAATAATATTGTTATAACTAGGAGACAATAATTGTCATAAATATCATTTTAAAAATATAATTTATCTGCTATTTGTTGAAATGATGATAGTTATTATATGTATAATAATTATTAATTCCAAATTATACAATATTATTCTTATTATTTGGTTTTTATTTGGAGTGATAAGTATCTATTATGTTGACTAATTTAACAGAAAGCCTTTAACACGATCATATTTTTAAACGCATAAAAGATATTATAGATACATATTCTACTAAACTTTATGAAAATAAAAGAATTCCGATTGAAGATATGGAATAATCTCTGTTATCATAGAGGAATTTATAGATAAATTTCATCACAATAAGAAGAAAAGGCCTATTTTCCTGAGGTCGAAAATAAGGACAACGATTATCCAAATAATGTAAATAATTTTATCATAGGACATAAATCTGAAAGACGAATTGCTGTAATTCTCAGACGAGATCTTTATAAATATAAAAATAAGGAAATTAATACAACAGAATCGATCGCCAGATTAAGAACATATTCAATTTTCATAGACGACAATTTTCAAAAAAAAAAAACAATTTTTTGAAGTGATCGAAAAAATAATTCAATTTCTAATAAACAAGATCAAAAAATAATGTTGGTGAACCCGAAAGATTAGATAAAGTAAAAAATTAGTTGAATATCTTTAAAATAGAGACTATACTGGTTTAGTAAATAAATAAAAATATTTTCTTTACATACGTGTTTTTCCAAAAAATATTAAAAAATAATGAATTTATTGAGCTTGTACATAAAAGTTGTTTTCATAAAGTTGATTTATTTGTTCCAATTCTGATGAATTCAAGTAATTTCCGTCTGAAATATTTACAAACTTTTCAATTTCTTCTAAATCTGTAACTGTAGGAAGAACAACTGATACTGGTTTTTGTGATAAAATAAACTTTATAGCCAATTCCGTTATACTCCATCCCCTAGAATTAGCAATATGCTTCATTTTATCAATTTTCTTCATCGCTTCAATTATCCATTCCTTCTTTCTATGACTTCTATGGTCATTTTGAGAAAAAACTGTATTTTCATTTACTTTACCTGTTAAAACTCCTGAAGCATCAGGAACTCTTATCAATATACCTACATCATAACCATCATACAAATTATAAATACTTGTATCAATTGGTTTGTTGTTATCAAAATTTTTTCTTAGTATATTTTTAAAAAATAACCTTCCAGGATCCTGTTCTAAAATATTATATACTGTTTGAAGACATGTTATGTTTCTATTATTAATTGCATAAATTCCTTCTTCCTCCCATCCTATTGCTGGACCTAATGCCACTCCATGTGATTTGATTTTTCCAGTTGAAACCAAATTATCTAAAGCCTCAAATAATCTATCATCTTTAATGGATTCTATTCTTGGATTATGTAGACTATATACATCTATATAATCAGTTTGTAAACGTTCTAAACTTTGTTTTAATGCAAAATCTAAAAATTCAGAATTATGTTTTTGTGGAATTTCACTATCTCTGACTTGATCGTAGCTGTACATATCATAACCCCATTTTGATGATAAAACTATTTCATTTCTCATATCCTTAAAAGCTTCTCCTATTACCTTTTCACTCTTACCTTTACCATACATGTCCGCGGTTTCAAAAAAGTTAATTCCTAAATCAAAAGCTTTTTTTAGCATTCTTTTTGCTTCATCATCGTCTATCTTTTTACCCCACCAATCAAGCCCAATAGTCCAAGCTCCAAATCCTATTTCACTTACCTTAATATTGCTTCTTCCTAATTTTCTATACCTCATTTAATTACACCATTAATCTCATTGACTAATCTATTAAATGTTAAATCATCTACTACTGGTTTTAAGAGGTTTTCATCATGAAGTTGTTTAAATGATTTATTAATCATTGTTGATGATATATCACCGTCCATATTTATCCAAGATTTACAACCGGCCCATTCTTTTTTAATATTTACTTTTACCGGTTCTTTAATTTTGTAAATACGCAAAAAAAGTACGCTCATAGGCTTTGTAGGATTATAATTCATTCTAAAATCCACATATCTTTCATTCCATATATGATATGTGTATAATTTTTTCAAGATGTCTTTATCTTTTATTTCTTTGACATCAATTACATTTCCAAATAAACTTAAATCTACATATTCCTTTGCTGTATTATTTTCTAAAATCAGTTCATCAAATTTTTCATAATAATCTTGTTTTATTGAATCCTTTGATTGATGCTCAAAAGTAGGAAATAACAAAAACTTGTCATGTTTTAATTCAAATCCTTCTCGATATTCCATAATTCCTCCTTTTCTTAAAAGGATTGTCTGTCTTCCTTCCTCTAACGCCTTACATACGACAGCCCATTCTTTTAGTGCAATCATATCCTGATATCTAAGTAACACTACTAACCAAGACTTTTAATAATTTCTTCTAATGTCTTGTTAACACATACTATCATAGGAGTATCTTTAATCACATATTCACTTACCTTTGTTTCTCTTAATTGCATTATTAGATCCTGAAAATCTATTAAATTATTTGTCTCAAAAGCTAACATAAAATCTTGGTCATCTAAACCAAAAGAGTATGATGTATTCAACCTAACTTGGGGAAATTTTCTTCCTACCTCTATATGTTCTTCCATCATTTGTTTTCTCTTTTCAAACGGAAGTAGGTACCATTCTCGTGATTTTATAAATGGATAAACTATATTATATTTCAAAGGGGGTTCATCTGACATAAACCCTGGCAATATTTTGGAAGAGTAGATTGACTTTCGAGAAGAAGAAAGATAAATTTGAGAAGGTTCAATATATTTTCCAAAAATTGTGGTATAAATTTTTGAAGTCAATACTTGCATTTTTTCAATCGAATCAGAAATCATCCACAGCATAAAATCAGAATCTTCTCTTAATCCTACAGTAGAATATGTTATAACTTTCATTTTCGTATTGGCAACATCAATCAAAGCAGTGAGTTCTTTGATAGCCTCTTCCTTTCCAATTTCATTTAACCATCTCCATTTTGGATCAACTTTATAAAACGAAAAATTCAAGTAATATATTTTAGTTGCATTGTCACGATTTTCTGTATTATGTGTTTTTATTGACTTTTCATCATTTACCATGTCTGTATTATGAATCTGAAACTAAAAAACCATATTTAATAGATATGAAACTATAAATAATAAATTAAAATTGCAGGTAATTTTATTCTTCTATACCTAGCCAGCCATAACCTTTAGATTCCAATTCTTCCGATAATTCTTTTCCACCAGATTTTATAATTTTTCCTTTTGCCATTACATGTACTTTATCCAATTTTGTTAAATACCTCAAAATTCTCGCATAATGGGTAATCACAACCACACCTGCACCTGTAGCAATTAATTGATTTATAGCTTCAGCAACAGCTTTTACTGCATCAATATCTAAACCTGAGTCAGGCTCATCAAGAATTGCAAGATTTGGTTTTAATACCAGCATCTGCATAACTTCCGATCTTTTTTTCTCTCCACCGGAAAATCCTTCATTTAAATATCTCCCCAAAAATGATTTATCCAATCCTACATTATCTAAATTCCTTTTAACATATTCATGAAATTCTCTTACAGTCAAAAAGACTTCTCTGTCTTTCTGATCTTCTGCAAGAGATTTGTTCAAAGTATTGTATGCATTTCTTAGGAAATGACTATAACCAACACCAGATATTTCCATCGGATATTGAAATCCAAGGAATAAACCAAGTTTTGCACGTTCGTCAGTACCAAGCTCTGAAATATTCTTGTCTTTTACCAAAATATCTCCTGAAGTGACAGTATATTTTGGATGACCAAGCAAAACATTAGCAAAAGTACTTTTGCCAGACCCATTTGGACCCATTATAGCATGTACCTCGCCTCTGTCAACATCCAAATCTAATCCTTTAAGTATTTCTTTATCGTCAATACTTGCATGCAAATTTTTTATTTTTAAAAATGTCATAACTCCGTTATATTTTCTCTAAACTAATGCTATAAATATTTTATGAAAAATTAAAAATCATTTTTAAAAAAAGTAAATTTTTTTTACTGAACTGTCAAAGTCCCAGTCATATATGGATGTACTGTACAATAAAATGGATAATCGCCAACTGCCAGACTATCTGTCTTTAAAACTGCAGATTCGTCACCCATTATAATACCTGTATCAAACAATTTTGCTGATTCGGGGTCTTGCTGATTTTTACCATTTGTTACAGTATGTGGAACAGAATCCTTATTGACTACATTAACCGCCTCTCCTTTCTTTACTTCGATTATGTCGGGGCTATAATCTGGATTCCCTTGAACCGACGAACCCTGTAATATTTCTAATGTAGCAGAAGTAGATACTTGCACGGAACTATCGGTTTCAGCAGGAGTAGATTGTTTTGGTTCAGCAAGTTCTTCTGGAAGCAAATCTTGTCTTGAAACGGAATTGATTACACCTGGAACAGGTATCCCAATTGGAAATAGAACAAAATACACCAAAATACCAGTTATAGCTCCCATCCCAAGTATTCCAATAAAAGCAGTTTTATCCTTAAGTACCATTTTGAATATTTGATATTGTAGGTTCCTATTAATTTTTTTGAATGGTTGGATATGTGGAAATACTCGACAACATTTATCAACTACATATTGATGAGTGTAGTCGATTAAAAATTCTGCATATCTGACTATTTTATAACTTATATTGGTAAACATTTTTTAGTTTAATGAATTGACTGGTGATTCGTTATCCTGTTCCATTTGCAATAATTCCATCTCAGATTTCAAATATCATGGAATGAAGGAATGGGATATTTCTGGATATTTGTGCGGTGACTGTTATTCTAAAAAGTTAACCGAACATTACATAAAAAGAGGTGTTCTTGAAGATAATAAAAAATAGTACACGAAAATATATTGATAAATACGATATAGTATAAAATAATTTAGTTAGATTTTTAAGAGTGAATTAAAGAAACATCTTGATAATTACTGTGAGCTCATTTTCTCTTGATGTTATGGAAAAGACCGATCAAAAAATTATAGTTAAATTTAAAAATGTTCCCAGACAATATGTTAATTCAATTCGTAGAATTTCAATCAGTGAAGTTCCAACTTGCACCATCGATGATGTGGTAATGTTAGAAAATTCATCAGTCATGCATGATGAAGCTATTGCGCACAGGCTAGGACTAATTCCACTTAGAACCGAATTGAATAAGTTTATTTTTTCATCCGATTGTGATTGTAATAATACATTAGGATGTACAAAGTGTAGAGTTTTATTAATTTTAAATGCAGAATCTATAGACAAGACTCGTGTGGTAACATCAGGAGAATTAATTTCTGACAGTGAATACGTAAAGCCAGTAAGCAATGAAATTCCCATTATCGTACTTGCCCCAGGACAAAAATTGAAATTTGAAGCGTATGCAAGACTTGGTATTGGTAAAGACCATGCCAAATGGCAACCAACATCAGTTGCTGTAGTTAAAGACGGCGAAAATTCCGATGAATCTATTCTTATTTTGGAAACTACAGGAGCACTCAGTGCAGAAGAAGTTCTCAAGTCTGCGTTAAATATCATAAATAAAAAATTGGATGATTTTGGAAAATTAATAAAATCTTTAGAATCTTCTGTACCTCCTGCTAGGTAGATTTATTTGGGGATACAAAACATGAAACAGGATAGTTGTTATAATCAATGATGTTAGTTAATAGTTATAAAGACGATCTCAGATGGTCATTGAGAGGAGCTTATAAAAAGGATAAAACTCCTATTTGGAAAGATCTAGAAAATAGACTTTCTGCAAGTAGGTCCAATCAATCTGAAATTAATATAACACGTTTATCAAAAATTACAAAAGATGGCGATGTAATAGCTGTTCCTGGAAAAATTCTTGGTTCTGGGAGTATAAGTCACGCACTTACTATATTCTCTTTTTCAATTTCAGAGACAGCAATAAAAAAAATAATGCAAGCCGGTGGTAAGGTTATAACAATTAATGAATTAATTAACAAATATCCAAATGGAACAGGAGTGAAAATAATTGGTTAAAGATTCAGGTAAAGAAAAGAAGAGCACTAAAGATACATCTTCTAAAAACAGGAATGTTTCAAATAATAAGCAGATTGTAGTTGATGTCACTAACTGTATAGCTGGAAGAGTTTGTTCTTATGTTTCCAAACTTTTATTGCAAGGAAATAGAGTTGTAATAGTTAATTCAGAAAAAGCCATGATTTCTGGACATCGGCATAAAACAATAGAAATTTTTAAAGAATATCTAGAAATAAATTCTGTTACAAATCCTATCCATGGTCCATATCATCCAAGAAGACCTGATACTTTATTAACCAGAATGGTGAGAGGAATGCTTCCAAAAAGAAAATCAAGTGGAATTACCGCATTTGAACGTTTGAGAGTATATATAGGAATACCAAAAGAATATTCAAATGTAGAACCGGAAGTATTTTCAGATACAAAAATAACTAAACCAGAATCTTATTATATAACTATGGGTGAAGTTGCAAAAGAAATCGGATGGAAAGGAGTGACAACTTATGACTAAAAATATTGATTTATACCCAGGTCAAAGAAAAACATCAAAAGCTCTTGCAGTAATATCAAAAGGAACTGGAAAGATTAGAATTAATAATATTCCAGCAGAAGTAATTGAACCGGAAGTATCAAGAGAACTATTATTAACTCCCATATCACTAATCGGTGAATTAAGAAACAAGGTAGATGTTACTGTAAAAGTTGATGGAGGAGGATTTATGGGCCAAGCATTTGCTAGCGCTGTTGCAATTTCAAGAGCATTATCTGGCGAGACAAAAGGAGGAAAAGATCCAAAAGACCACCCATTATCTAGGAGTGTTAGAGAAGAAATCCGTAAAAAGATAACTGAATTTGACAGACATCTGCTGGCCGGCGACCCAAGACAAACCGAATCAAAAAAGTTTGGTGGTCCAGGAGCGAGACGTCGAAAACAGAAATCATATCGTTAATTCCATATTTTTCAAATGCTATATATGTTTAGGTGACCCTATGATACTATATGACCGATAAAGTTACTATCGTTAGATACGCTGTTGAAAATGAAAAGTTCGAGATAATTGTCAAACCTGATCCAGCATTGGATCTAAAAATGGGAAAACCGGTTGATATTTCTAACGTTTTAGTTTCTGATGATATATATTCTGATGCCAATAAAGGAACCAGAGCTTCAACTGAAAAATTATTAAAATTCTTTAAAACAAAAGATCAAATTGATATAGCTAGACAAATTTTAGCAAAAGGGGAAATTAACCTCACTACCGATCAAAGAAGAAAAATGATTGAAGAGAAAAAAAAACAGATAGTACAATACATTAACAAAAATTTTGTAGACCCAAAAACTCACTTGCCACATCCTATCACACGAATAGAAAATGCAATGGAGGAGGTTAGACTGGTTATTGATCCATTCAAAAGGTCAGAAGAACAAGCAAAAGGTGTAATAGATGCATTAAGAAAAATTTTACCACTGAAATCAGAAATCATACAAATTGTTATTACAGTTCCTGCGTCTTATTCTGCCCAGTCATATTCATTTATTAAAAGCATTGGAAATTTCAAGAATGAGAATTGGTTAGCTGACGGGTCATTACAAGTACTTTTAGAAATAAATGCTGGAATTAAAGGTAATATTATAGAAAGATTAGGGTCAATAACTAAAGGTTCCGCCCAGATTACTGAAAAATAGTTACAAATACCTTGTAATCCTTTATATTTACGAGATATTGAAACGAACATTTTTATGCATAAATACTTTGATGAAGTAGTGAATGAAAATAAAATGCAAGAAATAAATAAAAAATATGTTTTACCAGGTGATGTTATTATAGAAGGAAATTATCGACCTTTAATGAATGTGATAAAAAAAAATAATTCTATTATTGCAACAAGGATTGGAATAGTAGAAATGGGTAGAGATGGCATCAAAGTTATTCCACTTTCAGGTGTTTATATTCCACGTGTAAACGATATCGTAATAGGTAAGGTAGTGGACAATTCTTCTTTGTCATGGGAAGTTGACATTAATTCTTGTTTTTCTGCTCACTTGCCAGCACAAGATGTTTTTGGAAGAGACTTTTCTCCAGCTAGAGATGATATTCGAAAGCAACTAGCTCCAGGTGATGTTATTACTGCTAGGATAATGGCATTTGATAGAACTAGAGATCCTTTACTAACATTACAAGATAAAGATTTAGGAAAAATACCAAAGGGCGAAATAGTAAAAATCAATCCAACTAGAATCCCTAGATTGATTGGTAAACGTGGTTCAATGATACAAACTATTGAACAAGCAACCAATACAAGAATAATGATTGGTCAAAATGGAATTTTGGTTGTCGTTGGAGATGATAATGAAACAGTCAGTTTAGCTATTAAAGCAATAAACACTATTGAGGAAGAAGCTCATACATCAAATTTGACACAAAGGATACGGGTCTTGTTAAATGTTCCTGAACCCTCTCCAGAAGATGATGAAAATACCGAAAATTTACAGACGGAGAATAGTTTAAAACAGGATGTAAAAGAAGAAAATGATGACGGAGAAAATAATTTAGAAGAGGATGAGAAATAATGACAGAACAAGTAATTCATTTAATTGATAAAGATGGAAAAAGAACCGATGGCAGAAATATTGACGAATTACGTGATATCAAAATCACTGTTGGAATGATTAAAAATGCTGACGGTTCTGCATTTATCGAGTTTGGTAAAAATAAAATTATTGTTGCAGTTTATGGACCTAGAGAAGTACATCCAAAACATATGGCACAACCTGATAGATGTGTTTTACGTTGCAGGTATCATATGTCCCCTTTTTCTACGGATACAAGAAAAAACCCTGCTCCATCTAGACGTGAAGTAGAAATTTCAAAAGTTATTCGTGAGGCATTAGAACCTGCAATTATATTAGAAGATTATCCAAGAGCTGCTATTGATATTTTTGTTGAAGTATTACAAGCAGATGGTGGCTCACGATGTGCTGGAATAACGGCAGCCTCTGTTGCTCTCGCCGATGCTGGAATTAATATGCGTGATATGGTATCAGCATGTGCTGCAGGAAAAGTCGCTGACCGTATTGTTTTAGATGTTAATGATATTGAAGATAAAGAAGGATGTGCTGATATGCCTGTAGCATATTTACCAAATTTAGAACAAGTGACTTTGTTACAGCTTGATGGGATTTTGACTAAAGAAGAATTTAATGAATGTTTAGATACTGCAATAAAAGGATGTAAGATGGTATATGAAATACAAAAACAAGCATTGATACAAAAATATTTTGGAAATGAGATTACCTCAGATGTAAAGGAGACAGCACAATGAGTTTATCAAAGAAAGCAACAATCATCCTAGAACATCTAAGAAAACAACAGATGTTGGATTTGTTGAATAAAGGAAAAAGACTTGATGGCAGGTCCTTGGATGAACCAAGACCATTGGAAATCGAGATTGATATAATAAAAAAGGCTGATGGATCGGCTAAAGTGAAATTAGGAAATTCAGAAGTGATAGCAGGAGTCAAAGTTGAAACCGGAGAACCATTCGAAGGATTGGAACATAAAGGAGCTTTGATAGTTACCGCTGAGGTATTGCCTACAGCTTCTCCATATATAGAACCAGGTCCACCTGATGAAGAAACAATAGAACTGGCACGTGTTGTTGATAGAGGAATAAGAGAATCTGAGATGTTGGATCTAGAAAAATTAGTTTTAGTTCCAGGCAAGATTGTATATACCATTTTTGTAGATTGTAGTATAATCAACGCTGACGGAAATCTTTTTGACGCAACATCATATGCAGTAGTATCTGCTTTGTGTAGTAGCAAATTACCAGTATTTGATATTCAAGATGGTGACAAAGTGATAGACACTAAACAAAAACAACCTGCACCCATAACAACTATCCCGATTTCATTAACATTTGCTAAAATTGGCAATAATGTTATTTTAGATCCAACTTCAGAGGAAGAAGCATGCATGAATTCAAGAATTACAATAACTACAAATTCCAATGGTGAATATACTGCTATTCAAAAAGGACAAACAGGTTCATTCACTGTAGAAGAAATAAAAAATATTTCTGAAATCGCAAGAATTAAAGGAGAGACAATACGAGGCAAACTAAAGGAGTTAATCGAAAGTGGTATCTAGACGAAAACACGGTCCAGTTAAGCTTAAAGGCCTCGGAGCAAAGTTTGGGGCAACAGTAAGAAAACAGTACGGAATGATACAAAGAACATTAAAACAAAAACGCAAATGTCCATTATGCGGTTCTCTTAAATTTGATCGAATAGCAGTTGGAATTTGGTATTGTCCAAAATGTCAATACAAAGTAGCCGGTGGAGCCTACGATATAAATATTGACAAACTACGACGCTAAAATATCCATTCATTTTAAACTCTCCTCACAACAACTATTAGATAATTATCTAAAATCAATATATTTATCATTAAAAACAGATAACAAAGATGTTGTTATTCCAAATGCAACAGATAATTGTAAAAAAAGCCAATTAAGAAATACAGACATTGATTTAAAGGTAAAAACTCGATGTTTAGAGATTAACATTCTGACTGATGATATTTCTGAACTACGATCTTACATCAATTCATATCTTAGATTATTTAGTGTTGCATATGGTTGTATGAATACATTACAACAAAATATTGATTTTTAGTATGGCGGTATGATTTTATAATCTATTTTTTATCATAATGTTAGTATATGAGTACTGAACAAGACCTTCCTCCATGGCTTAAAGAACAATTATCTAGACTTCAACAATTACAGCAAAATTTACAGGCTATAATGATGCAAAAACAACAGATAGAAATAGAAATTGTAGAAACCGATAAAGCTATAGAAGAATTAAAGAAAACTCAGGAATCAGATTCCGTTTTTAAGTTTGCAGGACCATTATTAATTAAAACAAATAAGGAAGATATTGAAAAAGAATTGACTGAAAAAAAAGAATTGGCCAATACTCGTGTTATGGTTCTTGGAAAACAAGAAACAAGAGTCAAAGATAACCTTAAAGAAGTAGAAAATAAAATCAATCAAATGGTTCAAGGAATGCAAGGACAAAGCAAACCACCAGGAACATAATCAAAATAAAGTAATCCTTATTTTCAATTTCACCTTTCTTGTTTT
>QCWD01000199.1 GCA_013114725.1 Nitrososphaeraceae archaeon | reverse complement strand
TAGTGCTTTAGATGTATTGCGTAAACTCAAGCCGAAAAAATGTAGATACAAAGAATACATTACAACAATCAGGGATGTTCTATTTCAAGTGAATATGATCATTTATTAGAAATAGAATGTCTGCAGCTATAGATCGACTGTTAACTTGAGAGTAAAAAAAAAAGAATTGAAAAATCCTTGTATTTTTAAGATAGTTATGCAAATATTGCTTTTATTTAAAAACAAAATATATGTTACACTGTGTTGAATATATATAAAACTCGAAAGTATACACAAGCATAATCTTGCAAAGATATAAAACTGCAAAGCTGACTTATGCTTTTTGGTTTTTCCAAAAAGTTGATTATTATAAATCTGGAAAGTATATTTCTAAATAAAAAATTTCAGCAACCAAGAACAAAAAAAAAATAGTGAATAAAAAAATAAAAAATACGCAATTAAACTCGATATGAATTAATAGTTATAAGATTTGAATATTTGATGATACGAATAAAAGATTAGTTAGATACATACTTAGTCCTTATATGTCATAAGAATCATTATTTATCGATAAACAATATGCATCCAGATGATTTAAATTACATATGGATTTGTGAAGAATGTAAAACTAGATTTTCTTTTACGTCAGACATAGAAGAACATAAAACAAATACGGGCCACAGGTCAATTACAAAAATTAGGTCAATAACAGATCAGCTACCAGTTTAAAATATAATTATTACAGAATTTTATTTTTAATCAAAATTTTTTTCATATTTGTGTTTAGATAAATATCTATATTAAATTTAGATTATTTTCATAGTGCAAAGGTTTACTATAATTTAATGAAAAAGTCAGAAGTAGGTTGGAGGTTCTTTAATACTAACAACATAACCTACAAAATTTATATGTAGATATATCATTTTTTTCTAACTAAATCAATTTTAGTGCACCTCAATATTAAAAATCTTGAACGATGTAGCAATCGTAGAAAAGTTACAGATTACAAAAAAAAATAAAGCAATTTATTTGGAGTATGCTCGATAACAAATTTAAAATAAAGAGTAATATCATATAAAATTTTACAATAGGTTGCATAATGACATTCTGGTAGACGTTTATAAAACATATTAATATAAATATCGTAGGAAAGTCTTTCAAAAATAATGCACCAGAATAATAATGGAGAATCATATGATTCAATTTATTCTAGTGATTTTTGTCAAATTTGTAATGGCTCCACAAAAACTTTCAATATGACTCCGTGTTCTTTTTGTAATGAAACTGGATTACGAAATAAATTTTCTGATGCGTTTATAAAAAATCATGGATGTTTTTGTGAGGCAGCAGATAAAAAAAATTGCCCAATTTGTAAAAAAAAATGCCATCATGAAACATCCTTGAAACCAAAAATTCTAATCCTGTCATGATATTTTTTTAATAAAAATGAATTATTTAGAAAATAATATTGAAAAAGATTTTTTCATAAATTTCTTAAGTTATTTATTTTTTCAGAAACCAAATTAAATCCTTGTTGCCAGAATTCTGATTTGGTTATATCTATTCCTGCTGCTTCTTGAAGTAAAACTTCCGGTTTTTTGGAACCTCCAGCTGATAAGATTTTAAGGTATTTTGGAACAAATGCTTTTCCTTCATTCTTAAATATTTGATATAAAGATAAAACGAGTAGATTTCCAAATGAATATGCATAGCAATAGAATGGAGTATGATAAAAGTGAGGAATATACAACCACTCGTATCTAAAATCATCAGAGATATCTACAGAATTTCCAAACTGTGTTTTTAAATTTTGAATGTAAATATCTGAAATTTCATCGATGGTGGCATTTTTATTGACAATGAGATTATGGGCATCAACTTCAAATATGGTAAAAAACGATTGTCGCAATATGGTAGCATACATATCATCGATTTGTTCTGCCAATAGGATTTTTTTTTCTTGGTCGGTTATAGATTTAGTCAAATTATCATTCAAAAGCATCTCAGCGAATACAGATGCTGTTTCAGCCAGTGGGAGGGGAGCATGGGATACTGAAATAGGGAGATTACTAGCCGCAATACTATGAATAGCATGACCGAATTCATGGGCCATTGTAGAAACATCCCTTAATTTACCGTCGTAATTTAACAGAACATAGGGAGTTATTTTAGGAGAAATTGTAGAACAAAATGCACCACTCATCTTTCCCCTACGTATTGGTGAATCGACATGTTGTTGGTTGAAAATTCTTTCTGCATATTGCATAAATACAGGATCAAAGGATTCAAAAGTTTTTAGAACTAGATTAACTGCTTTTTCATAACTAAATGATCTAGTTTTGACATTATTGGAATAAGGAGCGTAAAGATGATACCGTTTTAGTTTTTTGTATCCAAGAATTTTTGCTTTTTCTATGAAATATTCTTGAAAGATATACGAATTAGATTTACATACATCAAGAAGTGTATTTACAGTGGCGTCATCTACATTATTTGAAATATTTCTGACAGATATGGGAGATATAAAACCTCGGAGATTGATATTTTCATCTGACCATTGTAATACTAAATTTTGATAAATTTCGCCCAATACTCCACTATTTGCATTATATGTTTCCAAGAGCGCGGTATATGCGTCTATTCGTTCTTGAGGATTTACGCTTCTTACAAAAGATATGATCTTTTCCTTGTTGGAAAATTTTTTTGTTATTCTCTTTTTTCCTTTAGTAAATTTCATGAAAAAATCAAGATTGTTGGTCATCCTGTCATAAATTTTTACCAATGCATTAGAACCAGTGACCTCCAGAATATTGATAATTTTTTCTTCTTTTTCTGTCAAAGAATACTTTCCCAATAACCGTTTATGTTTTAGATATTCCATGTATTCAACAGGTATAGATTTGATTAATGAATTGAATTTTTTAGAGCTTAGATCCTTTTTAAACCAGAGATCAAAAAAAAGTAATCGATTTTCAATTACACTAGAAAGGGAGTCCATTTTTGTTACTAAAGCTGCGATTTCGTTTGATGATGTATCTGAGGCATATTTTAATTGAGCGTAACCAGAAACAATACTTATTTTTTCTACCAATGATTCAATTTTCTTTAAAATTGACAAGAAAGTTTCGTTTTTTATATCATTTGTCAGTTCTGAACGAAGAAGTTCGATTCTTTTTATATCATTTTCAATAGATTTTAAAATGTTTGAAAAATGTTTATCCTTGTGAGAATGAACCAAATCATTTAGATTCCAATTATCCAAAACAGGTTTTTTTAAAAGCGTCATATCATCGTGTAGAAATAATTTGGCTCCTTTATTAATAGTTATTTCATAATCCAGATGAAAGAAATATCACTAGAAAATGGCTCTGTTAATTTAACAGTCGATCTATAGCTGCAGACATTCTATTTCTAATAAATGATCATATTCACTTGAAATAGAACATCCCTGATTGTTGTAATGTATTCTTTGTATCTACATTTTTTCGGCTTGAGTTTACGCAATACATCTAAAGCACTA
>QCWD01000037.1 GCA_013114725.1 Nitrososphaeraceae archaeon | reverse complement strand
TTGACCCTATCTATTTCCATTTTGATTGAAACTTTCAAATATTCACTTAATAATTTCGATAATTCTGAATTTCTATTTAATCGATATAAAGATGAATTCTTTGTTTTAACAATTATAATAATCCCTTTTTTAAGAAGCATTATCAATATGTTTGACAGGTCATTTGTAGATATTTTAGTCAGTTCACTTATTTCGTTTATTGAATATAAAAAATCTGGATTTATGACAAAAAAATCTATTGTCCTTGCTATAGAATTTTGAAATAATCCCTCTATGGGTCTGTTCTTGTTGTAAAGTTTTGAGGAATTATTAGATGGCAAAGAAACATTACTCCACTTTCATTTGTTGTAATTTTATTTATATTACAATTATAAACCTATATCTAAATATTATCTAAATTAGCTTCATCAATGTAGATGCTCAATATCCATATGTGGCGTAGGTGGGTCCTATTTCATTTAATTGGAGATGGAGTTCATAACAGTATAACTGAAGAAGAGATCATCAAAGAAGCGGGAAGAAATTACGATATAAATTTAGATCGTGCACTGAGATCATTACTAGACGACGGCATCATAATGTTTTTAGAATCTAGTCGAATAAGAAGATATGTAGTAAATTTTGAAAAATTATCCGAAGCCGAACAAATAATGAATTCCGAAGGTATTACTGGAAATACTGTAAATTATCAACCAAAAGATATTGGCAGCAATAACGTAATGCAACCTTTTTTACGTGAACCGGTAGGCTACATATATTGGTTTGATAATGAAGAAGATCGTCAATTTAAAAATCAGAGTGTATATAGAATCTATTTTAAAGAACATGATAAAATGACATTTGTAGGCCAATTATTAACAAAAACAATGAGCAACCCAAAAATAATTCGTATGGGTTCATTAAATGATTCTAATTCTTATATCTCTAGACTATGGCGTGCTATTTTATCTATTACCAATGAAAAAATGGATGGTACATTTATTCTACAAGATATTCAGGATAGGGATAGGATGGCTTGTGGAAATAATAGGCAAAGAGGAAAAATTGCTTTAGCAATTTTTAAAAAATTAGGATATATTCAACAAGTTGAAATGAAAGGCAATTCAACTAAATTCAAGATAAGTGGTAAAAAACCATATTCTGTAACCTTAGACGAAATTTTCAATTTTACAAGATGATGATATTGTTAAATCCTGTTATATTCTTAATTTTTTGAGTAAATACGAAAAAATTTCTTATGTCTTTTTCTAGCGGAAGAATGCGTCAATCATAAACGCAATAAATATTGCAGTAAGGTACGGACTTGAGAATTTAAATACAGTCCACGACGCCTTTTCGCTTGGTTTTATTAATAACCATATGGCGAGTATCAACATTATTGCACCAGATATACTTGCCGTAATAAGATATATTTGACCAAATTGATTAAATGTAAACGGAAGAATACTGAAGATGACCATCATTAAAGTAGTTGCCGCAATAATCCTTACTGATCTTTTCTCATCACTAACAACCGGTAGCATTGGAACTTTTGCTTTCTCATAATCTTTCTTGACATGTAAAGCTAGACTCCATATATGGGTAGGTATCCACAAAAATACTAAACCAGCCATTACCAGTCCAAGTTCTATATTATTCGTAGTGACTGCAAGATATCCAATGAGCGCAGGAGCTCCGCCAGAAAAACCTCCTAAAATAATATTGGATTGACTTCTACGTTTGAGCCATTTGCTATAAATAATAATATTATCAAATAATCCAAACAGCATTAACAAAAAACACCAGATGTTGATCAACCAAGAAAAGATCAGAGATATTGCAGTCAACACAAGTCCAAATATCAGTGCATTTTTAGGAGAGATCCTCCCAGATGGAATAGGTCTATCCTTAGTTCTATCCATGATGGCATCTATGTCCCGATCATTGTATCCGGTTAATGTATCTGCAGCTGCCGACCCTGCAGCAACACCACCCAAAATAAGTATCCAAGAAAAAATACTAATTGGTATATCAAAAAGAAATGATGCGGTGAGAGCAGATCCAAAAGCAGTAAAAACCAAGAGATACCAGATTTTTGGTTTTGTGAGTTCATAATAATTTTTTAATGTACTTCCTATACTCGTCTCTCTAATCAATTTTCTAGTACCACTCTAGAAAACCTCTGAATTTCAGTATTTATATACCTATGCGGCTATAAACAATACATAAAACAAATTATTATACAACATCATTCGTAAAACTAAATTATATTCTGCTTCTTTAATAATTCTGCCATTAGTACGGCACCTTTTGCTGAACCCATCTTTTCATTATGAGAAAACAAAACATATTTTATTCCATTGTCAAAAACTGTATCAGTACGAAGGCGACCAACAACTGTAGCCATTCCATCATTTATTTCTCTATCCAGTCTTGGTTGTGGCCTAGTGGGATCGTCATGTACTACGATATATTCATTTGGAAAAGAAGGTAATCCTTTGATTTTAACTGAATCGGAAAACTGAAGCATTGATTTCTTGGCAGAATCCGGATCGATGGCTTTTTCCGTTTCCACAAAAACGGCTTCCGTGTGTCCATCAATTACTGGAACGCGAGTACATGTACAACTCACCTTCATATGCGAAGGTATAATACTTGCGTCAAAAAACTTTCCTAGAATCTTCTTGGTCTCTACCTGGACTTTTTCCTCTTCTTTTGGTATATATGGAATCACATTATCGATTATATCCAAAGCAACAACGCCTGGTGACCTTCCTGCACCAGAAAGCGCTTGCATTGAAGTCATAAATATGCTTTTAATACCGAATGTATCCAAAATCGGTTTGAGTGAAATAGTCAATCCCGTAGTTGTACAGTTAGGTAACGGGGCTATGAAGCCTTTCCAATTTCTTTTTCGTTTTTGTACATCTAGTAATGCTATATGTTCGTCATTAATCCCTGGTATTAAAATTGGTACATCGTTTTCATACCGGAATGCTGCAGCAGTACTAATTACTGGAGTTGTCTCAGCAAATTTTGGCTCTATTATCATGGCATCAGAAGATTCAAGGGCAGTAAAAATCAAATCAAATTTGGTAGGATCTATTTCATCTACTCTTCTAACGATTTTATCATGAATGTATTCAGGAATCCTTTCTCGATTATGCCACCTGAGAATACCTGAATTTGTATCACGAAGTGCGTCTGCGTATTTTTTTCCTGCAGAACGCTCTGAAGAAGCAATATCTTGTAATTCAAACCATGGGTGGTTGTTTAATGCCACAACGAATTCTTGGCCAACAGCACCGGTTGAACCAATTAAGGCAACTTTTAACATCTTTGCAAATAGTGACAAATATGGATTAATAATCTTTATCTTATATAACACAAAATAAGATAAAAACATAAAAGATTAGACTCTAAATAAAAAATAGAAATTACAAAAATATGAAAAGGTCGTATCTTAAAAATGAGATAGATGATTGTTTACATGGAGGACTCTCTTCTGCAAATAACAAATACGTTAAGGTTGATTTTAGCTCTAATGTAAATCCCTTAGGTGCTTCCAAGAATGTACTCAAAGTCATAAAAGAAAAATTAGATAACCTGGTTAGCATATATCCAGACCCAAAACAAGATACTATATGTAAAAAAATATCCGATTATTTTGATAATAAAATAAACCCTGAGAATATCTCAGTAGGAAACGGGGCTACAGAATTGATTCATAATTTCATGTCTATACAAAAAAATTCCAATGTAGTTATTCCAATACCATCATTTTGTGAATATGAACTAGCATGTTCGAGAAATAATTCGAAAATAACATACGTCCCATTAAATTCTGATTTTCAAATAGATTCAGATGAGATAGTAAAAAAGGCAAGAAAATCTCAGTTAGTTTTTCTATGTAATCCTAACAATCCAACAGGTTTATTGTCAACTAAAGCAATTGAAGATATACTTAATAGAATTAAAGAATCTACTATCGTTTTTTTGGATGAATGTTTTATAGAGTTAGTTTCAAATTATGGAAAATCAAACATTGTTCCAGATCTAATAAAGTCAGGTAATCGTAATTCCATGACAAAATATATCAATGATTTTAATAATTTGATAATATTGCGTTCTTTGACCAAAGCTCATGGACTTGCAGGATTAAGATTTGGCTATATGATTTCTAATGAAAAAATTGCAAAAACTATGAAACGCAATCAAATTTCATGGAATATAAATGGATTAGCGCAGATGGGCGCCCTTATAGCATTAGACGATATTTTGCATATAAAAAAAGCGCTAAATATTATAATACGAGAGAAAAAAACCTTGCATGACGGAATCAATAAAGGAATGAAATCCATGACTGCCTTCAACTCAGATTCTAATTTCTTTTTAATAAAATTACAAAATCTTTCCTCTACATTCATTAAAAATTACCTATTGGAAAAATTTGGAATTCTTATTAGAGATTGCAATACTTTTAGAGGATTGAATAAAGAATACATTCGTGTAAGTGTTAGGACTTCTAATGAAAATTCAATGTTATTAAAAGCATTACACAAAGTCGATAAAATTGACAATAAATAGGTAAACAATATGTCTAAAAATCGCAGTAACGATGCAAAATTATTGATGGTACAGGGAACTTCATCTGGAGCCGGAAAAAGTACGTTGGTAATGGCATTATGTAGAATATTTTCTGATATGGGATTATCTGTTTCTCCATTTAAATCTCAGAATATGTCATCAAATATTTATAATATAGATGAAAGTCACCAAATTACTAGAATTCAAGCTATACAATCAATAGCGGCCAGAAAAACTCCAGATAGAAGACTAAATCCTATTGTTCTTGTTCCTAAAGGAAATTATACAAGTAACGTATTTGTCGAAGGTACATTTTATAAAAAAATGAAGGCTAATGATTATTACAACGAATTTGTTCTGCAGAAAGGATTTCCAGTAATACTGAATTCTTTAGAAAGTTTAAGAAAAGAAAATGACCTAATTATAATTGAGGGTGCTGGTTCTCCAGCAGAAATTAACATTGAAAAATTTGATGTAGCCAATATGTTGCTCGCAAAAAAAGTAAATTCACCTGTAATTTTAATCTCTGATATAGAACGTGGCGGATGCTTTGCAAACATAGTAGGCACATTCGAATTAATAAAAAATGTTCACAATAAACTAATCAAAGGGTTCATCATAAATAAATTTCGCGGTGATCCATCCCTTTTACTTACTGCGATCAGAAAAATAGAGAAAAAAACAAGAAAAAAAAATATAGGCATCATACCAAAATTTGATATAAGAATTCCTAGCGAAGATTCACTAGATGGCAATGAACAATTTGAAATCGAGAACAAATTTATTAATTCACATAACAGTTTTCTTCAAAAACAAATAGATTATTTGGCAGAACAAATAAAAAATAACATCAAATTGGACTATATATTAAAAGAAACTTTAAAAATTAATAAATGACCATGTTTTCAATTGATATATTAATAATTGTTGCCATGTACATAGCAATTATACTAGATTTTAAATTCGGCGATCCTTCAAATAAGTATCACCCAGTAGCTTGGTGCGGAAATATCATAAATAAGTTTATACCTACACTAAAAGTTAAAAATGAAAATAAAATTAAGGAACAAGTTAACGGGATATTTTTCCTATTTGTTTGTGCCTTTATATCAGTAACTATAATACAAATCTTATTAAATGTAATCATAAATAATATCTCCGGATACGTGCTATCCATTTTAATTATCATATTTTTCTCAATTATTCTAAAAAGTTCAGTTGCAATTAAAGGTATGGATGACCACGTTAAAAAAATCCTTACACATGTGGAAAATCAAGATCTAGAAAAAGCAAAACAAGCTTTATCCCTGATAGTCAGACGGGATACAATGAACCTAGACCGCCAACATTTATTGTCCGGAGTTATTGAATGTGTGGGAGAAAGTATTGTTGATGGTGTAACGGGACCTTTATTTTATTATTCTATATTTGGACCTGCTGGGGCGTTTCTTTATAGAATAATAAATACTCTTGATTCTATTATTGGATATCGCGATAAATATTACATAAATATTGGTTATATGACTGCAAAATCAGATACAGTATTTAATTACTTACCGGCAAGAATTACTGCCATATTGATTATATTGACTTCAAAATTAAGCAATGATGACTGGAGGAATGCTTTTAAAATAATGAAGCGTGATTGTCATAACACCTTAAGTACGAATGCAGGTTTCCCAATGTCAGCTATGGCTGGAGCTTTACATGTCCAATTGGAAAAAATTGACAATTATGTTTTAGGCGACAATGACCAAGAAATTACTATTGAAAAATGTAGAAAATCCGTTTTTATAATGAAGGTGACAACAATATTATTTTGTCTATTTGTAACAACTCCTATTATTTTATTATTAATGTATGTTGGATGGTGGAATATAATATTTTGATAGCAAAAAATATCCTTTCTCTTATTTCGTTTCTTACAGTCATTCCTATTAAAAACAGTGGTTTTGATCTGGGATATATCGCAAAAAATATGTATATGTTTCCATTAGCTGGTTTTTTTATAGGACTGATTATATCCATTTTTGCCTATTTTATTTCTATTTATGTAAATAATGAAATTCTCGTAGGTTTGATAATTTGTATATTTATTCTGTTTTTTACCGGATTACATCATACTGATGCATTAGCTGATGTTGCAGATGGGTTAATGGTACATGGGAATAAAGAAACTAGAAAGAAGGTAATGCATGACCCCAATCTTGGAATTGCTGGAGTAGTGACTATAATTTTTTATATACTGTTGATGACAGTTTCACTTTCTATAATATCTACAAATCACAACGATATTGTTCATTTTTTTAAAGTCTTTATAATTGCAGAAGTAATTTCAAAATATTCGATGGTTTTACAAGCTTATCTTGGTAAATCTTCATGGGAAGGTTATAATACCTTATTTATAAAAGAAATGCAAAATAAACTCAAAATATTTATCTCGACATTGATTACAGTAATTATTTTATTTTTTAATTTCTTTACTTTTGATTTTGGGCTAAATTTTTATGATATGTCTTTTCTAGGAATACCAATATTAGTAAGCATTATAATTTTGATTATCGCTAATAAAAAATTTAGTGGGATTTCAGGTGATGTTTTGGGCTCAACTAATGAAATAACCAGATTAACCGTATTTATTCTGGCAGCATTCTTTTGGTAACAAAAAATGTTTGCTGCTGTTATGTGCGGTGGAAAGTCCACACGTTTGAAAATACATTACAACATAGAAAAACCATTATTAAAAATAAACCAAATAACAATGATAGAAAGGATTATTCAAACTCTATTGAATACACGCGAATTTTCAAAGATTTTTTTAATAACTAGCTCGAATACTCCAAAAACAAGATCTTTTTTATTAAATAGATTTGTAAATTATCAAAATATACATATTTTAACGGAATCAGGAATTGAGTATTCTTCGGACCTGTTTGGATTTTTAAAACATATTTCACACTATTCTGATGAAAGAATTTTTATTCTTCCATCTGACATCCCATTCATAAAACAAGAAACGATAAAGAAAATAATCTATTCAAAATTTGACGACGCTGTCTTTACTACTGTTTTAATCGATAAATCATTTGTAGAAAAAATAGGAATAAAACCGAGCATAATCAAAATACTAAATGATACTAAATATTGTTATAGCGGCATTTCATTATATAATCCAATTTTTGTAGACAAACAAATCTTTGAGGGAAATAAAAATAATAGCATTTTACTAAAAGAAAATTATCTAGTTATAAACGAAGTTGATCTATCTATTAATGTTAATACAACCAGTGATTTTGCTATAGCCAAAAAATTAATTCAATAATCCTATTGACTAATCCAAAGCGGATATAATATTACCAAAGATTTTTGCCATTCCTCCGCTACTTTTAGCAATTATCTCATTACATGATTTACATGTTATATTTGCCGTTGTATGTGAATAAACTACTGTTTTTTCGTTACAATGATTACATTGTATAGAAAGATACCTGCTCTTTGGTTTTGGTATAAGAATATTATTTTTATTCATCTTAACTTTTCTCCAATTTCATTGAATTTCAAGCTTTCTAAGCCTCATCCCTTCTTTCATTGTCTGTCTTTTACAAGTTTTACATGTATAACGTAATGTAATTTTTTTGGTAGTTTTTGCCGTCCTTTTTAATTCAGGAAATTTTTGTCCACCATATCCTTTTTTATCTTCCGCATGTCTTCTGGCCCCTTCTGCAGCTTTTCTATCCTTTCCTTTTTTATATATACCAACTCCGTGAATTTCATGTTTTTTGCATTTAGGACAGTATTTCTTCATTTCCTTCTGCATCTTCATAATTGATTATTTTTTATTGGGGATATTTAAGGAAACCGCTAGATTTTAAATTTTTTTAATAACGTTCACCTATTTTAGAAATCAATCTGAATATTGGATAAGAATAAAAATATGGTAATTAATTCTTAAACGCTTATAAGCAACTATTCTCAATTTATTTTTAACATATGGCTTTCGAAATATTCAGTAATCTAATACAACAAACTGGATTTACCGTTGCTCCAGAATCTTTTGGTGTGTGGATTCCTTTGGCATTTGGCTTAGCAGTCGGTCTTGTTTATGCAATTGCCTCTGGATTGAGACGACCATCTTAAAACCTTTTTTATTTTTATTCATCAAATTTTTATTTTTAAAGATAATCTACTATAAACGAATCATTATTCCTGATTTCTTTGTGTTTATTTAAGTAATTTATTGATTCTAAGGTAGTGTATACCTCGTTCCAGTATCTCATGCATACAAGATTTTTAATTTTTTGAACTTTTATGGTTTCTTCTAAAACATGGCTTCTGAAAATAATATCTGGTTCGTTTATTCCAGCTACCGAACGTATAGGACAGGTCGCAGAAAACCTAGGATTGATTTCAAAGATTTTAATCTCATTATTTATCAATTTGGATTGAATATTTAAAGGTCCTATTACACCCAATTCAAGCGATGTTTGTCTTGAGATATCTGTTACAATTTCAAATTTATCCACTATTGCTTTATACGTCTGACCATTTTTGATGAATTTTTTTATAGAAATTGATGACAGAATCGAATTACCTTTTATATCGGTGGTTATTCCTGAAGTAAATTCGTCTTCCCCTGCAAGATATTCCTGAATTATTGGATTCCAGCCACGATTTTTTATATGTGAAATAGCACTTTTCATTTCAAATTCATTATTGACTAGGTAAAAATGTTGAGAACCATAACCCTCTCTTGGTTTTACAACTAGAGGAAATCCAAATTTCCTAATGAATTCATCTTTGTCTTCAGGTAGCGATGAACTCGTGTATTGAAGACCATGATCTCTTAAAAATTTAAAAGTTTTCCATTTGTCTCTACATATCAAAATTGTTTTGATATCGTCTACAAAGACTTTTGCATTTGTTTCTTTTTCAATCCTCGCTTTTGCCTCTGATAATGGAATTAATTCCACATCAGAACCCACGTAAACAGCAGAAATATCATTTTTCTTTATAATTTTAATAATTTTCTCAACATAATCAATAGTATTGGCATGGGGAACTAGATATCCATTATCAGAACGCCATAGTCCTGCAGATAATGGAGTTATATCTGTGGAAATTATTTTATATATTATTTTTTTATAACGTTGATTCTGTCTCGATTCTCTATCAAAATAATTATTAAACCTTAGCGATTTGATTATTCCTTCACCAACAATTCCGCCAGAGCCGGTAACAAGTACGGTAGTATTCAAATCATTTTGATTATTCCTTTAGAATATTTTAATGATGTGTCTGGAACTGAACATGTTAGTAAATGTCGATACAAAAATCTTATCTCATAAATTTAGATTAATTAATATATTCAACAAAACTGCAATAATGCACATGCCTCTAACCGCTGGAAATATTGCCTTGTTTAATGGTCCTAACTCCATAAATATAGAAAGAATGGACTTTGACCAAAAACACTTATTAAAAGTAAATGCATGTGCGGTATGTTCTTATGATGTTAGAGTATTTCGTAATGGTCACAAAAAGGTAAGACCACCAGTTATTCTGGGTCATGAATTATGTGGAGAAACACTAGATACTTTAAATATTAATAATACTAAAATTAATCCTGGAACCAGAGTTATTGTGTGTCCTATAATACCATGTTTAAGTTGTTACTATTGCAAATCAAAAAAATATAATTTATGTTCTAATCTTAAAGAACTTGGATCAACAATGAATGGTGGATTTTCACAATATATGAATCTACCAGATCATACAATTAAGATTGGAGGAATAATTCCCATTCCAAGTACTATAATTAATGATTACGCCGTTTTATTAGAACCATTATCTTGCTGTTTAAATGGCATATCGAGACTCGGAAAAATTTCAAGAAGCGATACGGCAATTATTTTTGGGGACGGCCCAATTGGTTTGTTGCATTTACAATTACTAAAATCTAAAAACATTAAAGTAATTCTGATTGGACTGATTGAGAAAAGAATGAAAATAGCAAAAAAATTGGGGGCCGATCTAATTCTACATTTCAAAAATGACGAAAGTATAATAAAACAAATTATGGATTTTACTTATGGTGTCGGTGCTTCGATCTCCATTATTGCTACAAGCAACAAACAAGCAATCGATTCAGCACTCAAAGTTTCTAGTAAAAATTCAAAAATAAATTTATTTGCTGGATTAAAAAAGGAAGATAAATTATTACTAGACCTTAATTACATTCATTATAACCAATTATCAATTATGGGAAGTTTTAGCTCCACTCCTAAATTTCTTAAAATCGCAGTAGATATGGTAAAAAACGGACAAATCTCCCTTACTGAATTAGTAACTCGGAAATTTGATTTGAATGAAATTCATGATGCTCTTTCATATACTGAAAATTGTTCAGGATTAAAAGCAGTAATTAATAGATTTGATTAAAGAAGACCACATTAATCATTAATGCAATCATAACCATGTTTTTCAGCATTTTTCTCCGTCATTTTATAAATATAAGTTTTATTAATTATGAGTATTCATTGATCATCTTCTCTTATTCTCTTATCTTCCGCTTTATTTTTCTCAGAATTTTCCATATTTGAATAAACTTTGATATCAAATATCCATCTGCAAGACATATCTGTAAGACTTGTATATTGTAGGCAAGGTATAATTAACAATAATTAACATGTGTTGTAATCTGTTAGCTTTATTTTCTTATTCCATTCAGTTGTTCTTTTTTTCATTAAAATAAATACAATCAGACAGGTTTTACTTGCAACCCTGTTAATAATTATTTGAAAAATAAAAAAAACTGTGTTGTGTCGAGGCAAATGTAAACTCAATCAGGACTATACCATCAGATTTTATCATCAAATTTATCTCTTGTATTTAAGCTCGATGATCGTTTTTCGCAAAAATTAGAATCTTTTCTGATGCAAAAGTGTACATTTTATGACAACCGCAATATTGATTTTTTAAAAATAGAATTACGACCATTAATTTAACGAAAGATCTGTAGCTGTCAATATCTTATTCTAACACATGCTGATAAAATTTGCTAGAAATAGAGCGTCCACAATTGTAGTAATGTATTCTTTGTATCTATATTTTTTGGGATTGAGTTTACGAAGTACAAGTAAGGCATTATGTATTTTTGAGGATAGGAAAAGAAGTTACGTGTCTGTACAGTATGAAAATAGTTAAAGATTTGGTTTATTAGCTAAAAAGTCTTTAGACATAAAAGAATATCTGTATTTATCATTGATAAATTTTTATCAAAAAAGATCTGCTTGAAACATTACTTTTTGTGGATTGCTACCGAACGAGTACACCATTCTATCCTCTGAATCTTTTATCTAAAGATCTAAGCGTAGAAATATGCTTGTAGCCAGATAATTTATTGAATCATTGATAATCAAATATAGAAAACATTCGGTATATTCAGATGGTGGTACCTGGTATCCAGAAGCCTGCAATATACTGGCACTGAAACACTATCTACATTCACATTATGAAAACTTTTGATAAGAAATTGAGAGTAAACAGTATATAAAAGACAGAACCAAACGTTTTGATGGTTATTATCCATGTACTGGTAAACGAAATTGTGATGAGTCACATCTACAACTGGATATCGTTTTTTGTATTTATGTACAATGATATTCAAATAATAAATTCAATCTCAAATTAGGAAGTTAAAATATTCCATCAAGTTAACAGAACCAGAATTACCTATTTTTGGATTGAACTGGTCTTGAATAATTGGAAATTCATAAAGACTGTTTTGAACAAGGTTTCGTTTTTTTGTTGTTAGGTGGTTTCTATCAAGAACTATTATATCACGGATTTTCACGATAAATTCTGTAGCCATAATCCAAAAAATCAAATTCATTTAGAAATGACCTGAATTTGTCTATTGAAACTACATGAACACCTTCGGCATTTTTAATTTTAGAATGAAGTGTAACAATTACTGGAATTCCAAATAATATTTTTCTATTTTTCTTTAAAAAAAAGTTAGTTCTTATTTTTTGTTTTTTGGCATAAACATTTAGGGAAGAAATATTGTCGTATTTCCAATGTTTACAATCAATTAATAAAGCAAAATCCTGTTTTTCACCAATTACATCAATCTGTAGATGAGGTTTGGTAAGATGCAGGTTTATTTTGGCTTTATATCCAAAATTTTTAAGAATTTCATATACAAAAAATTCAAAATCGCGCCAATTTAATAATCTTGAACATTCTTCCATCGTAATTCCCAATGATATTGCAAGTACAGCTGTTTTTACTTTGTCAGAAATAGAAAATTCTATGTGGTCTTCAGAAAAATAACCAATTCCATTTTGTTTTAAATAACATAAAAGCTCATCTAAATTGTGATTAGGGATTTTAGTTAACTTTTGAAATTCTTCCACCGAAATTGATTCTTTAAAACCTCTTAATGAATTAAATAATAACTTTCCATTCATAATCTGAGTGTTATTTTATTGCTACAGTTGTTTTTAAATAACCATCTTTACAATCAAATCCTGTTTATTTTAAAATCTTTTTTTGGCTGTTGTATACTCAATAAGATTTGTTTAAGCTCTTCATCTGAAAGTGGATGTGATAATCTTCCTGTAGACGCAGCATTAATTAAATAATTTTCAACTGCCGCTGCTAGCTCTGGTTTTACAAGACGGACATTTGTTAATCTCTGTCTGGCCTGTGAGTCTAAAAGCATCATCAGCGCTTTCTGTTTCATTGACTGCACTTCCGCTTCTCTTTTCTTTTCTTCATCATCAGGTTGAGGAATTTGAGGAATTGACATTTCTATCTAAAAATAAGTTATAAAAGGATTATTAACCATAACGTTGTAACGCAGGAGTTGCTATAATCAATTCTTTATACAAATCGGTTGCAATTCTGTCAATTCGTTTCATACCTTCATCCGAAAGTACTCTTCCTCTCGCATTTTTAACAATGTATCCTGAAGATTCAAGCTGTTGTAGCGCCTTTCTTATGATTGCACCACCTGCATCTTTGTGATGTGCTAAATTATATCCGATCTGTTTTTTGCCTCCATAAACACTTTTTAAATCCGAAATACTTACCGGACCATGTATGTACACCTTCCTGAGTAATGAAGCACATCTTAAATACCACCAGTCTTTATTCTGAGGAATCTTATCAACATGACATCCCGTTTTTACAAACGCAATCCATGGTAATGGCTCGAGTTTTTTATCCTTTTTTAAATTTTCAGCTATTTTTGAAATTAGTTTATCAGCTGGAATATCATATGCCTTTGCCATAAATAATACTAAATTCCTTATGAATCCCTTATAAAACCTTATTCTCTAACTTAATATTTTATGGTAAGTATGATTGCATTTCAAACAGGTGATTTTAATTGATTTCGTCTTACTTCTCCCAACCCTTATTCTAGATGTTCTCCCAGGGATTACCGCTTTTTTACATTTTTTGCAATAAAGTTGCCTTATATTATAAGGAAGTTTTAATCTGAATTTCTGTGAAATTTTTTTCGCTAATTGGGCTTGTAATTCCGAAATCGAAGCATCCTCCTCTGATAACGAATTTTTGATTAAAATTTCTATCCTTTCATAAGCCAAAATTTTAGCACTCTGTTTTTTCATCTAATTTTATATTTTTTATTATTAGTTAATTAATAAACATCTCTGTCCATTTATAGAGTCACCTTCATTTTATTTGCAATCTGTTGTAGCAATCTATCTTTTTAAATACTACTAAATACTACAAGAATGAAAATATTGATTATTCCAAGTCATTAAATTATTTTACATGCATCTAACCAATTTAAGCCTGATTAACTATTTAAATGTGGTAAACTATAATTAAAATAAATGAATAAGGAAATTCCTAATACAACATCCGAAAATTGGGTAGATTTAATTTCACAATTATTTGATAAACTAACAGGAAAAGAAGCAGTAATAGAATATAACTTTGATAATTTTTCTATCGATTTACCCAAGTCCATAGGTCCGGACGGTAAAAATATTTTATCCGCCAAATGGACAATTAATGGAAAATTGATAATAAGAGCTGAAGCTAAAAAATCTCTATAGTTTTTTACAATTACATATATGGATTTTTCTATTC
Organism: Nitrososphaeraceae archaeon; assembly: GCA_013114725.1. GTDB lineage: Archaea > Thermoproteota > Nitrososphaeria > Nitrososphaerales > Nitrososphaeraceae > QCWD01. The sequence continues at coordinate 627 of QCWD01000037.1, read as the reverse complement.
TATTTATTAAAATAATCCAGAAAATTGCAGATGGGTCATTAGAGATAAATATTAATGATAAACCTGCTTTCATAATAAATTTTTTCAAAAATAGAATTGTCGTTGAGGTATTTTTTTGTGAAACAGTTATTTTAAGCCATGAAAAACCAAAATTCTTCCATAATCTAATGAATGTTAAAAAAATTGCTCAATTACTGAAAGATAACGGTATAACAATAGTTGTAGTGTATGACAAGAAAGAGATCATAATTTTAGGAAAGGATGCCAACCCGAAAATCTCTAAATTCTTTACACGTTCTAAACATATAGAAATCAAAAACTTAAATGAGATTAGGAAGTTATTAAAAAAATAGTTTACAACTAATCTGTGTTATGATCTCATTTATTTTGACCCTAAATTTAACGAAAGATCTGTAGCTGTCAATATCTTATTCTAACACATGCTGATAAAATTTGCTAGAAATAGAGCGTCAACAATTGTAGTAATGTATTCTTTGTATCTATATTTTTTGGGATTGAGTTTACGAAGTACAAGTAAAGCATTATGTATTTTTGAGGATAGGAAAAGAAGTTACGTGTCTGTATAGTATGAAAATAGTTAAAGATTTGGTTTATTAGCTAAAAAGT
>QCWD01000036.1 GCA_013114725.1 Nitrososphaeraceae archaeon | reverse complement strand
ACACTTAGTATGGCTATTCTTAATGATGAAGACATTTCAAAGTGTAAAGAAAATGACCTCTGTTTTGAAGTAAAAAAACCATTCTATTTTGGAAGAATCAGGAAATACAATAACTCACTTGATGCGATTGATGACAAAAATAGTAACAAACCAAAAAATTTTCCAAATGTTACACCTGCCATAAAATTGGTAGGCTATACCTTCCAACCCGGAAAGGGTAGATTTGATAAAATTATTACTGATATATTGAAGGACGAAGAAGTAATCCCAGCAGATTTCTATATTAAAGACTTGCAGGAATTAAGCGAACAAGGTGGATTCAGACAATCATTTTTATTTTCACCTGATTTTTCATACCTTATTAATAATGACATAAATAATACTCAAATTTCCTCATCTAAAACTAATAATAAAAATATGTATATCTCATTTCGTCTTCCTAAGGGTTCATACGCAACAATATTGTTAAGAGAATTAATGAAACCAAGGGATCCTATTTTGGCTGGTTTTTGATATTTTTTGTATCTAAAATCTAGATTTTTATATTGGTTTTGTTTTCCATCCTATCTTATGACCCTAAAATTGATATCCTTTCTTTTGAGAAATTCAATTAATCGTTCTGCATGTTTTTCATTCTCTAACTCCAAACTAAGATAAACTCCTGCAGTTCCCGCAGGAATATTTGAACTGAGTCTATCATGTACAACTTCTACAATATTTACACTCAATTCTGAAATCGAATCTACAACCGATTTTAGTGCTCCTGGCTTATCCTGCAATTGAATAAATATTTTTATCAATCTATTCATCTGCATCAATCCTTTTGCGACGATCTGACCTAATAGATACATATCGACATTTCCTCCAGATAATATCGAAACTACATTCTTATTCTTATCTTTATGACCATTTTTCAGTAAATACGCTAAACTTGCCACACCTGCTGGCTCAACTACCTGTTTTGATCTTTCCATTAACAAAAACATTGTTTTTACTATATCTTTATCATCCACCAGAACTATATCATCTAAATATTTTTGGGCAATCTTAAATGTTAAATTTCCTGGCGATTTAACTGATATACCATCTGCTATTGTATAGGATCCAGTTTTTCGTTGTATTATTCCTTTCTTTAAGGATTCTTTCATTGACGGATAAGACCGTGATTCTACTCCTATTATTTTTATACCCGGTTTCTTTGTTTTTACAGCGATAGCAATCCCTGAAATAAGTCCACCACCTCCAATTGGAACGTATATTTCATCAACATTTGGTAAGTCTTCTAGCACTTCTAATCCTATAGTTCCTTGGCCTGCTATTATTGTAGGATCATCAAATGCATGTATTATTGTCATATTTTCTTCTCTGGCTATCTCTTGCGTTATGGTCCATGCTTCATCATAATCTGATCCTCTCTGAATAACATTCGCATTATATGATTTTGTTGCGGATACTTTTGCTGGTGATGCATTTACAGGCATAACAATTGTACAGGGAATTTTTCTAATTGATGCTGCATATGCAACTCCTTGTGCATGGTTTCCTGCAGACGCGGCGATAATTCCGTATTTACTTAATTTCGATTTTTCTAATGAAACTATTTTATTTATTGCTCCCCTTGCTTTGAAGGAACCCGTTCTTTGCAGTGATTCCATTTTAAGATAAATATTAGTACCAACGAACTTTGAAAAAGTAGATGATCTACTTAATGGTGTTTTTCTTATACCATTTTTGTATATAATATTTGTAGATTGTAATATGTCCTGATAAGTAGGAATATTATTTGCCATCAACTCTGTATACCCATTATGACATCCTCTATTTTCTTTAACTCCTGAAATTTTTTTCATTAAATTATCTTTACAGAAAGAAGATTAAGATCTATATTATAAGTTTATTTGCTATTGCCATAACTTGAGGATATCAAATTGAATAATTATCTAGTATTTTATGAATGGTTTCAAAATTATTTATTATTTCTCCCATATCATCCTGATTTAATCCTTTAATGTTTATGTAAGAATCAGTCTGCCTTGTGAATTTATTTATTATTGTTTCTATATCAAAATAACAAATTACACCAACCTCTCCTTGCATCAATTTATTATAATCTATACAGTTTGGTAAAATGTTATTTAATTTTATTATCATTTCACTCAATTCTGAAATTAATTTATCCTTAGTTTTGATAAATTCATTATTCTCAGGAATTTTATTTTCTAAATTCTGTATTTTTTCTTCTAATTTCATCATAATCTCATTATTATCAAAAATCGTTGATAGCAATCCTTCAACTGAAAGGTCTTTGTATCCTAAATTCTCCAATTCCGTTTTTATTAATTCATCACCTACATTTGATATCTTATTGGTATTTTGAATTATTTTTTCTTCCAATAAATTAATTTCTTTTTTTATTTCCAAAATTCTTTTGTCTATTTTATAATAAGATAAAACATGATATTGAATTCCAAAATACCCATATATTCTGAATTTGTGCACATCTTTTGAAATTTGAAAGTATAATCTATAGAGGTCATCGTTATTAGAACTTAAAATATCAGATATTTTCCAACCATATTCCATTAAACTTTTTAAAAAATCTCTATAAAAATCTCTAACATTTTTAATATCAAATGTCCCTGCCCGTGTTATAGTACAATCTCTTAACATAACGTTGATATCATTCATTTCAATTTTAGGTTTCATGGTTGTGAAAAACTTTTCAGAAATTTTTGTACAAATATTATTTATTTTATTACTGAAATCATCACTTTCTTTAAGTGGTATTCTCATGATGGTATGAACGATCATATTAAATGATCCTTAGATAAAGCTTTAATTTAATATCATATTGCTATTTGAAAGCCTTACCAAAATCTGATGATTAAATTGAAAAATTCTAATCATAATTAAACACAGAACACGATATGAAAACAATAGACTATCTGTGTTCCTTTACATACGTGCATCTCATTTTTTAAAATACTAAATATTTATCTTAATATCTATGAAATATAGTTTTTGAATATCGCACTGATGTTGTTATTTATTACCAAGTCGGATAGAAAGATCAGATCAAAAAAATAAGTAAACGATATAGTAACAATTGCTAAAACTATTGTTATAATTATAATAATTACTACATTTCCAATCTGACCCAAGTTAATTAATTCATTCTATCTGTATTTATATTCTATTTATATTTATTCTATTTGTAGTATAAACTTATTATGTTTTCCATGCAACATCCATAATTTCTAACCTTTTGTTGATCGTTCTAGATATTACAAATAATAAATCAGATAATCTATTCAAATAAGTTATTACTATTGGGTTTATTTTACCATTCTCAGCTAATTTTACTACACATGTTTCAGCCCTTCTTGTAATACTCCTTGAAATATGAATTTGTGCTGCTTCCATGCTACCGCCGGGTAGTATAAAATATGTTATTGGCGGCAATTCTTTTTCCAACAGATCTATTGTATTCTCTAGATTAGTAACATTTGTATTTTTTATTCTAAAATCGAATCTGGATTTTTTTTCTGTTGTTATATCATCTGGGCCAGAATAATCAGGATTTGCAAGGTCGGACCCTATAATAAATAACTCATTTTGAATATTTAATAACATTTTAATGAGATCCAGAAAAAGTTCTTCCTTGTAGGTTCTTAATAAGGACACAGATAAACCTAAATTTGAATTTAATTCATCAATTGTCCCATATGCTATAATTCTCTGATCGCTTTTTTTTATACGATCGCCTCCTATAAGTCCGGTCTCTCCTTGATCTCCCGTTCTAGTATATATTTTCATAAACAATAATTATAATCTAAACTAATATTTTTATCCTTTACAATCCAAAATAAATCTTCTATTCCATACTTTTTTAATGACAATTAGCATGAATAATTAATTGCTAATATTTTAAGATGAATTACAATTTTATGTAATAGTACTATTACATAATATATTTTATATTTCATGTAACTTATTAATACGCATGCATCATTTCTTTATGCTCTTTTAAAATTTTTTTCTTTTTAAATCTTTCATTACATTTAGAACATTTATACGGATTTTCGAATTCATACAAAAATTTTCTCTTTTTCTCTTCTTTTTCTTCTGTTGTCAATGATTTTGGATTATTACTATTATTTTCTGTCATCATGCTTCTCCTTCTTTCATTCAGCTTTCACTTTTTCTTTATTTAGTTTTTGGAATATAGTTATATCAAAATTGTCACTATGATTATACTATATTTTTGTAGCGTTTTTTTCTTTATATCATGTATTCCATATTTGTACTGCAATGAATCTTTTTTTTATCAAAATATTTGTTGTCTGCCTTAAACTGCTAACAAAACTCGATTCTTTTCCATAATTATTGAGAATATAAAACTACTATGATATAAAATACGATTATATATGATTTCTTTTTCCTTTATATCTTAATGCCGTCGTAGCTCAGCCTGGGAGAGCACTCGACCAAAAAACTAATTTTTGGGGTGAAGCTGAAGACCGAGCTGTCGTGAGCTCAAATCTCACCGGCGGCATTATAATCTAATAGAATATATAAAAATATAATATCTCGATCCAAATAATCTAATATATGTTATCTATAATTCGTCGTTTATTTTGTAATCATACGGATTGTTTTTCTTATAGAAAATACAATGATTTTGATTTTACTGAATATAATAAATGTTCAAAATGTGGTAAAATTTTGGATTGTATTAAAGGTTTTGACGAAGATTTGAGGGGATAATTTTGAATAAACGACATTATTTGAATTTGTTCATAATTCTTTGGTGGGTTGGTGCATTTCTTGCTATAGTCGCATTTTTTATTCCTATACTTGAATATTATTATTTGGTATCTGGTATCGGATGGATAACGATTCTCGTGATATCGATTCTTATCATATTTGATATTAGAAGGATAAAAAAGGAAGATAAAGAAAAGGATAAAGTAGAAAATTAATCTAATTTTGTTTACAAAAAATTTCTATAGTGTTTCCTTTCCGCCCTGTTCTTCAATTACCACCAGAGTAACGGTAGATGTAATTCCCGGTATCTTTCTTATTCGGTTTGTAATTGTATTGTTCATACTTTCGGTATCATTGGTTCTAACTTTGACAAATATATCATGGACCCCATATGTTCCTCTTACTTCTTTAACATCCGTCAGTTTTGTAAGTTCATTAATTATTCTTTCTTCTGAACCCAAGGTACAATTAGCAAGAATATATGCTGTAGGCATGTTTTACATTATTCCATATTATATTTAGTCCTTTCCAAAAAAAAAATTAATGAATATATACAATAAAGCTTTTGAAAATTTATCTTTGATAAAGAAAAATCATGATAAAATAAATATAATAAAAAATAAAATTCATAGTGAACATAATAGAAACAACACCAATTTTCAGTCCATCTGTGACGAATATCATCAATTCTTTTTTTTCATACTAAACCTCAAAAATATAATCCGTTCTGGTTGGTCAAGTAAAACCAATATTAAAGACCCTGAATCAGTTGCTGAACATACCTATTCACTTTGTCTAATTGGTATGTTGTTTTCTGATATGTTTGGTTTTAAAACCGAACGAGTTATTAAAATGGCTTTATTGCATGATTTGGCCGAGACTATTACTGGTGATTATACACCTGAAGAAATATCGCCAAAAGAAAAAGTTTTAAAAGAACGCACAGCAATAAAAAAGATTTTGGGTCTTCTGCCAAAAAAAATAAGATCTGAATATATGTTTATATGGAAAGAATATACATTAAATAATACCGATACATCAAGACTTGTACATAATTTAGACAAATTTGAAATGCTATTACAGGCAAATCTATATCTTAATAAGGGGATTTCATATGAATCACTTAGAACATTTTTTGAATCTGGTTTGGATTACCTTAATAATAAAAACGTCCCAAGAAATAAGATTAGTTCAAATTATGCTGAATTTGACAAATTCCTTTTAAAACTATCCAGAAAATTTTCTTTGTAAATTTTATAATGCTTTAAATTTTATAAAGATAAAAATAATAAACAGATATGCAATATTTTTTAGCATTAAAACAAGGAGAAAAGAGAGTAAAAATATCTCAGGATCTTCTAAATATGTATGTTGAAGGAAAAGCGATGCCTGCAATTGCGTTAAAAGATACCAAAGATAATAATTGGAATCCTGTAGGAGAGGAAAACTTGATTGCAACAGTGAAAGAACAAAATGGTAATATGATTGTTTTATGCGATAAAGATGGAATGGCAAAGACCATTGCTCAATGGTTTACTGAGGAACAAACAAAAGAAATACTTTCAAAAATTAAAAACGATTTAAACCTTAGTCAATATGATGGCAAGTTGTTTTTACCAATTTAACAATTAGTTACTTTATCTATTATCAAATTAATGCTTAAAGTTAATAATTACTACAACTTATGTTATTACACTTGTCAAGAAAGTACGAACAAGAAATCGAGGTTAAAGGCCACCTTGTAGATTCTATGATTTTAACAAAAATTTTTGATAAAATTATGGATCTTAAAGGTGATTTTCAAGTAGTTGAATTTACAATCGGAAAAAGAAAAACCGATCCGAGCTATGCTAGACTAATAATAAAAGGAAAAAATCAAGAACATTTGGATGATTTACTTGAATTTGTATATCGTGATGGAGCACAACCTGTATTAATTCAAGATGTTGTTCTCAAACAAGCACCCAGAGATATGGTGCTGCCTGATAATTTTTATAGTACCACTAATAAGGCAACTGAAATTTTGTACGAAGGAATCTGGATAAATGTAGAGGATATGATGATGGATAAATGCATAGTTTTTGACAAAAAAGACAAAATTGCAAAATGCGAGATGATTAGAAATGTAAAAAAAGGTGATTTAATAGTCGTGGGAGAACGAGGAATTAAAATAATTCCTGATGAGCGTCCAAGACAAGGAATTGATATATTTCAATTTATGAGTAGTACAACATCAAGTGAACGTCCAACACAACAAATTATAAAAAAGATTGCAATTGATATATACGATCTTATCAAAAATAATGATAAGATAATTATTGTATGTGGCCCTGTTGTTGTACATTCTGGTGCCTCTACTGCTCTTGCCAGAATGATAAAGTTAGGATACATACATGGGATTTTAGCAGGCAATGCACTAGCGGTTCATGATGTAGAAAACGCATTAATGGGAACATCATTGGGAATGAATGTAAATGATGGAACCCTGGCAATTAGCGGACATAGGAATCATATGGACGCAATAAATGAAATTTTTAAAGCAGGGTCTTTGTTTAACATGGTAAAAAATAAGATATTAAAAAAAGGAATAATGTATGAATGCATCAAAAATAACGTTCCTTTCGTTTTATGTGGATCAATTAGAGATGACGGACCAATTCCTGATGTCATCACAGACATAGTCGAAGCACAGAGACAATATAAAAAGATCCTCAAGGGTGCAAAAATGGTTATCATGCTCTCATCAATGTTACATTCCATAGCTGTAGGTAATATGTTACCATCAACCATTAAAGTCATCGCAGTTGATATCAATCAAGCCGTTGTGACTAAATTACTGGACAGAGGAACCACACAGGCTATAGGGATTGTTACAGATGTAGGAAGTTTCATTCCTCAATTATTAGAACATCTAGAAAGAATAAATCGTTAAAAAAAAATCAATTTTTTTATTTACAATTCAAATACTTCCAATGTAAAAAATTATTTATGCTCCTCCAATTTTTTCTTGATTATTTCTAATGCTTTTTTCGGGTCTATATTTCCTTTTGTTTTCTGCATCACCTTACCAAGCAGAAAATTTGCTACATTGGGATTTTTATTTGCGTCATTTATCGCATTTTTTTCGGACATGAATACTTGTTCGATAAACTCTAAGATAGTTTTTGAATCTCCTATCTTTGTTAATTCCGACCGGTCTATTATCCTTGTTGGCATTTCTCCACTATTGACAATTTGTGTCAATATTTTTTTTGCTACCGTCCTGTTGATTTTATTTTCATCTACAAGTCTAGCTAATTCTGCAATATGTTTTTCATCAATTTTTATTATTTCATTTAATGGTTTTCCTTCTAGCGATTCATAATCAATAAAACCCATCAAATCACTGACAATCCAGTTTGAAATTGATTTTGGGGATTGATATATTTTTACGGCCTTTTCAAAAAGGTCCGCTATCTCTTTATGATTTATTAATACCTCTGAAACATGTTCTGATAATTGATAATTTTCAATGAATCTTTTCCTCCTCTGGTCTGGTAGTTCTGGCATTTTTGAACTTAGATTTAAAATAAATTCATTTTCTATTTTGATTATTGGTATATCAGGTTCTGGAAAATATCTATAGTCTTCTTCCTCTTCCTTACTCCTTGATTGTTTTGTTATCTTTCTTTTATCATCCCAATGCCTAGTTTCTCCCTTGACTTCAATTTCATGAAGGCCCATGGTTTTTTGCCTAGTAATTTCATACGATAATGCTTTTTCTACATCTTTAAAAGATCCCACATTTTTAATCTCAACTTTTTTCCCTGCTCCTATCGAAACATTTGCATCGCACCTGACAGATCCTTCTAAATTGGTATTACATACATTGAGATATTCTAAAATTGATGTTATTTTATTTAGAAATAATCTTACTTCTTTTGGATCATTAAAATCAGGCTCAGTTACAATCTCTACTAACGCAACTCCTGCCCTGTTATAATCTATAAGTGTATATGCAAGAGAATTTCCACCAGACTGGGAAGCAGGTATTTCATGTACTAATCTACCCGGATCTTCTTCTAATTGAATTCTTTTTATTCTAACTGTTTTGTCTGATATATACTCTAACTTTCCACTTTTTCCTATACACGTATTATTATCTGAACCCGGTGAATCATATTGTGTTATTTGAAAATTTTTTGGTAAATCTGGATAAAAATAATTTTTTCTAGCAAAAGTCAGATTTTTTGGCATATCGCATCCCAAGGCAATAGCAATCATACATGCATACTCAATAGCTTTCTTGTTCAGTACCGGTAGAGAGCCTGGAAGACCATAACAGACCGGACAAATGTTTGTGTTTGGATCTCTATTTCTATAATTTGCAATACAGGAACAAAATAATTTACTTTTTAATTGAGTTAACTGACAGTGAATTTCTAACCCAATTCTTACTTTTGACATTATTTTATTATCACCAATTCTTAAAAAACATCCGCATATTTTTTAATATTTACCATTCTCTCTAAAATGGTTGATACTGCAAGTAAATTTTTCTCTTTGAATTCATCTGCCATCAATTGTATACCAACTGGCAATCCCCCACTAAATCCTACTGGTAATGATATTGCAGGTATCCCTGCTAGGTTTGCAATAACTGTATAAATATCAGTAAGATACATTTTGAGAGGGTCATCAATTTTTTCTCCTATTTTAAATGGTAATATTGGAACTGTAGGCAGTACCAAAATATCATATTCCTGAAATAATGTTTTTAATTCATGTTTAATCATTGATTTTGCTTTTTGGGCTTTCATGTAGTATTTCCCATAATATCCTGATGAAAGAACATACGTTCCAACAAAAATCCTTCTTTTTACTTCAGATCCAAACCTACTTCTCGAATCTGAATAGTATGAATTCCATTCATATCCTTCTGGATTTAACTCAAATCCATATCTTATGTTATCATATCTGGCAAGATTACTGCTAGCTTCTGCGGATGCTATTGTATAATATGATGGTAATGCATATTCAGTTGAATTAATGTCCGTTTCATCACATTCCAAATGATTTTCTTTCAACAAATCAATTGATCTGTACACATACTGCGACACTTCCTTGTCCGCCTTATTTGTTAGGTCTTGTAATAGTCCTATTTTGAAAGGTTTATTTTTATTTAGATCAGAAATAATTTGGTCAGTTTCCTTTAAATCCAGATCATCGTATTCAGTATAATCACTAGATATTGTGGTATTATCCTTTTCATCATATCCTGATATAATTTTTAATAATGTTGAAACATCTGATACTGATCTCCCTACAGGTCCAATTTGTTCCAAACTATTAGCATAAGAAACTAATCCATATCTGCTGACCAATCCATAAGTTGGTTTTAATCCCACAACCGAGCAAAAACTAGCTGGACATCTAACAGAACCACCAGTATCACTTCCTAATGAAGCAGTACATTCTCCTGATGCAACACTTGCTGCACTACCACCAGACGATCCTCCTGCGACGTAATCAAGGTTCCATGGATTTTTTGTTGGTCCAATTATACTATATTCTGTGGTTGAACCCATACCAAATTCATCCATGTTTAGTTTGCCTATTATTATTACACCATTTTCTTTCAATCGTTTAACTACTGTTGCATCATATGGAGGATAATAATCTGATAACATTAAAGAGGCGCATGTTGTTTTCAAATCAATTGTACTGATGTTATCCTTTATTCCCATCACCACGCCGGCAAGTATTCCTATCTTTTCTTTATCTCTGATTTTTTTATCAATATTTTTTGCATTTTCTAATGCTTTTTCTTTATCTACTGTAATAAAGGCGTTAATTTTCTCGTCTTTTTTTTCTATTCTATCTATTATATAGGAAACATATTCCTCGGAAGTAAATTCTTCATTTTTTATACCATTATGAATCTGCCTGATACTATAATTTTGAAATCTATTTGTCAATTTATGTCATCTTCGGACCTTTAACGAACCCCTCATCGTCATTTTTTCTCATCCTTTTAAAATTTCCTGTAAATGGAACATGTACGTCATTTCTTAATTCACAAATATTTTTTGTTATTGAAATTTTATAATCATTTGATTCATTTAAATTAATTTCGTCTAGTTTATCTAGATATTCAATAATTTTCTCAATTTGCATGGAGTATATCTCAAATTCTTTCTCTGATAAATGTATTTTTGAAAGTTTACTAATGTGGTGTAAATCTTCCTGTGATATCATTACTATTACATTGTACTTATATTTCCTGTTTATTTTCTTTTATTTTTTCAATTAGTGATTAAAATTTTAACGATCCATTTCTTATGGAGTTAATCTGTCAATATCTCTTGGATATAAAACAGTATCGCGTATATTTTCTGTATTTGTAATAGCCATAAGAAGCCTTTCAAGTCCTATGCCGCAGCCCGCATGCGGTGGCATTCCATAATCAAAAACACGCAGATGATAATTAAATGAATTCAGGTTCAAACCTTTCTTCTGCATTTTTTCTTCTAAAACTTCTTTACGATTTATTCTGGTACTTCCAGACGATAACTCCAAAGATTCATACATCAAATCAAATGATTCAGAAATTTTTCTATC
>QCWD01000035.1 GCA_013114725.1 Nitrososphaeraceae archaeon | reverse complement strand
TCAACATCGTACGCACCTTCACCCAATGTTACGACAACTCCGCTACTTGAACCCTGAAATGATGATGGATTTGGATTATTTCCAGTTACCGTGAATTCGAAATCTTGTGGTTCTAATTCTTCGGCAAAATCAATACATGGTTGGAAACCTACTGGAATAAATGCCGTATTGAGCAAAACCGGGATGCTTTGTGAAGATGTTTGGGTAATACTTCCTGGCTGTACTACTGAGCAACTCACTTCCTTAATTACCGTCAGTTGTCCAGTTCCGGTTTGTGTAGTGTTTGTTATATCTAGACTATTGTTAATCTCGTTTTCATTTTCACATTCAGTATCTTTTTTACACTTGTTTTCCTGTTCGATATCTGCCTCTACTTCTGCTTCATTTTCCTGAGCAAAAACTGCAATAAATGACTTGTGTTGGGATATGCCGTTATTTGAAACTGAAAGCATTAATGCTGCTATTGCAAACGAAAGCACTGTAAAGATTACTTTGGTTTTAAAATTCATGATATCGTAAATTTACTATAATGTTGTAAAAGTTTAAAGGTTAATATTTTTTTATCATTCTATGAAAAATATATGAATCTATAATTATTTTTTTGGATTAATTGTGCATACCACATAAGATTATTTTATAATTTGAAATACTTTCAGAAATAGGAATCAACAATCATTTCTACCATTGATAAATCAGGTGTTATACAGTTAATTATTCAAATTTATACCATATTTGTAATATCAAGCAGGAAAAATATTAAAAAAGATTCCAGGCTCAACATTTCGGGATCTGGCTTATATCAAAAATACTGTCTTATAATTACTATAATCTATAACAGCAGATACGAAGGTTGCATCAAAAAAGAACTAAGATATGTTTGTTTTTATTTCTTTCAAAACTTACTATTATTTCATTGTATTTATAAGGACACCAAAATTAGTTACAAATATGCATCGTCTAAATAACAATCTATGACAATTCTTCCTGAAACAAATTTTTAAACTATAATAACAAAAATATCAATTCAATGTATAGCAGCACTAAAATTAATATTTTATATCTGAAAAAAGTTGTTAAAGGTGATAAAATCAAAAAACAAAATTAATGTGTTAATTACAAACATAAAAAATTTATGCTTTATCGTGAATAAACATCTATGGTTATCGACACCATACGAACAATCAAGCTATTGGGAAAATGGTCTGGAACAAGACTTGTAGGCAAAAAGAGACCTCTTATAGCAGTATTTAGCCTTACACATTATTGTAACTTTTATTGTCCAATGTGTCCGTTTGGTGATCCAGATAAAACAAGCCAGATAAAATTGGCACAAAGAAACGACCTTTCAACGGAACAATGGAAGATTATTTTTGATAAAGTATCAAAGTATTGCATCTGGGCAATTATTGAAGGAGGTGAGCCAACTAGCAGGCCTGACTTTATGAATTTGGTAAGATATTTGCATAGTTTGAAAATGCCTATAACTTTGATAACTAATTGTTCTCTATTACATACGATAGACCTTGAAGAATTAAAGAAATACATTCAATTTATTACATGTAGTATTGATTCTGTATATCAAGAATCATATTGTAAAGTAAGGGGAGTATCTAAAGAAGTTTATGACAGAGTAATGGAAAACCTTTTACTTTTAAAAAGTCACAACATTCCCCATTATTTTAATTCGGTAATTACTAAATACAATACAGAGGAATTTATTGACCAATCTTATTTTCAAAAAGCAAAAGAACTCGGCTCTGATGCAGTTTCATTAACATTTGTAGAGGATAGGTCCGATGTAAACTATTCGCTTTTACCAGAGCGAAAAACTATGATCGCAGTCTGTGAGAGTATTATTGACTATAAGAAAAAACATAATTCGCCAAGAATAATGATACCAGTAGAATATTTTGAACAGATAATTGAACACGGACGAGGACTTTATGATGAGTGTGGGGTATGGAAGAGTATCTTTGTAAATGGAAATGGAACAGTTTTAGTTCCTTGCTGGAAATACAATTCACCGTCAAACACATACGACCTTTTGGAGAAAAGCATTGAAGATATTTGGAATGCTCCTCAATGGGATATTGCAAAAACTTGTAAAGATTGCAAGGTACTGGGATGTATATGGTATTCATCACAGCCAATTACAACTTTTGCTAAAAACTATATGACTGGCATGTCCAATCTTATAAATCAACACAAAAATACAAACAAAATACCAAAAGTTTGATTACAAATTATTAATTTTTGATTTTTTTGTCTGTACAGATCCAATTTTATAGAAATTGTATTGTATATGGAAATATTTTATTCACTACAGTCTTTTCATCGATTTGTATTCATTTATTTAAAATTGATTTTTTTGTATTAAAGATTGATGACTGTGTTAAGTTGATATCGGAAAAAAGTATTACTACACTTTTGTACAACCAAAACAAGAAAATATGTTTTTAAATTCTCAAGTAATTTCAAGAGTATGAGGAATGGAACAAACATAATTACTGAATACATCACTTTATCTTCAAAAGGAGAAAATGAGATTACCGATATTACAGATGAAGTCAAAACTAAATTGAATGAAAGTAAATTGAAAGATGGGATAGTCACTATATTTGTGGTAGGGTCGACAGCAGCAATAACCACCATAGAATATGAGCCAGGATTGCAACAGGATTTTCCAGACATGTTAGAAAGAATAGCTCCCAAAGACTATAGATACATGCATGACGACACATGGCATGATGGGAATGGACATTCCCATGTAAAGGCTTCTTTGATAGGACCGAGTTTAACTATACCATTTGTTGAATCTGAATTATCTTTAGGAATGTGGCAACAAATTGTTTTTCTTGAACTAGATACCAGAGGAAGAAATAGAAAAATTATAGTTCAATTAATTGGAAGTAAATAAAATAAATACAAACAAGATATCCTGATAGATCAAAATAAAGAATATTATCAAAAATACTCAAAATATATATTTAATTAATATGGTCGTAAATACATATTGATTACAAATAGAATAAAAATCACCATTATAACAGCAATCACGGTTACTGTATTCTTTTCTGTCTTCTCACCTTGGCAATCTTTTGCTCAAAATACAATCAACTTCCCAAATAACCAGACCAACGTAAATATGTTAACTTCATCATGTCAACTTACTGTTTCAGCGGTTCAAGGACCGTACTATAAAGAAGGCTCACCAACCAAAAATGAAAATGAGTTTTTTCAAGGAACAGGAGAAAAATTGGTAGTTACAGGCAAAGTTTTAGACTTTATTAATTGTAATCCAATCAGCGGAGCGATTTTAGATTTTTGGCAAGCCGATTCTGAAGGAAAATATGATAATGAAGGTTTTATTCTTAGAGGCAAGGTAGTTTCTGATGAGAATGGAAATTATAAGTTAGAAACAATAATGCCTGGAAGTTATTCCGAAGGAAATATTACCAGACCAGCTCATATACATGTAAAGGCATGGATTCCAGAAAATCCGGGAAATCCCTCATTGGTTACCCAACTATATTTTGAAAACGATCCCTTTATGGATGCCTTTGTAAAAGAACCTTTAATAATGAAATTAGAAGATAAAAATGGAACAAAATTCGCTAAATTCGACTTTGTTCTAGAAGATTACAGAAATTTTGGCCGATAAGTGTTAGGTAATATCCATAGATGATATTTTATTACCTTTACACAACCATACACATAATCTATTTATAATAAATTTTTTTCAATTGTGTAAGAATATTTCCATAAAATTATGATTGAAGTATAAAGTTTAAAATATCATACTTTCTAAAACCGATATTAATATTCATAAATCTGTTTGTATTTCTATATTTTGGATGTTTTTGATGCTGTTTCTTTTTTTAAAATACGCATCAAAAACTTTAACGTATTTTTATCTTTTATCTTTTAATTTGTTATTTTGGTTTAAAAAGAAAATTTTTAAAAATAGATCGAGAGCGTATTAAAAAACTATCGAATCAAATGTCCACATTCAGTACATAACTTACCATTTATGGATATGCTAGGACAGTTGTATGGACAATTCCAAACATCTTTGCACCAGTTACACATAACCCTTAATATCGGAAACTAGTATAATAATCTTATTTTGTTCTTCTCTTTTAAACCTATTATCTTTTAATTATTAAAAATAGTGTCTAGTCTAAAATAAAATGAATTAAATATTATTGGACTTGAAAAGGAAAAAAGAATTCCATGATTTCTATAAATGCATATTTATTTCTAAATCTGACTATAACTAGACGGTCTGTTTACGATGTAAAAATATCTATTAAATAAAATAAAAAAATAAATAAAAATTAATTGACAATTATTTTACCAATTGACTGAGGACTAGCTTTGGAATAATACGTGTATTCGCCTGGACTTAAATTATGAGCGGCGTATTCAACAAACTTACCTGGCTTTATAAGTTCAGTATCGAAGAATTTACCGGAAAATTGGTCGTCAGGACTTGCTCCATTTGTAACAGATTGGTCGGAAGTGGCGTTATTTAGTATTAAAATTTCTTCTCCTACATTTATTGTGACATTTGATGGAACAAACACAATATTTTGGTTTTTATCTTCATTGATAAAGATGATTGCGGCTATTGGTGTGACCTCCTTACTTGAATGGGTTGAGTGAATGGTTGTATCGTTTACATCAACGGCATTTGCTTGTCTTGTGTCAACTGTCATCAATGCTGAACCAACTACTAACATCAACGTTGAGAAAGTTATGATGGTGATTAAACTTGTATTTACCTTATACATTGTTTTTTTGTTATAATATTATTATATAAAAATTATATCATTAATTTTTAGATCCGTAACAAACAACCACTTTTTTAAATTTCTTATTTCTTCTAAATCTTCAATGCAATTTATAATAATTTGCAAAAAGTTCTGTAAATCAAATGCAATTCGATCAGCTTTGGTATGCAAAGATAGACATTCATACTCTGACATTAAAAGACTTTGCCTTTATATTAGAAAAAATTTTTCTGGGACATGACACCATATTTCATCGATTAATGAGAAAGAACGTAAAAATTATTTCATAAATTACTATTATGTGAAAAGATTCATTTTTGAATCCTATTTTAGAATAACATAACTACTTTTAAGTTACCTCTTAGGATATTGAAGGAGGATATGAAAAAAATAGAGCGGAAATAGAATGAAGCGGACATATTCTATCATCATATGAAGTTTATCATTTAATGAAAGAATTCTTTAGGTTGTATAATAAAATAGAGTTTATATCATATAGTTATGACAGGATTTGTGTATCTAAATTGGTAGCAATTCATCAATTTTTAGAAG
Source organism: Nitrososphaeraceae archaeon (assembly GCA_013114725.1). Taxonomy (GTDB): domain Archaea; phylum Thermoproteota; class Nitrososphaeria; order Nitrososphaerales; family Nitrososphaeraceae; genus QCWD01. Next base: position 6,137 of record QCWD01000035.1, on the reverse strand, counting down.
AAATTGGATCGACATCACTGGTAATGATACTTTTGTATACAAATAAGGTAAGGGAATATGATATTTAATATATGATATGAAAATAGGAAGGTACTATAGTTTATTATAACAATCAAAATTTTAAAAATGGTTTTTTAGGCTTAAGCATGATAATATACAATTTGAAAAAATTTCAGGTTTTAATTAAGAGATTATATTTTGTCTAGTCGTCTGTGTTTTATACGTCTACAGAACCTAATTTATAATACTTTTATAGAACGATTATTTAATATTCCTAACAATTGAGAACATTAAAAGTCGTTGGCGTATTATTGATAATAACAATATCAAGTCTAATGATTTTCTCATTTATTACCATTACAACAAAAGCACAATTTGATGACTGTGATTCTTCATATCCTGATATATGTATACCTTCACCACCACCGGACTTAAATTGTGGAGACATTTCAGATAAAAGATTTATAGTTATACCACCAGACCCACATGGATTTGATCGAGATAAAGATGGAATAGGATGTGAATCCTAATCATGTACTATATTAGTAAAATACAATAATTTATTATTATACAGCCTTTTATTTAATTAGTTGGATAACCTAGGGTATACTAACATATTTATGATGATTTTGGCAATTGTTTTTTCTACCACTCTTTACATATCAAATTCTGACAGTTTGGCAAAAGTACACGAACAGCGAGATGATATCGAATTAGAAGGTATTGTTAACCACGTGGTAGACGGTGATACGCTTGATATTAATGATATTAGAATAAGGCTAGCATTAATAGATACACCTGAACGTGGTCAAGAAGGATATATGGAATCAAAGGAATTTGTCAAGAATTTATGTCTGAATAAAAAAGGAGAAGTTGATATTGATGACGGACAGCGTCGAGGAGATAGATATGGCAGAGAAATAGGCGTTGTTTATTGCGATGGAATAAATCTAAATAATGCGTTAGTTGAAAATAATCTAACACAAATCTATAAAGAATACTGTGATATTTCAGAATTTTCAGATGAGAAGTGGGCAAAACCATATTGTAATTAGAATATTATTTTAAAAATTATAACTTAACATAAAGAATTCATCTCTGTTAAATTATAATTTTTGATGAAAATATTGACAAATGAATATGTAAAAATGGTTTTTAAATTTTAATAAATAATTTGTTTTCTATTCAATTCATGTCATACACTATCATTTTTGTATTTTGACCAAAAAATAATTAAATATCAAAACATTTTTAAAAATTCTTTTTTTTAATTTTCAAATTAAATTTAATTGAAATCATGGTTATTAATTTAACGATAGATATATAGCTGCGGATAACCTATTTATGATTTAAACAAATTACATTTGAATGAAACATGACATCAACTGTTGTAGTAATGTACTCTTTGTATCTATATTTTCTTGGCATTAGTTTACCCAACACCAGTAAAGCATTATCCATATTTGGAGATTGGAAGAAAAGAAGTTATGTGTCCGTCTGGAACTTGGTACAACGTTTTGGTTTATGAGCTAGATAGTTTACAGAAGAAAAAGGATATCTGCATTTATCATTGACGAATTTTTATCCAAAACAAATTGGATGGAAACATTACTATCTATGGATTTCTACCGAACCTGTACATCATTCTATCCTAGGAATTTTTATTCAAAGATCTGAGCGTAGAAATATGCGTGTTGCTGCGCAATTCATAGAATCACTGTTAGAAAACACGGACGCCATCCAGTATATTCTGACGGTGGTACATGGTATCCAAAGACCTGTACTGTACTGGGACTAAAAAACTATCTCCACTCATCATATGAAATACATTTGATAAAATAATGAAAGTACAAACCAGTATTTTAAAGACAGGATTGAAGGATTTGATGATATTATATATGTACTGAAAGAAGAAATTGTTATCTGAAACATAACTATAATTGGATATCATTTTTCATATTGATTTATAATGATATCAAAAATCTAGATTCAAAATAGAATTAGGAGGTGAAAATATTATCTTAAAAAGAGGCCTATATTATGTAGAATGTTTGAATGAACTCTAGAAAATTGAGATATTTATTAATTTAAATTTTTTTTCTCTTGTATCATTTAATATTTTTTGAAAACAAATCATACAAGTTCAGAAAAAAATAAAATGATCTATTAAAATGAATCTAACCGGCTGTCTCTGCTGTCTTTTTATGAACGTCTAAATTTGCTTCATCTACCTTTATTGCCTGAGTAGGACAAACAGTAACACAAGCCATGCACCATATGCAATCAGATTCTCTTACTGGGTCAGACTTGTCGGTGTAGTCCTTTCTTCCTTCTCTACTATGGTTTTCTCCTATTCCAGCACTTGTTGCATTAACCATTTGTACTGCAGGAATATCATGTTCACTCCTATACCATTGAAAAACTTGGACGGGACATGCTTCTATACATGCACCATCAGCAATACACGAATCCCAGTCAACTCCAACGAAAGTGCCATGTACTCCTAATGGAACATATTCTTCTCCTCGCGATTTGTAAGCTTCCTGTACCTGTTCATTAGATGAAGTTTCTGCATCAGACCTGCCTGGGCCCCATACAAAGTGAAATCGGCCGTCCTCATGTTTATGCTTTCCTACAACCTTATGATTTTTTGGAAATTCTGAATCTATTGGCATAATTATAGTTGTTATTCATCTCTTAAAAAGGTTAGTAAGAAAAAAAATGACCGTGATTAAGTTATGTGTTTGTTAAAATCATAATGATGGAGAAGAATTGGATATATAAATTTTCAAAAGCACTAATGACTTAAATACATCTGAACTAAGCCATTAGTATGAGTCTATTCTATCTCAGTACATTTGGTTATTTTTTCTTTTTAATCTCAAAATTACATGATTTTATGACTTAATTTTAAATGAATTTTTTTAATGATTGTTGACAGGTTTGTCTGCAAAAATACTCGAACTTAATACATAAAAATCAAAATGTCAACAACCATTTTTTTGTCAATTAGGTAATCATAGTTGGTCCAGACAATACAACAGAGAAATTCTTTACAATAGTTGTATCTAGATAAATTCAATGTAAATGCATATACTAAAATAGATCTAACCTAATGTAATTTTAACAATCCAAAAATAAATGTGTCTGTAAATAAAATTAATGTTGATAATAAAATCAAGATATATATTTCATCATCCAAAGAAATACATTATCAAGATTTTATTATTTTTTTGAAATTTGATTAATAAAACAAATTCCATAAAATGGCAAATCAAATAAAAACATTAGATCACCAAGATTTGTTTTGTTAATAGTAGAGTTGAAAACTATTGCTAGTCGGGTATTACTAAATTGACGAAGAAATTTATTTATGCTGTATTATTTAAGCTCCCATATTGGAAAGAATGTCTTTGAATATTGCCATTAGTTTTATGTTTATAATTGGAAGTGTTTCTTTATTGATTTATGAAAATAATGGTTTGTTTCAAACTTTAAACGCACAAGATGATGTATTACTAAATAATGATTCATCACTACAAACTAATGAGACAGAACTATTACCTTACAAAACTGTCATAGTACAGCTGTTAGCCGACCAATTAGAAACCAAACTCAATAAATCAGCTGCCATATTAGAAATAGCAAGCACACTTCCACAAATTAGCACTTTACCCAATGCTAGTTTAATAGACCCATCTTTACATGGCATTCCAAAAGACGCAGATATAGTAAAAAGACAAATAGCACAAAATATTTTGTCTGTAGATAAGGATTTTGAAAGGATTTTCTACATACTACCAAACGGTGATATGTATTTTGAAGAACCGTATTTTAAACAAGAAAATCTCACGATAAATAACTTTGCATTTAGAGATTATTTTAAAGGTGCCATTTCTACTGGCCAGACATATCTTGGAAATGTAGTTATATCTCCGTCCTCTGGGCTTCCAAATTTCAATATTGCAGTACCTTTATACTCTGATAAAAATAGCGGTAATACCAACAATACTGAAAACTTGATAGGATTGTTTGCAGGCGATCAAGGTCTTTCAACCTATTACAAATTATTACAATCTCTTTCACTACCGAAAAATGAAATTGCAGTATATGTAGATAGCAACGGTCAAGTTATCTCTAGTTCAGTATCTTTATCAGACATTAGTAATCAAAATCAATTTGATTTTCGAGCTCTGCAATCTTTCAAAGATGTCATGAATAACAAATCGGGACACAACATCGAAAAAATTGATGGTAAAGACAGATTTATAGTATATGCACCTATCAAATTCAAATCAACTATATGGGGAGTATTATTAATCTCTTAATATAGTGTCCAATTAGAATGACTTTAACAAGTATAGAGAATCTTTAATAAATAATTTTTTCAATTTTCTAAAAACTTCAAAATAGAATTTTTATCGGTGTTTTAATTTTATTCCAATATAGTGACACAGACTTACAATAATGCATCAGTAAATTATAAAAAAAGAAAGTAATTAAGAAACCTATTCTTTTTCGGTTAAAAATGAATATGGTATATGAAATATATTTTAGTAATTTGTTCATAACAAATTTGATTCACTAACTATCGTCAATTTTTACAGCTGTGCAACAAAGCATAATTAGATAAAAATTTTTCATTTTCATGGATCAAAAGGGGGTAACATATATCATATATTTAAATGTGTAAATACATATTTGTGGTATAATGCAGAAAATCTTGGTTGGATGTTCTGGGTGGAGTTATTCGGGTCCTCCAGAAAAAGGTGGATGGGGAAAAATTTTTTATCCTAACAGCATAACAAAAAAACTCCCATTTTACGGCCAATTTTTTAATACTGTAGAAATGGATTCAACTTTTTATGAAAAATTTTACAAGTATATGACAAAAGAGACATTTCAAAGACTCGAAAAAATGTCACCAGATAACTTTGAATTCTCAATTAAGGTTCCTGAAACTATAACACATATTAAAAGACTTGATATCAACAAAGGAGCTATAATCATGTTAGATGAATTTCTTGATAAGATATCTCCTCTCCAAGCAGCAAAGAAGATAGGTGCAATACTTATCCAACTTCCACCAAGTTTTACAGTAAATGATTTTAAAACAGTAGAAAATTTTCTAGACCGACTTCCCAGAGGTTACCAATATGCTCTTGAATTCAGACATCAATCTTGGAATACTGAAGGTCCATGGGAAATGCTGGGACATTACAATATTGCAGCGGTATTGACAGATTCTCCGTTTTCAGATCATCTTGGGTTTTTATCAGAGATAATAATTACGACTGTAGAGCATTTATTTATAAGATTTCATGGGAGAAATGCAATACATCGGTATAATTATCTATATTCAAAAGACGAATTGTGTCTATGGAGTGAAAGAATAAAAAGATTGATGGAAACGACCATAGATGGAACTACTGAAATAAAGGTGATTAGGGTTTATTTTAATAATCATTACGGTGGTAAATCAATTATAAATGCATTGGAATTCAAAGATATACTTGGAATGGGTTTACCAGAAAACGCAAGAAACATCTTACAGCACGCAAGAAATTATTATCCTGAAACTACTTTAGACGATATTTTCAAAGTGTAGAATACTATTTTAATCTAACAAAATAATTTGAATGTGAAAATTTCGAATTTATATTTATATTTATATTGAAACGGTAATAGAAAGTCACATATGTTTAACATACTTGGAATCTGTTTTGTTCTGGTGACAAATATATTACTTTAAAAAAAATAAAGGTTGTGAAAAACCAGATAAATAATGTTAGTGATATAATGAATAAAAGCATTATTTCTGTAAACAAAGATGATACCATAAAAATGGCAGTAAAGAAGATGGTACATGGTGACATTGGTGCAGTTATTGTATCTGAAAAAGATAAACCTGTAGGGATTTTGACAGAAAGAGATATTCTCAAATATCTGGCTAATGAAACGATGGACCTTGAAAACAAGGTAGAATTGATAATGAGTACACCATTGATATCAGTAGACTCGTCTACAAGTCTTGATAAAGCCGCAGATATTATGCTTACAAACAATATACGAAGATTGATGATAATGGAAAAAGACACTTATGTTGGAATAATTTCTCAGAGAGAACTTCAACGTTT
>QCWD01000034.1 GCA_013114725.1 Nitrososphaeraceae archaeon | reverse complement strand
TATCAATATCAAGTATGGAACGCAATATAGAAATAAAAGTACGGTAATTCGTTACTTGAAAGAGATCTATTCCTTAAATTTATTGCCAGTTCAAATGAGAAATTATATTTATTTTGACCTATTATGAACTAATTGTTCCAACTTTTGTTTAATGATATTATTTACCTTTTGACCATCAACTTTTCCTCTTAATTTTGACATACTTCTGCCCATTAATAGACTAAAAGAATCTCTGCCTTTGCTCTTTATGATATCAGAATATTCTTGAATAATACTATCAATAACCTCATTTAATTCAGTTTCAGTTAGGGATTTTAATCCCAGTACAACTATTGCATCTTCTACACCTGCCACATCATTTTTCATTATTTTTTCGAAAATTAATGGAATTGATTCTTTGGCTATTTCGTTTAATTCCAGTCTAGAGAATACATCCTTTATCATATCAATAGTTAATAACTTTGAATCAAATCCTTGCCTTTCCAAATTAGTAATATCTTCAACTAATTTAGAGGCAACAAATGATGGAGGTATAGATGTAGAATCAGATATTTTTTCAAATATCTGATAATAACGGGAATCAAAAATTTGTTCAGCAAGTTGGATATTGATTTTATATTTTTGAGTTATAGACAAAATAATGTCATTCCATGTTTTTGGTATTTTTGTGTATAATGATTCTAGTAATAGTGGACTAATTTGAAATGGTGGAATATCAGTCTCTGGATACATTCTTGCTGAACCAGCTCGTGGTCTACTAAAGACAGTTTTTCCCTCTACAGTTATTGCTCTAGTTTCATATGGAACGCCTATCAGTGCATAAGATAATCTTTCACATATCGCATTTATTACATAGTCCAATATCTCAGAAGGTCCGCCAACAAGGATAAAGGCATTAATTTCATCAGTAATGATATCTAATCTTTTTCTTACCATTTGAACTTCTTGTAAAGTAATTCCATAATTTGGTAACTCATCGGAATGGAAAATGCCACCTATACCATAAAATCTAACTAATTCACCAAGTTCTTTACCTAATCTTATGCCAGGATACGGTTCAAATCCTAAGAGACCTCCAAAACCATCAATACGAATTGCTTTAAAGATGCAATCACCTGAACTTGTGATAATTTTTTTAATAACTTTGGATTTAGAATTATTCATTATATCATGTACATCTATAATTTTACTTCCTATTGCAATTTCATGAGTTTTTTGGATCGTTTTTAATTTTTCGCTGATCAACATCAGGCCATGTTGTCTAAAGATTTCGTATTTTATCATAGTGAATAATTGATCTAATTGTTGAACTCCTTTTACCTCAACTACATTTCCATCATTTATTGAAATATTTACATCTTGACGGATGCTTCCAAGACCCCTAGAAACTCTTTTACTTGCTCGCAATAATTGTCCAATAGTAGTGGCAATTTTAATTATTTCTTCAATTTTACCACTAACTGTAACTGGTTCAACGGCTATTTCAATAAGAGGTACTCCAAGTCTATCTAAACTATATTCTCTAAATACTCCATCATCAGAAATGATTTTGGACGCATCTTCTTCTAAACTGATAGTTTGGATACCAATTTTATTATCATTAACTTCAATATACCCACCCGTAGCAATTAGCATAGTACGTTGAAACCCACTTGTATTAGACCCATCAATTACTATTTTCCTCATTACGTGTATTTCGTCAACAATGGTAGAATGTAATGCTAAAGAAATAATCAGTGCAGTTTCTAATGCATCTGAATTAATATCATGTGGCGGTTCTTCATCTGCTTCTACTAAACAACTTGAATTTGGTGAGAAATGGTATTTAATAAGTCGATTTTTTTTTGATTCAAATATTGTTGTAGAATCAAAAAAACCTAATTCACTTTGTGTAGGACGGAGCTTTCGAATAAATGTTGAATCCAAATTATTTGCATCAACACAATAACAATCACAAAAAAGTTTTTTCTTTGTATCTAGCTGCTGGTGAATTTCAAAACCAATCTTTATTTTTACATCAGGAAGATTCAAGTTCATTTTTAATAACCCATAGAATATTTTAAATGTTAACAAATAGAGGTAATGTTAGATATCTCATTAAAATAATTTACATTCATTAATGTTTTTATATTTTTAAATTCCGTATTAGCCAATAACCACATTGCTTTTACAACAGCTGTTTCAGACAACATATTTGATAAAGGGATTACTCCTATGCTTAAAAGATCTCGTCCAGTATCATAGACTGTCAATCTGGTTTTACCCCATATACATTGTGAAGTCATAAATACTAAAATTCCAGAATCTATAGATTTTTTTAGATGTGAAATAAATTTTTTATTTACATGTCCTAAGCCGGTTCCTTCTATTATTAATATTTTGTAACCAAGTAATTGTATATTATCTATTATTTTTGGATCTAATCCAGGATAAAATTTCAAAAGAAACACATGTGGATCAAAATTTGGTTTAGCAATTAATTTGTTTTTTTGTAGTCCATGGTCAGTAATTCTTTTATTTAATATAAAATCTGATTGAAAATCTTTGATTTGAATTTCATGATCTTTTACTAATGCAATTGGCGATACATCAATTGATTCAAATGCACCTCTTTTGCTAGTGTGATTTTTTCTAACCCTTGTTCCAAGATGACATGCAATAACATCATCAGATAAATTTTCATGCATTGAAACAAAAACTCCACTGTAATCTAATCGTGTAGCCAAGGTTATTGCTCCGACGAGATTTGTTGGTGCATCAGAGGATGGTCTATCAGATGATTTTTGTGATCCTACCAGTATGATTGGGATTGGTAAATTTGTAAGTGAAAAGCTTAGTGCAGCAGCCGTATAACTCATAGTATCCGTTCCGTGTGATACAATTATTCCACTATATTGATTTTGATTAATTTTTTCTGCTATTTTATTAGTAATTAATGTCCAGTGAAACGGTTCAATATTTTCACTATACTCATTTAATATTACTTCTGTATCAACCGATGCATAATTTTTCAATTCTGGAACTGAAGTATATAGATCTGAAGCAGAAAGTAATCCGGTAACAGCTCCGGTACGATAATCTATTTTACTGGCAATAGTTCCTCCAGTGCTAAGTAACATGACTTTTGGAAGTTCTTGATTTAATGTTAAATTTTCTGAAACATTAGAAATAAATGATTTATTCTGAAATCCGGATTTCAGTAAATTATCAGATTTCTTTATTGATTGTATTTTAGCGATTTGTATTCCAATATTATATCCATTTTTTAGTTTAAGTACTATATGATTTTTATCGTATGATTCGTATCTATTCATTAAGATACCAACATATTGAGTCTCTTTAGTTTTAACATCAACAGTATCTCCAATTGAAAGATTATTTTCTGCTAGAAAATAATTATAATTACTATAAGATTTATTGAATTCAATATTCATTTTGATTACCATAATTAACACATAATTATTATATCTAATGTTTCTTTGGAAGATATTGATGGTTAATGACTATCGAGCTTTTCATGATGTTTTAAGTTTAAAGTCTTCAGTCTTTTTGTTCCATCAATTTTTTTTATTATTTTATATGTAGAAAGAGTAACCAGTTTTTTCCAATACCTATCATTAACTATTCTGTTTCTTACTTCAGTAGCTGATAAGTCGGTTCTTTTAATCAAAGGAGGTTGTATAACTTTTGTTCCTCTTTCTGCAAATAAAAGGGATGTAAATGGATCGTTAGTAAAAACTACTTGATATTTTGGAATTAAAAGATCTAAATTATAGGTCCATAGATAATGAATATCAACATCAGGCACTGGAATTAAAGTCACTCTTTCGATACTTATTTTTAATTCTTTTAATGAAGATCGTATCATTTCAATACGTTCTCCAGAGGTAAATGGATTTCTCAATTCATGACTTTTTTGTGCACTACCTATTACAATGGTCAAATCCTTAACGCAAGTCAGAGCAAATTTAATTGCTTCTAAATGACCTAAATGAATGGGTTGAAATCTTCCTATAAAAACGCCATTATTTAACAAAACATGATATCTTTTATCAATTAAGTTAAATTTCTTTTTATTATAGTTAAATGAGATTTATTTTTAATCATTTTATGTCATACTTTAATTTTTAAAAGCCAAAAACCAATTCCAATAGAAATCAACAATAAAACAAATCCTGCACCCAATAAACTATATTGATTTTTAATTTTAGATGTACTACCAGACCTATATAACAATACTACTCCACCTACACCAATAAATAAAATTACTACAAATGCGAATGTTTCTGTAATGGTTTGAATAGATCTATTAGGTATAACTAAAAATCCTTTTGGAATTTCATTATATTGAAGCAATGCGTTGACAAGTCCAGAAGATAATGCAAAGAAAAACACAAGATAAATTATAGAAACCGAAATCACCAAGATTGATTTATTCAAACCCATTTGTTCTCACCAGTAATTCTAAAAGATAATTGAATTATAAACATAATTATATAAAGCTAATCATGTATCACTGAATTTATAGCTATACAGAGAGTTTTAATATTGAAAAAATCTTGCAAAGCCTGTTTAAGTGAAAAAATTTTTTCACATGGATACTGTAGCAAACATTATAATATATTAAAAAATCTTGAGAAGCATTTCAAAGTATGGTCTGATATTTATACTAATAACATTTCATGGAATGAATATTTAGATAGATTACTCAAATTAAAAGATACAGGTATTTATGTAAGAGAAGTGATTCATGCAGAATTAAAAAAAGTTGAAAAATAGTTATTTACATATCTCCCATGCCCGGAGGCATTCCCATTCCTCCTGGACCACCTGGTGGACCACCAGCAGATTTGCTAGAAGCAATTACGTCGTCAATTCTTAAAATCATGGATGCCACTTCTGTTGCGGATTTGATTATCTGTTCTTTAACTGCCAATGGTTCCATTATATCTAGTTTTGACATATCAGTGATTCTTGCATTTCTTGCATCTATACCCATCCATTTTGAGCCCTTGCTTTGTTTAGCACGTAATTCTGTAGTTGTATCAATTGGATCCATTCCTGCATTTTCTGCTAGGGTTAAAGGTATTGATTCCAATGCTTCAGCAAATTTTTCGGCTGCTAATTGTTCACGGCCAGATAACGTACTTGTCCATTCTCTGAGTTTTCCAGCAGTATAAGATTCTGGTGAACCACCACCTGCAACTATTGCAGGTTTTTCCAATACATCTTTCGTGACCATTAATGCATCATGGACTGAACGGTCTGCCTCGTCGACCACTCGTTGAGATCCACCTCTAATAAGTATGGTTACAGATTTAGGATGTTTACAACCTTCAATGAATACCCATTTGTCACTTTCAACCTTGCGTTCTTCAACAAGATTAGCACTACCTATATCCTTTGATGTAAGGTCATCAATATTATTGACTAAACGTGCTCCAGTAGCTCTTGCTAATTTTGTCATATCACTTTCTTTTACTCTACGTACTGTTAAAATATTGAATTTTGCCAAGTAATGTTGAGCAATATCATCGATGCCTTTTTGACAAATTACGACATTTGTACCAGTACTTTGAATTTTATCTACCATTTCTTTTAACATACGATTTTCTTCTTCCAAAAACATATGCATCTGTTCTGGAGAACTGATGTTGATTTTAGCATCAAATTCGGTTTTTTCTATCTCTAAAGCACAATTTAATAATGCAATTTTGGCATGTTCTATTTTTTTTGGCATACCACCGTGAACCACTTCTTTATCAAGTACTATTCCTTCAATTAATGATGTATCTCTAAGCGAGCCACCTGCTTTCTTTTCAACTTTAACATCATCTACATCCATCTTGTATCCAGAATCTGTTTTTTCTGCAACTTGAAGAGCTGCACTAACAATAATTTCTGCTAATTCATCTGCTTCTCTTGATACAAGTTTGGTTTGCATTGAAGTTTTTGCGATTTTAATTAACGCATTTTTATCATCTGGTTGTATCTTTTGAGCGATACTATTCATAATCTCGATTGCCTTTGCTGCACTTTTTCTATATCCATCAACAATTACAGTTGGATGAACATCTTTTGTGATTAATTCTTCTGCTTTTTCTAAAAGAGAACCAGCAAGTACTACAACAGAAGTTGTGCCATCACCAACTTCATTATCTGTTGCTTTACTAATTTCAACCATCATCTTAGCAGCAGGATGTTGTACATCTATTTCTTTTAGAATTGTAGCACCATCATTTGTTATTGTAACATCTCCCAATGAATCCACAAGCATTTTATCCATTCCTCTTGGACCTAAACTTGTGCGTACTACTTCTGAAATCAATTTTGCAGCTGTAAGATTATTTTTTTGAGCTTCTCTACCTCTAGTTTGAGTTGCGCCTTCTTTTAAAATTAAAACTGGCATTCCGCCAACATTTCCTTGTTGAATTGACATTCTACAAATCTCCTTAAGTTTAAACACAATTTAAAAATGTTGGCATATTTTAATTTTCTGATTGACTTGAATAAATTTCTGATTAAAAAATGTATGAGTAAATTAAAATAAAAGATTAGAGGATTATTTTATTAGGTCTTGATACTGTCCTGAATTTAATTGTGCATAAAATTCTTTTGCAGGTTTACCTTCAACTGTAACACCACTACTTACACATGACCCAACAATCTCTTTTACGACACTTGATAATTCCACAGCATAAGATTTATCAATTTTCATTTTGGCTATTTTGACGATGCTTTGCATTGAAATGTTTCCCGCGTAATCTTTTCCTGCTGTACCAGATCCCTTTGTTATTCCAGCTTCCTTGGCTATCAATGCTGTCGTTGGAGGTATTCCAACTTCTACAGTAAATTTTTTAGTTTCAGGGTCTACCTCAACTTTTACCGGTACCTTCATTCCCGGAAAATCTTTAGTTTTCTCATTAATAGTATTTACAACTTGTAATACGTTAACTCCCAGAGGACCTAATGAAGGACCTAGAGGAGGACCTGCGCTTGCTTCGCCACCACTTACAAGAGCTGATATAGTTTTTGTTTCTCCCATTTTTAAGGAAATAAAAATCCTAACTCCTAATATAAATCGTCAATTAGGAAAAAAATATTTTAGATCAGGCCACCTTTTTTAAATAATTTGCATCTACAGTAACAGGTATCTGATATGGCGAATCCAATAAAACTACTGTTGCTTCTTGTTTTTCATAATCAACCCTAGTTATTTTTGCTTTCATAGATTTAAACGGTCCAGCAATAATCTCAACATTATCATCAATATTCAAATCAGAAACTACAGGCTTCTTCACTAGATATCTTTCAATGTCTTTAAATGGAAGGTCTCCTCTTATCTGTCCACGAATATGTCTAATTCCGGCTAACGCCTCATAAGCCAAATTCGAATCAGGTGCCTCTACAATGAGATATCCCTTAAAGCTATCAAGAAGCAGGATTGATCTCACATTGATTTGTTTGGCTTTTATTTTGTTTTGAATTATATTTGCTATAATATTTTCCTGTCCACCATTTATCCTGACGGCGAAAAATTTGGAATCCGATTCTTGTGGTGATAATTTTGCATTTTCATTTTGAATAGTTTTGTTATCTATATTTTGTTGATTTGAATCTAAAGATTCTTTTGATTGTAATTTTGTATCTAATTGTAATGGTGATGAATCAGTTTCATTTTCTTCTATATGAATTTCTTCGATTTCATCATGAAAATCACCTTCAAGATCACTAAAATCATCCGAATTATCTTTAGAAATGATCATAATTATTAAATCATAGGTATGAAAGGTAAATGCAATTTATAAATTTACGTTATATTTTTCATTACATAAAATAATATATTGAGATAACTAAAAGATAAAAGAATAATTATTAATTTTATTATTGTGAGACGCAAAAAAGATGGAATGAAAATCTTTGGTTTATTTAAAGCAAATCCTTGTATGATTTATGCGTCTTGATTCACGGTCATTTTTTGGAATCTCATTATTTTATCATTACAATATTTTGATGTATCGGACAATGAATCTTTTTGTAATGATCTAAATTTTCATCTGAAGGGGGAATCAAATTTGAATGTAATTAATGGAACAGATGGTATTGATTCTGCTGATTGTATTATTGATACAAATTCAGATGATATGATAATTGGTTTTGAATGCAATTCTCATGTCAATAATTGCAAAAGAAATTTTGCAATTATTAATAAATGATTTGAAGGTAATAATATAATATTTATTTTTTAAAATTTAAACATAATGTTTAACACAATAAGTATTTAATAGATAAAATTCAAATCAATAAAAATTGTCTTCATCTGTTCAAGTAAATCAGATTGACGAGCTCAATAAACAAATATTAAACGAAATACAATGGAAATTTCCATTAACCGATAGACCATATTTGGAGATTGGTAGAAAATACAATATATCAGAGGAAGAAGTTATGAAAAGAATATCCTTTCTTAAGGAGATAGGATTAATTAGACAGATTAACGCAATTTTTGATACAAGAAGGTTAGGATATAAAAGTGCATTGATCGCTTTTGCAGTTAAGACAGACAAGATAGAATACATAGCAAATGAAATAAACAAGTATCCTGGAGTGAGTCACAATTATGAGAGAAATCATGAATACAATATTTGGTTTACATTGGCTGTACCTCCTGATAAAGATATAAAATCAATATTAGATAAGATAGCATCACTTGATGGAGTAATAAAATACAGAATTTTACCTACTTTAAAAATGTACAAGATTGGAGTTAAATTGGATATGGTAAACCAAGATTCCGAAAAGCCAGAACCAAGTGAAGAATTTAAGGAAATGGATTCTACTAAATTTGAGCTAACAGAAGACGATAAGAATTTTGTAAGAGAATTACAAAAAGATTTAGAAGTAATTTCTGAACCTTTCAAAGAAAAGGCATTAAATTTATCAATATCTACAAAAGAATTGTTTAAAAAAGCAAGTGAGTTTGAAAAAATTGGTGTCATGAGACGTTTTGCGGCGATATTAAGACACCGAGAAGCTGGGTTTACGGCTAATGGAATGATTGTATGGAATATTCCTGATGAACAAGTAGATGAAATTGGAAAAAAATTGGCGGCATATCCACAAGTGAGTCATTGTTATAGGAGACCAAGATATCCGGATTGGGGATATAATCTATTTAGTATGATACATTCAAGAACTATAGAGGCCGCAGAAAAAATTGCCAAAGAAATTTCCGAAACAATCAAAATAAACGATTACAGAATTTTATTTAGTTCTAGAGAATTCAAAAAAGAACGAGTGAAGTATTTTGAGGAACAGAACTAGTTTTCGTTAGAAAAAATATCAAGTTAGATATATAATATACGAAAAAGAATTTAGTAAATGACTAGTTATGTTATCACCTGAAGTTTTACCACCGACAACGGATGAAATTAAAAATTTAGATATAATGGATATAGCTAGCATGAATAATTTATCGTATTTATTTAAAGAAAGTTTATCAAAATACGTAAAAATTGATCCATTTACTTTCTCTGATCCATTTACTTTCTCTGATCCATTATACCAAAATAAGCCTGAAGATTTAAAATATTTTTTGATTGCTGATAAAGAAGATGTGAAACGAATAATTTCAATAGTTATAATTGAAGTAAAACATCTTGATGAAGTACCTTTAGATAAAATTGCAAACGATTTTTTAAAGTTGGAGGTATCGAGGCAAACTGCGAAAGAATTAAAATCTGAATTAATGCCGAAGGAGACACGTAATTTCTATTCGTTTAGAACAAATGGCAATGTTATTGGATATGCGATGTTTGCTTTTCAAATTTGTGGGCAACATTAAAAAACAAAATAAACAAGATTGTTTAAATTATAAATTTGGATCTTGTACTATTTCTAGGGTACCGTTATCCAAAATCCTAATTCCCATTATACTTAGTATAGATTTGGCATAGGAAAGGTTTTCTCTATTAAGAATTTGTTCTGCCATTTTAAGTCGATAAGATCGTTCCCAGTGTTGTCCTATTTTATATTTTCCATGAATCTGAAATGGTATAAATTTTATGACTGTAACTTCCTGTACACTTTTCATAGGTGATTCAAGCAACTTATATTTTCCTTCTTTTTGATATTTTTTCATCAAAGCATTTAATGCAAATGCTTTTTCCTCAAAATCATTAACAAGATATGAATTTCCTTTCATTACAACGCTAATATATAATGTATCTGCCTGTGAGGCATCAATAGGATGAAAATAATAGGAAGGTAAAAAACAGATATATTTATCAACTTCAAATCCAGATTTGGAATTTCTTTTAATATTTTCAATTTTTTCTCCAAACGGATGTGAATGCATATAGATTACATCATGAGATTGTTTGTCTTCTGCTGGCAAGGTTACAGGATTTGGAGTATAAACAAAATTCATTGGTATGATTTGCGGAAAATTATTTGCATCAATGGTAGAGATTCGTCCTACTGGTTGATTATTTAAAAAATTTGATATATTCTGTCTATTTTGAATTTCAAATTTTTTAACTAATTTCATAACCAAAATACATATCAAATAAAATTTATTGTCTTCGATTATTATTATCTAATAATAGATAGTACAGATCTAAATTATGTTTTTTTCAACATCCAAAGTTTTTTGATAATGATGACTTTGATTGTTGGTATAGACGGTATCAAGAATTTGACGGACCTTTTTAGCACGAGCTTGTCCAAATCCAGGTATTAATGATAATTCAGCAACTGAAGCGTTTATAACATTAATTGGATTGCCAAATTTTGTTAGCATTTTAAGAGCCAATTTATTGCCCACTCCGGGTAGCGAAGATAAGACGGATAATTGTTGTTTATACAAGTTATTTCCTTTTCTAATCCTTTTTAATAATGGTCCATTATTATCATTATTTTTTGTTTTTTTAGCTAGAGTAACAAGCATTTTAGTAGAATATTCAGGTGAGGGTACATTAATAATCGGTATTCCATAGTCAATGACTATTCTAGATAATGCTTCAAAAATTAATGGAATTCTATCCATTATTTTGTATTTTTCAGGTATATCATTTGAGTTTATAAGATCATGTAAATTGCCCTCTAAGAGGATTAATGGTTTTTGATAATGTTCTATCAACTCTGAACACTGGATAAAAATTCTTCCGTCAAATATAGAATTAATTAGGTCAGAAATAGTTTTTCTCTCTACAGCAACATCATTTGAAATAATATAATCTGCTACAGGTAAATGTGCAAAATTAATATTAATATTTTCCTTCCGTAAAAATTCTGGAATTTGACTCTTTTTTTCCCTTTCATCTATGACTATCCGTAGAGCCACAAAAATATGTAGAAAACTAACTATTATTTTATTTAATATGTATAAAACAAGAAAGGTGAAATTGAAAATAAGGATTACTTTATTTTGATTATGTTCCTGGTGGTTTGCTTTGTCCTTGCATTCCTTGAACCATTTGATTGATTTTATTTTCTACTTCTTTAAGGTTATCTTTGACTCTTGTTTCTTG
>QCWD01000198.1 GCA_013114725.1 Nitrososphaeraceae archaeon | reverse complement strand
GAATGATCTGATTTTCTATAATTGCTGGGGAGCTTGAAAATAGAGAAGTCATGAACTTATTTTGATCAAATGATACTATGTCATCATAACCCTGTCCAGTCCCTATATACAATATAGGTTTCGAAGTTATGTATGCAACTGATATAACAGAACCTCCTTTTGAATCTGCGTCAATTTTAGTTAAAATTGCGCCATCAAAATCAGTGTATGAAAAAAATTCTTTGGCTTGATTTATAGTATCATTTCCTGCGAGTGAGTCCCCTACAAATATTTTTTTATCTGGTTTTACAACTTTGATGATCTTGCTAATTTCATCCATAAGATTTTTGGCAGTTTGCATTCTTCCAGCTGTATCAATCAATACAACGTCTATACGATGTTTCTTTGCGTATTCAACTGCATCTCTTGCCACAGCGGAAGGGTCTGCGCCATAGCGTTGTGTAATTATTTTTAGTGAAAGTCTTTTTGCATGTTCGCTTAATTGTTCTATTGCGCCAGCCCTATGGGTATCGCTTGCTGCCAAGACTACAGATAGTCCGTTTTTGTGTAACATGTTTGCAAATTTTGCAACGGTAGTTGTTTTTCCAGTTCCATTAATACCTAAAAACACGATTACAAACGGACCTTCTTTAGAATCACGCTTATGCTTTATTGCATCTAACAAATCAATTTGCCCACTAGAAGATTTGTTTAAGATTCCAGATATTGTCGATTGAATTCCAGATTGAATAATATCTTTTATAGAGTTTTGTTTTTCAAGAGTTAATCCAACTAAATCCTGTTTTAATTTTTTAATTATCTCATCTATTACCTCTTGTGCAACATCACTTTCTAAAAGTGAAATCTGAAAATCAAATATATTATTATCAATATCTTTTTCAGTAATTTCTTTATTCAGTATATTTAAAAAAGAATTTGAGAATGCATTTCTTAATTTTTCAAACATCGTTTATATTCTTATTTTTACTAGGTATTTAATGATATTTTTATTATCAATCAACACATATGCTATTGTAAACATCAGTTAAATTGAGATTATTCGTTTTATCACATCTTTTAATTTTGAGATTATAAGAGTTATCACAAATTGCAGATTTTTTTCTTTTACGCTTTCAAAAAATGAAAAAATTTTCTTAGTGTTAATACTTCCTGACAAAACAGAAGACAGAAAAAGCGTTCCAAACAGTGTATATGGGTTTAGTTTGTACATTTTTAGACAATAGAGGGGTAATAAAGCTATATAGGATTTGTGAATCACTCTATACAAAGATATTTCGGTCATGTGTACTATAACATGAGAACAAATATTATTTAGTATACTTCTATTATTGTTCACTGAAATAGGATTTGATTATATGAATGCTAGTCATGTAATGTTATATACATAGATTTTTTGAAATAAAATCTAATTTCTTTTTTCTAGTTTCAATTATTATTTTTTGTAGTGATTGCATTAAGGTGAATATAAACACAAACACAAGATAAAAAGGAGAATATGATTACAATATACTATCACATGAATGAGATCTGGAATAAGATATATTCTTTTGATAATGGATTTTTTGGCGACGTGCCTAACAATTTTGCCAAGCCTTGTTTCAATCACATGAAACAAAATAATGTCAAGAATATGTTAGAACTTGGTTCAGTCCATTGTAGATAGTTTGTTTTTTGCTTCAAATGGATTCAAAGTTAATGCTTTGGATTACTCTAAAATTGGTATTGACATTTTGATCATTCTTGCAAAAGAAAAAAACCTTGCAATAGATACTCCTGTTTTTGATATCAAAAATCTACTTCCTTTTTCTAACGCTTCTTTTGATGCCGTTTACTCGCACATGTTTTTTAACATGCAATTTTCACTCGATGAACTTGAACTTGTATTTTCAGAAATAAAAAGTGTATTAAAACTGAGGGTTAAACTTCTTTTCTGTTAGAATTCATAATGACAAATTCTATGGGAAGGGAAAGTCGACGATGGGATATACAACATAAACGGTTTTCAGGTAAGATTCTATACAGAACAAGAAATACTTGATAAAAAATGACTCAAATATTATAGATAAGAGTATGAGGAACCTGTAACACTATATCTCGTTGCTTCAATACTGACAACAACTTAGATGCAGTATTGATTAAAATACTATATTTACATAATATTTGCCAAATCCGTTTATAACACAGATAAAATAATACGAAAAATACAAAAGTAATTATTATTAAAAACAAGACATTTAATACATTTGAAATTCTCTGATTTAGTTTATAAACAGTTTATTTTTCCATGAGTATCCTATAGTGGAAAGAGATTTGATGGTTTGGTTTGATTTTTTTGTTTTGAGACTTGATTAATGTTATTGTGTCTATATTGAATATATTATTTTTTTGATATTATATTCTTAACTCTAATAAAATCTGTGTCTATAGGATTTATAAAAAACATCTTGATATAAAACAAGATCCTTAACATTAATTTCTTTTCGATGTACATTGTATATACAGAAACATAAAATTACAGATACTAACTTACATTAAATAAATAATCTTATACTATTGATAATTTAGGATGATAAAATTATAAATTGGTCTACAATTTTATTGCTGATAT
>QCWD01000033.1 GCA_013114725.1 Nitrososphaeraceae archaeon | reverse complement strand
AAACTTTTCTTGTTATCATCTTGAGATAATTTTTTCTCTTCAATCAGATTTGTTTGCATCATATTCAATTCTTTTTCCCATTAATTGATTTAGATTAAGAATATTTTTTCTAAAAAAGGTTAATTCTTCGACCATACTATCAATATCCTCTTTTGTAGGATAATTCAAGAATTTTAAAAATTTATTAAATTGTTGTTGATAAATTTTTGACAACGTTGTGTATTCATTGCTTAATTTTAAGTAATTGTCCAGGAATACTTTTGAATTAAGCAGAGTTGTAAATTCTTTTTCAAAAATATCTATTATTAATTTTTTATAACCTTCAGCTCGATCATTAGAATCGATAGTAATAATTGAACTTTCTTTGTTGAATTTTATCCAAGCTTCGTAGATAATAGCGTAAAATTGGACCTGGTAGATAGTCAAATAAGAATAAAATTTTGAGTAAGATAGAATAAAATCGTTAAAACTTGAAATTTCTTCTACAAGGTCGTGTGAAAACGCAAAAAATGGTCCTACACGAGGATACTTTATCATAACAGATTTGTAATTATCATAAAGATTTTGAAATAAGTTAGGTGAATCTTTATTTAAGTTGGAATTATTTTTGACATCAGAATTTTGGTCGCCTGAGACATCTTGAATTTTTTTTATATTACTTTCATTCATTTTGGTAATTACGTATAAACAAGGTTGACCTTTAAATGCGATCGTGATGAATTTTATAGATCTAAATACATCTATAAGAAATTATAAGAATATATAGAAATATTAGTGGCAAATTAAATAGTAAATATTAATTCTTTTTTTCTTTTTATCATAAACATCATACATAACCACATGATAGGCATTATACCATCCCAAGAAGATGCCTTTTACGAGTTCATAGTATTTGGAGTAAGTAACCATCTTAGTTCACCAGAGATCTTTGGCGAAAAGGAATTTATTCGTATTTTGGCTAGGCCTGATGTTTTTAACCTAATGTTAGTTTCTATTGGAAATTTACTATTGGATATAATAGATGAGATCATTTTAACAAGCAATGGATTATGACCTATTATAAGTACATTTGAGTTTGGATTTAATTTTGATAAAGTTTGACAAACATTTACAATATTTCCTTCAGGCATAAGATCTTCTAGCTCTACAAATTTTACTTTATTCACGAAATTTAAGAAAGGTGTAACAATATTTGTAGTTTGTATACTACGGGTCAAGGGACTGCAAAAAATGTGTTGAAATTTTATTTTTTTATTTTTTAAGAATTTGCTGACATTTTGGATGTCCTTTTTCCCAGCAACTGTCAACGGTCTTGAATAATCAGTCATTCCAATTCTTATTTTTTTGATTGCTTCACCGTGTCTTAAAATATAGAGATCCAATAAAAGACTATAAAATGCTAAATATTTATGCTTTAAGTTTTTGACAAATTTAAAAAAATGAAGATATAAATTCTTTGATTAGTTATCAAAAATTTAATATATACTTATTATTTAATAGATGCTACAAGTTACACGTCAATTACATCTATCATAGTTAAAAAAATAATACTTTTCACACAAATAGGTATTAGATTCTTTTTAACTCATCTTTTCATTGAACGCAAGTGTTTCATAAATTGTTATGACCATCATCCCTACACCAATTAATAGCAAAATGCTCAGAAAAAATAATTTTATAATTTCTATAACAGATTTTTTAGATATTGTTGATATTATATGGATTATACTCATTTCTCTATATGTATGACTGTTTTGTATTAATGACTATCGCAAATAAAAAATGTGTAATCATAACAGATGATAGGATCTATGTAAATATCAAAAAAATAAAACGAATTAAAAAAATAATTCTATATAGAAGTTAGTATTATCTAAACCATTAGTTGCTATATTTGATTAGATATTAGAGAACCTAATTTTGTATTTTATAAAATTATTTATTGTTATAACTAATAATGATTTTGAAAACAGTTTAAAAAAAATCTAATCTTTTAAAAAGTCATTCTGGAGAAATTTTGGCATCAGACTTAGTAATAGAAGCTAACTGTAAATAAAATCGACTGTATTTATTTCTAGAATTTTCAATCAACTATTAAAATAAATGGATAATAATATTTATGATATCAGTAACGAGATTTATGAATACATAATTGTTGTTTTCATGTCTAAATTGTAAAGCTATTTCCAATCTAAGTGAAAATAATAAAATGAATTCAATTGTTACATTTGTCTTTAAACTATATTTTATATTGTATATATACTTCTTCTATTAACATGAAATTATATTGAAATATATAGTTAATAATAAATGTCCTATACTATAGGTTTATTATTTAAATATGAATATATTAACTTGGACTTATTTATATATAATAATGTATAATATTGGTTACAATTTATTAATTACTTTATATAAAAAAAATTCGTAAAAATCTTACACACTGCATATATAATTGTTTTAATGTTACCATTATAATGAATAATAAACTTTTAGTAATCCCAATAGTGCTTGGAGTTGTTCTAATGAATATGTTATCGCTGGGAAACGTCTTTGCACTTAAGGATGAAGACAAGAGATATGCAATCGTCACCATTGAAAATGTCAAAAGTAGAGATCTGGAAGTTACTGTATACATTTATGACAAAGATAAAGATAAAAAGATAGAAGGTAGTCCTGCGCCAATTGAAGAAACAGGTGCGACAATAAAAGAGAGATTTGAATTTGATAATGATGATTTTCCACATCCAGGAATAACTGTTGGAACAGAAGTTATTACATGCATAGAGTTTAAAAATGGCAAAGGAGAACCTTCGTGTTTAACAGATAAATTCAAATCAGAATCACAACCTTTCAAGGTTTCAATGGATGTGGATTACATAAGAGAAGATTAATTTTTTATTTTTTTATTTTATTTTGGGTATATTTTTGTAAATAAAAAATAAAAATAAAAGTATAAAAAAAATCTACAAATTTGTACACATTTTTTTGTGGCAATTTTCAAAACTAAATTTATTTAGCAAAAATTGAAATTGATGAAATTAAAGTATTCATGTTGTTTAATATTTTTGCAATTGCGTTTTATTAAATATAATCATCCATACGTATTATATTTTCCTAATTTTATGTTATATATAAGTGGATATAGATTTCTGCACATACAATCTTAAAAAATATCTAGTCAAGATAGTTTAGCAAGATACCTTCACGTAGTCCAGTATTACTAATAACAATGGATGCAAATTTCAACTTTCTCATCAGTAATTCGATGACGCAAGAACCTGCAACTATGCTTCTTGCTCGTTTTTCTCCAATTGATTTTATCTTGGAAATCTCGTTAAGAGGCATCACCAATAATTTATTATTTATTGCTTTTATGGTATTATAACTTAATGTGTTTACGTGTCTATTGAAATAAGAGTTGATATTATTAATCTCGTTATGGTATTTCAAAAGAGCTCTTACTGTACCGCCAATTCCAACCAAAGTGCTGTTTTTTTTCAATTTTATTTCTTCACTATTAGGTAAATAATTTAATATCTCATCAAACAATTTAGAATAATTTGTATCATTAATAGAGTATTTTGTAAAAGGATTTAAATATTTTAAAGATAGTTTCAAAGCCCCTAGTGGTAAAAAAAACATTTTCTTTATTTTTCTATTTTCAGTATAAAGTAATTCCAAACTCCCACCACCTATATCAAAATATAATCCATTGGCGACATTGACTGAATACAATGCACCTAAATAAGAGATATTAGCTTCGTCTTCACTGGATAAGATTTTGAACCTAAATTTTGTTTTCTCAAAAACCTGATTTACAAAATCGTCCTGATTCTTTGCATCACGTACTGCGCTTGTTGCGTAGGATAGAGTTGTATCTATTGACTGTGATTCAATAATTTTCCTATATGACCTTAGAGCAGAAATTGTCTTATTGATATATTTCTGTTTTAATTTTCCATTTCCATTTAATCCTTCTCCCAATCTCAAATAATTATTTTTTTGATAAAATGGAAAGAATGTTTTATCATCATTAACCTGATAATTAACTATCTTTAACGAATTAAACCCCAGATCAATAATAGATATTCTCACGTAATGAAATTCTCCTCTTCTGACAAGTTTTGTAATAATTTAAAAAACATTATTGAGAATATTCCAAATAATCTATATAACTCTTAACATCATATAATAAAAATAGCATTTCTATATAATGAATATTGTTACACATCAGAACAATATTCTATTATTAGGTATATAGATAATGGTAAACAAATTTAATAGATAGATTACTATTGTCAAAGTGTAATTGAAACATGATAACTCTTCCGCCAAACCAGATGATGAACGGAAAATTAATAGTTGTTGAAGGGATTGATGGTTCCGGTAAATCAACCCAGATAAATTTGTTAGAGAAATGGTTAAGATATGCTCAGTATCATGTTTATTTGACTACTTGGAATTCATCAGAAATAGTTAGGGATATAACTAGCAAAGGTAAGAAAAAAGCAAAATTAACTCCTACGACCTTTTCATTATTACATGCGACTGATTTTGCTGATAGATTTGAAAGAAATATCTTTCCTTTACTAAAAGCAGGATATATTGTTCTTGCTGATAGATATGTATATACTGCATATGCCAGAGATGTGGTTAGGGGTTGTGATCCCCAATGGTTACAAAAAATATATAGTTTTGCAATAAAACCGGATTTAATATTTTATTTTAAGACTCCCATTGGTATTGCTATAGATAGGATTATTTCTGGTAGACCGAATTTAAAATTCTATGAAGCTGGCATGGATCTTAATTTGAGTAATGATATTTATGAAAGTTACAGAATATTCCAGGGAAAGATTATTGATCAATATGAAAAAATGAGTGATAGAGAGTGTTTTATAACTATTAATGCCGCACTTACGATTGAAGAACAGCAGGAAATCGTAAGAAAACACGTAAAAAAAATTCTTCCAAAAAAGCAGTCATTATTGGGTAAAAAAGATTTGCAAAGTATTAAAACGGATGTTAACGTTTTTGATGAGAAAAAAAATAATAAAATCAGGGGTATTAGAAATTGATTGTAGACGAGACGATAAAATTACTTGGTCAAAATAAAATAAGATACATCGGGAAGGGTCTTCCAAACCTAAAAAAAATAGAACTCAAAGGAAAATTAATTGTTTTAGAAGGGCCAGACGCTTCTGGTAGAAGTACCCAGATTAAATTATTAATTGAAAAATTAGAATCCGATGGTCATGCAGTTACAAGTACAGGATTGCGTCGATCAGAATTAATGGGAGAAGGGATAATGGAAGCAAAAAAACATTTTTTAGGTAAAAGAACTATGGGTTTATTTTACGCAGCAGATTTTGCCGATCAATTAGAAAATAAGATACTGCCAGCCTTAAGAGCAGGTTATATTGTTCTAGCAGACAGATATATCTATACGCTAATAGCTAGAAACTCGGTAAGAAGGATAAACAAAACATGGTCAGATAATTTATTTGGTTTCGCGCTAAAGCCTGATTTGGTGTGTTATTTAAAAGTTGATCCTCATGAGCTAATTCATAGAACTTTTGAAAAAAATGCTACACTGGATCATTATGAATCAGGATCAGATTTATGTCTTTCAAGAGACATCTTACAGTCATTTATAAAATATCAAAAATTAATTAGCAAAGAATTTGAATTCATGGAGAGAAAGTATGGCCTAATCCCTATAGATGGAAATAGGACAATTCCAGAGATTTATTACGATTTGTATGATAAGATAAATAATTGTCTAAACTCATAAAATTAAAATAATACCATATTTCTACTTGGAAATTCTTTTTGTAAATACGTTTAATGAAATTTAACTTAAATTGAGAAGTTTAAAGGATAAATAGATCTTAGTGAAAAAAATAGATAAAAAACTAACAAGAATACTATATATTCTATATTCATAAAGATTAATTGTCCTATAAGAATAATAGTATACTAAAATGAATAAATGTACTAATTGTGGTTTCAGGTTAAACCATAGTTATAAAAGTACAATGAATTATGATGACATTGTAAATATTTTACAAGATGTTATAGAACATGAAAAAGAAAATAATTTACATAAAAGATTTGAAAATGATAAGCTTGATGTATTTAATCAAGGAGTGATCTACGGCCTAAAAATAGCCAAATCAGAAATTAATAAAAATCATAATAAAAAAATTACAGTGACAAGCAAATAAAAAATACCAAACAATAGATCTTTATAATATAGTCTTATGCTATGTTGCATAACTATGAAAATGGACGATATAGCATAAAATTTGACAGAAACGAATTATTAAAAATTATTCATTACGAATGGATTAATTCGTTTTTTCTCACAAAATTGTCGAAAAATCTAGCTATGCAACAAATCAAAGTATTAGTTAAGACACTACCTGAGGTTTTGGAACAGGAATAATCAGAATATTTATCGACATATTAAAGGGCTTTGTTAATTTAAGATTATATTCTCGCCCAATATTTCTATTTTAAACTAAGATTTTTGATATTGTTGTACATTGAAACAAAGAAGGATATCCAATTAAAAGTGTGTTTTAGACCACAATTTGATTTTCTAGTACATGGATAGTAATCATCAAAATTTTCAATTCTGTATTTTAGGTACTGAGTTACTCTTCCGATAATGCTTTACTCATATGATAAATAAAGATATTCTTTTTCTACTATAATCTTTTTAGTTAATAACCCAAATCTCTATATCCAGTTCCAGACAGACACGTAACTTCTTTTCCTCCTATCTCCAAATACAGATAGTGCCTTACCGGTATTTCTCAAACTGAGACTAAGAAAACACAAAGAGTGAATACATCACTACAATTGTGGATGCTCTATTTCGTAAAAAATGTAATAGACATGTATTGGATATAGGATATTCGAAGTTATAGATCCGTTGCTAAATTTTAGAGCCTAAATTTTGATGGTTTATTTATTTAAAAAGTAAACTAAGTTTAAAAATTGTGGTTGTCTAAATAAATATTTATTAAAAGTATGTTAAACTAAAAAATATTGTCAATACAAATAAAACCATCAAACTTTATTGCAAATAATAATCACAATCTTCTGACTATGGACCCAAGAAATGATTTTGGGATAAAAGAAGACCAGATTTCTAAAGAATTTGAGAATATAAAAAGTGAAATAGGACTTTATCAATACAAATTATTTGCAGAAAAGAAAAAGGCGTTGCTCATAGTTTTACAGGGTATGGATGCTTCAGGAAAAGACGGAGTAATAAGAAATGTTATGAATGCATTTAATCCTGCAGGATGTAGGATAGAATCGTTTAAAACCCCAAATTCAGAAGAATTGTCCTATGATTATTTATGGCGTGTACACAAAAAAATTCCGGGAAAGGGAATTATCGCTGTTTTTAATAGATCCCATTATGAGGATGTTATTGAAGTAAGGGTCCAGAAATTAAAGGAAAAAACAATATGGGAAAAACGGTACCAGCAAATTAATGATTTTGAAAAATATTTGACTGAAAATGATATTGAAATAATAAAAATATTTTTAAATATTAGTAAAGAGGAACAGAAGAAGAGACTGGATGATAGAATAAATGACCCGAAAGAAAATTGGAAAGTTTCAATGGATGATTATCAAAGAAGAAAAAAATGGGATCGATATATTTATGCATACAGTGATGTAATAAAAAAATGTAACACAAAATATGCACCATGGTATCTTGTTCCTGCAGACAAAAAATGGTTTAGAAATTTGATTATAGCAAAAATTATTCAAGAGAAACTGGAAGTTATTAATCCTAAATTTCCTGTTCAAAAATTCAAAATCCCAACAAGTAGCTGATTGTAAAAAAATAATCGAATGGAATTTTTACAATAAATGAAATTAGAAGTGTCTAGTAAAGTTAGATTAACTAATTCATCTGCAAATCAAAAACATGCAAAATATATTTAAACTACAACTATAAACGATAATATTTTTTAATAAATACAAGGAAACAACTAAAAATAAAAATCGTTAGATATTATATTTTTTATTTTGTTTATTCTTGTCTTTCTTGTCTTTCTTGTCTTTCTTGTCTTTCTTGTCTTTCTTGTCTTTCTTGTCTTTCTTGTGTAGATTATTAATTACTTGCTCCATCTGCGTAATTTTAGAATCTATTTGTTTTAATTGGATTTGAAGGTTATCTATTATTTTTTTCTGTAATTGCAAAGCGTTAATTTGATTTACTATATTTTTTACATCTCTTTGGATTTTTAAATAGGAATCTGTTTGAGTGTTTTTATTTTTTGTAACTACAGCAACTTTACTGGATGTCTTCGTTAAAGGAATGGCTGGTCTTGGAGTTTGGCTAGGTTTTGTATTATCATCAATAGTTTCCTTGATTTCATTACTTTTATTGCTATTTTCTAACATTTTAATATATACAGAATATGGTATTATATAATGTTATATAGATACATATTCTATATAGTTTGATTCTTAGTATTTTGTTTGACTATCTAGACAAACCAATCGAAATTAAATAACTATAACGTAGGTTTACCGTAATGAATTTAGCTTCCTAATATAGTCAGTTTCAAAATAGGATGAATCCAGAGAAACTTTGCACAATAGAATAAGCGAAATAATAGCGACGCAAATATCTAAAAAACAGCGTTCTAAATAAATGCGATATTAAAGAAATGAAGCAAACAACAGAAATTAAAAATCAAGTAAACACATCAAAATGATAGTGAATAACAGATAACATTTGTTGTAAAGTGCGAGACTGTTTGAGAGAAAATAAAAACCGATAACAGCACTTTAGTTTAGTTCTTTATTGAGATAGACACAATCATAATGATAAGAATTAGAAAGTATAAACCAAAATATTGAAACCGTGATTTGGACTAGGATATAATAGAAAATTTATGTATAAATGCAAAACCATAAACAAAATAACAACGTTATTCTAATATTTTGTGTTTAGAATATTAGGAAAAATAAAAAACGAAGATTATGTTAGAACATTATTGATTTTCGGAGTAAATCTTTCAAATGTTGTTAAGTCCCACCCATCTTTTTTATCTCTTTAACATTGAATAAACTCGCTAATTCATATTTCCTATCGAAATGAAAATTTTTCCATGAATCTATATGTAGATTGATTTGTACTAATGAACATGTTTTCATGATCTGCATTATTCCTGTAATCCTTTCCACTACTTCTTCTATTACAGGATTATGTCCCACCAAGAGAATTGTTTTGTATTCATCATGAATATCTTTAATGATTTTTTCATAATCTCCTGAAGAAGCGGTATAGAGAGTTTTTGTTTCAAGAATTTCTCCGTCATATCCTGAATTTTTAGCAATTATATTTGCAGTTTTATTTGCTCTTTTTGCAGTAGAACTAATAATTAGATCAGGAATTAGGTTTTCTTTTTTCAAAAACTTTCCCATTACAAAAGAATCTTCTCTTCCTCTCTCAGTAAGTGGTCTATCATGATCTTCTAAATTATGATCATCCCAGCTTGATTTTCCATGACGTAGGAGTAGTAGTTTTCTCATATAACTGCAAATTATTTGTATTTATATTAATTCTTTAACATTTAGCATACATACAAATATCCAATACAAATAGCTAATCGGGAGATCGTCGTAGTGACATTATGCAGCAAGTTATAAAATAATAAACAAACAAATAGATTTAAAATCACAGTTCATTTAATTTATATCTTAAAAATCTAGGAATTTAACAATTAATTTAATTTATAGTGTAATATGATACAAAGCGGACCTTGTATGTGTATTAAAATATTAATATAAATAATAAACAACATATATTATAAAATTGCTGACATTATTACCTTTTCTAATAAAATTGCATGAAAATATTGAGAGACTAAATAGGAAAACTAAGTCTTATATTAAAAATGCCGATGAAAAAAATATTCATGATGTTAGAACTTCTGTTAGAAGATTTAATTCTGCATTTTTATCATTACCAAAAAAATACAGAACAGAATCTATGTTACTCACAAATTATAAACAAATTGCAAACGAATTTTTTAAGTTGAATAGCCAAATCAGGGACTATGACATAATGATAAACAGATTATCTAATTATAGTCAGAACAATCGAATAGACATTATTGTTGATTCTATCAGAAAAAATAGAGAATTGGATTTAGAAAAAGCAAAATCAATTGCGGTCTCTCTAAAAGAGATCGGCTCCAGGCAGATTGTGGGCAAAATGAATATTACAGAAAAAGAACTTCAGAAACAATACAATAAAATTCTTTCAAAATTATTTTCAAAAATAGAGACAAACTTCCCTGTTGTCATAAACAATTCACTAAGAATAGATGAATTACATGAATTGAGAAAAGACTGTAAAAAAATAAGATATATGTTAGAGTTATTGCCAGAAGAAAATAGAAATGCAACCCAATTGAGAAAGATTTTTGAAAAAATTCAGGATTATCTTGGTGTAATTCATGATAATGATATCACTCTCAATCACCTACAATCTCTTGAGCCAAACAAAGAAATTCAAGAAATAATAAACAACGAAATTGAACAGAGAAAATTAAGGTATGATGAGTTTTTAAATTTTTCTAAAAGACGTTTACACTTGGCAAGAGATTCTTTGCTTATAAGAATCAAACTCTTCATGAATCAGTCATAATTAGAGTAATTTATTTTCTCAAGTTACAGAGAAATATAGTTGCTTTGTTGCGCAAATAGATTTACAAACATTTCTATTCATATACATCACACAACTATCTGATAGTCATGCCCAAAAACAAGTTATACCACGATGCTTTTAGTATCATCTAATTTACCATGTTCTCAAATCTGATTGCAGCAACATATTCACTAAACATTATCTTGATGCATGAAAAGACAGATTCAACAATTCGTATCTCCATAACTTACGCTTGTTTTCCATTGTTGTAGCTTGGTTTTCTGTTTATGTACTGTCCTGTTTCTGAGGTAGTGGTCGGTTTTTGTACATCTTACATTCTTTCTTACCTTGATTGCAGTCCCTATTCCCTTAAATGAAAATGACAGGAACTGAAAATTCTGGTTGCTATCATATGCATTATGTGCTATGACTGTAGCTACCTGCTTATTCTATTTGATAGTAATATAATTGACCAAGTCTGGTAATACTCTACCATCACGTATCCTGTCAATGGTTACATGAATGGATAAGATTCTCTTATTTCTTATATCTAATGCAAGATGTATCTTTAGGTAACCACGCTTTACATTCCGTTTACGTACTGATGTACAATGATCGAAAAAATAATTAATTCAAAATAAAATTGAGATAAAGTTATCTTAAGATAAGAGGCAAGAAAATATATAAAAATTAAATGTTTTGGATTCAAATGTAAAAAAAATGGTTAGCCCCCTAACGCAAAGGTTAACCGTTATTGGGGGTTCCCAAAACAAAGGTCATGCTTGCATAGTCCATCTGCGGCTCATAAGACGGACGTCCTTATTTATAAAATCTATTTGATAAAGATTGTCAATATATTATATTTAATTTCCAAATAGTATATAGATTATAAAGTTTTTCGTGGTGCATGATAAATTCAATTTATTATTTAGACTGAATTTTCGTTGATATATTAAAAATGTCCGAACAAAAAAATATAACATTTTTAGAAACAAAATAGAGATTTGATTGTTATATTTCAATTAGACTGTGATTAATTAGATAAGATTTAGAAAAAAAATTATAAAAATTGTTATATCAAGCAAACAATACAATTGGAAAACGAAACAAACGACTAGTTATCCCGAACTAGATACCTTAATTATATAGATACTGAGAAGAATATAGAGCATATTAAAAAAAATATAAAAAATAAAGAACTTGTGTCAATATAAAAAATAATGCAAAATCTTTTGTTCTAAAAAACATATTAAAAGCCTTGACAATAACAATGGGCAAAAATATTTTTGGATCAATTTGTAGTGTTTTAATGGTATACATTTTATGCAATTTGTCATTAAATCTTGCTTACTCATCTTCATACAATATTGCGTCAGCAAGTGATTGGGGATGTGATGAAGGTGCAAAAAATGTTGCCAAGTATGTCAAT
>QCWD01000032.1 GCA_013114725.1 Nitrososphaeraceae archaeon | reverse complement strand
TAAACCCGAATATGGTTTTGATGGAAATACTTGTGCCATTTTAAGTTCAATACATGAACAGAGCCAGGACATCTCCAGAGGAGTAACACCAACTGATACAAAAGAACAAGGTGCCGGAGACCAGGGACTTGTTTTTGGTTTTGCCACGGATGAAACAAAAGAATTGATGCCACTTCCAATCACCATGGCACATAAATTGACAATGCAACTTGCATCTATACGAAAAAACAAAATTCTTGACTGGATATGGCCTGACGGAAAATCACAGGTTTCTGTAGTGTATGAAGATTCAAAACCAAAACGAATTGATACGGTAGTAATTTCAACACAGCATTCACCTGATATTGGTCTTGAACAGTTAAGGGAATCGATTATAGACAAAATAGTGATGCCAGTATGTGAGAACTGGATTGATAAGAATACAAAATTTTTCGTAAATCCTACCGGTAGATTTGTAATAGGTGGTCCAAACGGTGATACCGGTCTTACAGGTAGAAAAATTATTGCCGATACTTACGGTGGTATGGGAAGACACGGCGGTGGAGCATTTTCAGGAAAGGACCCATCCAAAGTGGACAGGTCAGCTTGTTATATGGCCCGTTATGTGGCAAAAAATATTGTAGGCGCAGGATTGGCAGAAAAATGTGAGGTACAGATAGCCTATGCAATAGGAATTGCAAAACCAGTATCTGTGATGGTTGAAACATTTGGAACAGGCAAGGTCTCGCAGGAGGAGATTGAGGGAAAAGTAATAAAGAATTTTGACATGCGTCCATCTCAAATAATTAACACACTAAATCTGAAACGTCCAATTTATAAAAAAACTGCAGCTTATGGACACTTTGGAAGATCTGACGATTCTTTCACATGGGAAAGCGTTGATAAATCCATTCTCGCATAAATTTTATTTTTATATTGTTTGATTAATCCAATCACGCTAACGTTTTTTTAATTTCCAAAAGATGGTCATGATCTAATTTGAACTTTCTATTAAAAAATCTTGTAACATTTTTTACATCCCTTTCCAGATAGTATGAGGCATTTGGATGGTCTGTTCTAACAGCTTGAACCCAATCTATTAAAACAATATCTCCTTTTGAATTAATCATGATATTGTATTCACTGGTATCACAGTTTATTAGTCCGTGCTTGTAACATGCTTTTATCTGTTCTATGATTTTTCGATATATTTTTTCAGGGTCGTACAGCACTGGAATATCTGATAGCCTCATACCGTCTATTTTATCTAAAATTAAACAGTGAAGCGATCTGTAAATAGGTTTTGCAATACTAACACCGGAGTTTTCTAGCGATGATAGTATATCGTATTCTTTTTTTGCTGCTTCTACATTTAATAGTAACCAGCTATGTGGATTTTTATTTTCCAGGGATCTTTTTCTTTTTGTATCTGTAAAACTGGTACGGCCAATCCTGTAAAATTTCAAAGCAACCGTACTTTCATTTTCATTTTGGGTAAATGCCTCATATACATCAGATTCCTTTCCAATGCCAATAGGTCTTCCAACAGCATTGATTATATTCTTCTCAACTAAAATCTTTAGAGCATAAACATCCAAACCCAACGAAAGCATTTTGTATCCTTTAAAGTTACTGGTTTTTGCAAGAATCTTTCTTTCTAATAAATTTGAAATTGCATAGTCTGCAATATTACCATGTAATTTTGAATAATCCACAATCTCATTTCTTGTTAAAACTTCATGGTGCTTTAGAGAAGATATGCAAACTTTAAGTATTTTAAAATCATTTACATCCAATTCCTTTACATATCTTGCTGCAGAAGTTATCTGTGACATTGTTTTCCAACTCTCAAAATTCTTTTACTGCTATATAGAACTACTTTTTAATATTTTAATTATTTGTAAAGTTCAAACACTATGACCCTAAATGACCTTATGGCTAATAATGGACGCATCACTAAAAATGAATGGCAAATGTTGATGCAATACAAATAAACCTGCATAGATTATTATTTAATTATTCATGTCTATTGAAGGCAAAGTTGTGATTATAACCGGGTCATCCCGTGGAATAGGTTTTTCAACAGCCAAGTTATTTGCAGAAAAACATCATTGCATAGTGACGCTGTGTTCAAGAGACATCAAACGTTCTGTCAGAATATCTAAAAAAATAAAAGGAAATGTTTTTCCGGTACAGCTTGACGTAACAAAAAAATCAGAAATCAAAATGGTAATTAAAGCGGTTATATCAAAATACGGTACAATAGATGTTTTAATTAATAACGCCGGATTTCCTTTTGATAAAAATATCTGGTACAAAAAGTTTCATCAAATAGATGAGAATGATTTTCTAAATATTTTAAACGTTGATTTAATGGGTTCTGTTCGCATGTCACAGGCTGTCATTCCTGTCATGTTGAAAAATAGAAACGGTGGTGTAATAATCAATATCTCTTCAACTCCTGCTGTCAGTGGATATCATCAAGGAGCAGCATATACACTGGCCAAGTCAGGAAATATCGCTTTAACCAAACATATATCACGTGAATACGGTTCTAACAATATACGTTCATACACCCTTGCATTAGGAAATATTTCAACTGAGGCAACATATTTTTCTATGAATGAAAAACAACGAAAAATAGCTGAAAACGAGTCACCAATGAAAAGATGGGGACGTCCTGAGGAGGTTTCTACCGTTGCCGCATCGCTTGCTAGTAACGATTTTTCATTTGCCACGGGAAATACGATTCTAGTAGATGGAGGATTTGTAATGATATAATATGAGCCGTAACTGTCATATCTTAATGGTTGCGATAGATAAAATAATTACCGCTACTGTTTTCATAGACTAAGGAGTATCGTAGACTTGGAAGAATCCGGTAATGTAAAAGATGTAATAACTACTGATGACGATACCAGAAACGATGAATTTGATATTTCTCTTGCAGAAAAAGAACAGGAACTTCCAAAAGAGATAGAAGAAAAAAGAAGAAAAGGGTTACTGAGAACTGGATTTACAACAGGAACATGTGCCTGTGCGGCAGCAAAATCATCTTTGTTGTTTTTAATTACCGGAAAACAATATTGTGAGATACCAGTTACACTTCCAAAAGGAAAAAAAATTGATATCACACTTGCATGGGTAAAAAAAAATAACGACGGTTCGGCTACAGCATCTGTTATAAAGGATGGAGGAGACGACCCAGACGTTACACATGGACATGAAATCTGCTCAACAGTGGATATAATCCCATCTTTCAATCAGCCCGGTACCATAATAATTGATGGAGGGGTTGGTGTTGGAAGAGTAACAAAACCTGGATTGGGCCTTGAAATAGGGTCAGCGGCAATAAATCCAGTACCTAAAAAGATGATACTTCAGGCAGTTTCCGAAGTGACAACTGCTGAATTTTTAAAAAAAAATACTATAAAAATTATCGTATCGGTTCCAGATGGTATCGAACTTGCAAAAAAAACTGACAATCCGCGGCTTGGAATAATGGGCGGTATTTCCATTCTTGGCACCAGTGGAATTGTCTATCCGTTTTCTACTGCTTCTTTTGCTGCATCTATTCGTCAGAGTATCGATGTATCTCTTGCATTGGGCACTACTACTTTGGTACTTACAACGGGGGGAAGGAGTGAGGATTTTGCGAAAGAACTTTTTGGAAACCAGATCCCAGACCATGGCTATATTCAGATAGGTGATTTCTCAGGATATTCTGTAAAACAGTGTTCTATCAAAAATGTTAAAAAAGTGATAATTGCAGGTTTTATTGGAAAATTAACTAAAATGGCAATGGGAATTAAGCAGACTCATGTTCGTGGGTCGCATGTCAGCATGGAGTTTATGGCTGGACTGGCATCGAAGTGTGGTGCATCACAAACTGTAGTTGAACTAATAAATGCGGCAAATACAGCAAGACATGTATCTGAAATCATACAGCAGAATAATGTAGAGGGATTTTTTAGCTTAATCTGCAAAAATGTTTACGAGCAGATGTATGAGCATGCAGGAAAGAATATGGAAATTGAGGTCATCATGTTTGAATTTGACGGGAAAATACGCTCACGATATCCAGAAAAATAAAAATGAGAAAAATGGTGCATTTGTTTCAGCTTGAATAGATATTATTTCTATACCGTTTCTTTTTGGATTTTAATATTTCAAATTTATAACACTTTCTACATCATTCTCAAATGGAGTATTTTTTTTACATTATTTATTTTCCTGTTCATAATCTGCTCTTGTCTTTTGAAAAAGGTCAACCTCTCCAGATTTTGTTAATCGTATTTGGAGATTTTTTTATATATGGCAATTATCGTACATATTGCACATATTTAGAACAACAACTAAATATGTATCTAAAAATATAAATGCTTTTTATTTAAAAAAGTTTTTCAAATCTTTTCCACAATTGTTTTAGACAACAAATTCAAAAATAGTATATACACATTAGTTAGTACAAATTCATTTTCAAATCTTTCATACTATAACTTATTTTTATTTTTTGCGTAACTCTAATAATTAGTTTGAAAATAAGTTCAAAAGTTAACAGAACCAGAATTAATAATACACATTAACATTTACCTTTATTGTATAAAAGAAAACCAAAAGACAATGTTAAATATTAAAAATACTGTTAAATGATCTTTGACGCTTTCAAAATGTTTGGAATCTCGTTAATAGTAAACAGATACACATTATACAATATTAAAAGAAATATGCTATACCAAACAAGTATTTTCTTTGTTCTGAGAAACATAAACATTACAGAAGATGTAAAAATTGCAAAAAATATCAGAGTAGAAATAATGGTAAAATCAATATCATTTTCAGAGATTACCATGACTATTCCTAATATCAAAGTGATATTGGTAACACAGGAACCTATGATGTTTCCTAAGGTTAAATCAAAATATTTTTTTCTTACGGCAACAATACCCACAGTTAACTCTGGCAATGAAGTACCCAAAGCAATAATGGTAGAACCAATTACTGATTGTCCTATCCCAGTTGAATCTGCCACGATTGTTGCTGTATCAACAATTATTTTGGCACTTATGATGACTATTGCCATACCTATAATAAAATAAAAAAACGGTCTTTGATACGAATGACCACCTTCCGTTTTTGCCTCTTCATTGATCTGTCTGGGATTTGTTTTCAAAGTTAGATATACAAACAATCCAAAGATGATCAAAAGTACAACGCCTACAATTTTATTTCCTGGGTATATGAGAAGAAAAATCGGGATAATAGAAGAGATCAAAAGGAGGTAGACTCCTTTCATCTTTGTTTTTTCCAATTTTTTGATAGGCGATAACAGGAAAAATATCGGTGTTATCAATGCGATATTTGTGATATTTGACCCAAAAATATCACCTAATGTTATTTCTACATTATCTGTATATGTAGCAAAGAATGCAACACTTATTTCCGGTAAACTGGTTGTAATTGCCACTATAATAAAACCCGCCGCAAACTCGCTAACACCTGTAGATTTGCAAAATTTTACAATATTGTCTGTGGTAAATATTGCACTTTTTACAAGTATACCTATAAAACCTACCAATATTGCCAAATAGAAAATTAAATCAAGCATATCTTACAGCAGTTTTAATTTTGATAAATGACTACATCCAATTTCATTTGTTTATGGTATGTGAAAATAAAAACTATTTGCTGTTTTTATCAGTGAACTAACATTACCGGACAAGAGGCATTTTCGGAAACGCTTCTTGCAACACTTCCAAGTGTCATTATTTTCGAAATTCCTTTTCTTTTGACAGTTCCCATTACTACAAGGTCAATTTTTTGTTCCCGAACATATTTTACTATTTGTTCTTTTGGAATTCCTAATATTACAATAATCTGACAAGAAATTCCTGCTTTTTCACATTTCTGTTTCTTTTTTTCTAGTTTTTTTAGCGCGCTAGATCTCATTTCATGGTATAACTCCTTGACATAGACAGACCCAGTAACTACTTCTCCTGTTTTAAATGAATATAACTGCCTTCCAAATGCCTCTACAGTAGGTGGAATCACTAATTCTTCTACTACATGAAGAATGGTTATTTTCGAATCTTTAACAAACTTTGCGATTTTTATAGCGTTATCTAATGCAAGGTTAGAAAGAGTTTCAAAGTCAAACGGAACGAGTATATTTTTAAATGACATATTTACCGTATTATTCATCTTTTATAAATATTTTAATAATCTTTTTATTTTTGAATCTAAAAAAATAGCGGTATGATTTAATAGATATTTTAACAAACTATTATTGTATAACAAAAAAAATTTATGTATACTTTAAGATACCTATTTTTTTAGATTAAGCCATTTGATTGTTTCTGAATATATAAAACCTGTGGTGGACAATGCTATGACAATAATCCACTCTGTCATCTCTAAATGAACCAGATCAAATATTTCTTGGGTATATGGATAATTGACTATAAACAATAATAGTATTGATTCTCCTATTATAGAATATATTAGAAATTTGTTACCTAAAAAGCCTATTTTATGAATATTATGTCTAAATGATCTACAAGAAAACGCAAAGAAGAGTTCAAAAAAGACTATTAGTATAAAAACCATTGTTCTTGCCTTTTGCACACCGTATTCTGAATCCCATCCATATGTATTAAGAGTGTTCCAGAATACTAATAACGAAACGGTAGCAAGAATTAAAGGTATTACTATCAACCACTTTTTGACTCCATAAAATACTGTTTCATTTGCCTTTCTTGGCTTTCTTTTCATAATATCGGGTTCACCCCGTTCCATACTCAAGGCGATTGCAGGTGAACCATCTGTTGCCAGATTAATATACAAAATATGTTTAGCAAGTAGCGGAAATGGCCATCCCATAATAACTGCAAAAGTAAGAATCAAAATCTCACTTAGATTTGCAGACAACAGATAAACTAGGTATTTTTTAATATTGTCAAAAATTTTTCTTCCTTCGTGTATGGCAGAAACTATGGTTGCAAAATTGTCATCTACCAGTATCATAGATGACGATTCTTTTGCTACGTCAGTTCCTGTTATTCCCATAGCGATTCCAATATCTGCATATTTTAATGCCGGTGCATCGTTTACCCCATCGCCAGTTACCGCAACCACATGTCCCTTTTCTTTCAACGCGCGGACTATCGCGAGTTTTTGTTCTGGTAGCACTCTTGAATAAATTTTGATATTGTTTATGTTTCTGTTTAAAAAATCAGAATCCATATTATCTAGCTCTTGTCCTGATATAACGAGATTATGGATATCAGTTTCATTCCTGTCTATTATCCCTATTTTTCTTGCTATGGCCAGTGCGGTAAATTTTTGGTCTCCTGTTATCATGACTACATTTATTCCAGAAGTCTTGCATTTTTCTATCGCATATTTAACTTCCTCTCGTGGCGGGTCAATTATGCCTACAAGGCCAAGAAACACAAAATTGTTACCAAAATCTAGGTTGTTCATCTGATTTTCTTCAATTTGAATTTCATTGCTTGCAAATGCTAGAACCCGAGATCCTTCATTTGCCATTTTTTGATTGATTGCAAGTATGTGATCTCTGATTTGATCTGTCATCTGTAAAAAATTACCGTCTTTTGAAATTCTGTTACATCTTTCTAAAACAATCTCCGGTGCACCTTTTGCAAAAATTTCTTCTTTATTGTCATCTGACTTATGAACGGTAATCATCATCTTTTTCTCCGAAGTAAAAGGAATTTCTCTTACTCTTGGAAACAAA
Organism: Nitrososphaeraceae archaeon; assembly: GCA_013114725.1. Lineage (GTDB taxonomy): Archaea > Thermoproteota > Nitrososphaeria > Nitrososphaerales > Nitrososphaeraceae > QCWD01. The sequence goes on along the minus strand of QCWD01000032.1, from coordinate 4,482 downwards.
TTTGACAATTCTTTTGAAATACCCAATTTTTTCGCAAAGACCAATAAAGCTATTTCTGTAGGATCACCAAACAACTTAGTAACTTCATCCTGTTGTATCTCTATTTTTGCATCATTGCATAAAACAGCACATTTGGCCAATAATGAAAGACCATTTTTTTCGACGTCTAAACCAGATATTTTTTCGTTGATATGATACCCGGTTCCAGTGATCTCCATCATGCGGTCTTTGTAGGTGTAAATTTCTTTTACAGTCATTTCCCCTTTAGTTAACGTACCTGTTTTATCACTACAAATTACCGTTGTAGAGCCAAGTGTCTCAACGGCAGGTAAACTTCTAATTACCGCATTTTTTTTTGCCATCTTATACGCACCTAAAGTAAGGGAAGTTGTGATTATTGCAGGTAATGCTTCTGGAACTGCCGCAACTGCTAAACTAATACTCCAGATTAAAATATCCAAAATGAATAGACCGCGGATCAATGAGATCGCTGTTACAACACCGATTATCACCAGCATAATTAAACTGATTATTTTTGCAGTATGTCTGATCTTTAATTCAAACGGGGTTTTTTGAAACGTTATTTTTTGTATAACTGCGGTAATTTTCCCTATCTCTGTATTTTTGGCAGTTTCAAAAATTACAGCTTTTGCCCTTCCATTAACTACGGCAGTAATTGCATAAAGAATGTTTTTTCTATCATGAATTGGCGTATCTGCAGGTAATATCGTTTCAAATTTCTGCACCGGTAGTGATTCTCCTGTTAGCGGAGCTTCGTTTGTTTGGATGTCATGCCCTTCGATGATATAACAATCAGCTGGAACCTTATCGCCAGCATATAAAAGAATGATATCGCCTGGAACTAGGTATTTTGTATCCATTATCTTTTCCCTGTTATCTCTGATAACTCTGCATGTTGTTGTTGTCATTTTTATTAATGCATCCACTGCTTTTTCTGACCGATATTCTTGAATAAATCCTACAACAACAGTCATAATTAATATTGCAGCAATAATTAGTCCGTCTGTAACCTCGTTTAATACAAATGAAAGAAAAAATGCCACAAAGAGAATTAAAACAAGTGGTTCTCTTACCTGTTTTAGAAATATAAAAAAGGGCGGTCTCTGTTTTTCTTTTATAATTTCATTAAGACCGTACTTTTTAATCCGTTCTTTTGATTCTGTTTCTGAAAGACCGCTTGATCGACTATCTAATTTTTCCAGAACCTGATGAGAATTTAGGCTATGCCACGGGTCTGGAGTATTTATGGGCAAAGATATACAAAATGATATAAAATATCTGCGCAATAAATTTTAAATGCCTTTTTATTTTATTCGGAGAAATTCAAAATACGATAAATCTTTCTGAAAATTGAGCTTTCGTAACTGCCGTATTTTGTCATGGTTTATCTTTTATTTTTTGTATATTGTTTTTGGATGAACGTTAACAAATACGACGTCAATATTTATAATCAGAAATTGAGGTATTTTTTTTACTTTTGTATTTTAATAAAAAGTACCTCATTTGAGTCAAAGCGAGATTTTCATATCTTTTAAAGGTAGTTTTGTTATATATATGATAAATAACTGGTTAACTTTTTTATAACTATAGTTGTTCAAATCTGATTGTTTGTTTTTAATTCTTTGACTCTCACCAAAGTGTATATACTATACTGACAGATTTTCTCTTTTGCAAATAACAAAAGAACATTTATTTTGATAATTTTCCAATGCATGATATAGTCTTGATTAATAAAATCGCAATAGTTGCCATCACAAAACATGGGATAGATATAGCAGAAAAAATAAAATCACAATTACATGATGCTAAAGTCTTTGTACCTGATAAACACAAACTATACTATGAGGAAAAAAAAAATAATGGAAAATCCATGATTTCTGATATAAACTGGTTTTCAGAACAAACCTCAAAGTTCATACCTGAGCTGTTCAAAACTTTTGATGCACTTGTCTGTATTTTTTCACTTGGTGCTGTCATAAGGCTGATAGCACCGGTATTATCTGATAAAAAAAACGATCCTGCCGTTTTGGTAATTGACGATCAGCATCAATTTGTAATAAGTGCTCTATCAGGACACCTGGGTGGAGCAAACGAATTGACAAAGACTGTTGCAGAAATTTTGAATTCAATCCCTGTTATAACAACCGCAGCAGATGTAAATAACACCATTTCTGTAGACCTTTTGGGTAAAGACCTTGGATGGATAATCGATGATTTTTCAAATGTTACTGCGATTAGCGCACATATGGTTAACGAGGAAAAGATAGCAGTATTTCAAAGTACCGGACAGACAAACTGGTGGCAAAAAGAAAAAAAAATGTTACCAAAAAATGTTTTTGTTGTGCATGATATTGATGATTTGAAAAAAAGTGAGTTTAAGGGATGTCTGATTATAAGTGATCAGATAATATATGATGAAGAAATTTTAAAAAAATCAGTTATCTACAGACCCAAAAGTCTTGTAGTGGGCGTTGGACTTCACTGGGATACTAGTATGGATGTTATTGAAAATGGAATCACAGAAGTTTTTGACAAATACAAACTGAGTCTAAAAAGTATTAACAAAATAACATCCTTGGACCGGGGTACACCTGTCAGGGGCCTGAGTGAATTCTGCCAAAAATATGGTCTAGAATTGAAATTGTTTGGTAGAGCAGAACTTTCCGGTGTTCAAGTTCCAAATCCATCTGACGTTGTCAAAAAATATGAGGGAACTCCTAGTGTTTCTGAGGCTTCATGTATTTTAGGTTCTGTTAATGGAAGTTTGATCGTTACCAAACAAATATTTCCACCAAATCTTACAATTGCAATCTGTAGAACGGAGTTTGAGTGAATCATCAAGATGAAAAAGGCACTTTTGATAATAGACAGGGGTAGTAGGGCCGAGGAGGTAAAAACAGAACTAAAAGAGTTATGCAAGATTACAGGAAGTAAAGGAGGATATCAATACTGTAACTTTTGCTTTTTAGAAGTTGTTCCACCGTTTATAGATGAAGGAATTGCAAAATGTGTGGATAGTGGTTCAGACCTGATAACTGTCATGCCGTACTTTCTGTATCCTGGGATGAAATTAAAAGATACAGTAAAACAAAGCGCAATTTTTTGCAGAGAGAAAAATCTGAGACTGGTTATTACAAAACCTTTATGTTACCATAATTTAATGATTAATATTTTAAAAGAAAAAATTGATAATTTGAAAAAAAAGAAAAACTTGAAAATTCCGGATTCTGAAATTGATTTACTGATGATAGGCCATGGAAGCAGCGATAAAAATGCCAGACATGCATTTCTGTATTCTGTAGATAAACTAAAACCTTTCTATAGGAATGTAGAATTTTGTTTTCTGGAATTGGATACACCAGACATAGAACAGGGAATTTCTAACATTTTGAAAAAAAATCCAAAAAATGTGGTTCTGCTTCCATATTTTCTGCATAATGGAATTCATCTGCAAAAAGATATTCCTGAAGAGCTTGAGCGAATTACAAAAAGTTGCAACTTTGACATGCATATTGCTGAACATCTTGGAGTTAATGAAAAGTTAGTTGACATGATTTTACAAAGGGCAATGGAGGCTGAAAATAGAATTGTATTCTAAAAACTATAGATATAAAAGCGGAGAGGAAAAAAATAACGATAACGAAAATAATTCTACCGGTTCTGATATAACATATACCAATAAAGAAAAAGAGTATGATAAAAATGAAAGTCATGAAAAAAGAGACATGTCAAAAAGAGGTTTTGACATTGAAAAACTCAGCTTTCAGATAATTGAGGATGAGATCAAACAGATGTATTATCAAAGTTCAAATTTTAATGATGATGAGCATCATTATGTTGCTGGGTATAACGAACTTGAATGGTCTATTGTCAGAAGAGTAATTCATGCCACGGCAGATTTTGATTTTGCTTTTAAAAACAAGATACAGTTTCAAAAGGATGCAATACGATCTGTATTTGAGGCATTTGCAAATAAATGCAATATTGTTACCGATGTAGATATGGTACTATCTGCCATAAGTAAAACATCTTTGAAAAAAATTGGTTTAAATGCTGTATGTCATATTTCCGATGGAGACCTTGCGATTAGAGCAAAGGAAACAAACATGACGCGTGCTGAACTGGCAATGAGAAAGTCTCTGGAGGAAATAAATGGTGGAATTGTTTGTATTGGAAATGCGCCAACTGCCTTGTTGGAAGTTGTCAAAATGGTACGAGAAGGTATCGCAAGACCAAAACTGGTCATTGGAGTACCTGTTGGTTTTGTATCGGCGCCAGAATCAAAAGTCGAGTTGACCAGAACAGATATTCCGTATATTACAAATACCGGGAGAAAGGGAGGAAGTCCTGTTGCTTCCTCTATAATCAATGCGTTGATGCTGCTTTATCAGAATATGTGAAAATCAAACACATATCAGTCAATTTCAGACATATATAGTACGTGGGTTCGAATCCCACTGG
>QCWD01000031.1 GCA_013114725.1 Nitrososphaeraceae archaeon | reverse complement strand
AAGGCATTGAAAACCAGTGGGTTTAATATAGAAAACACGAAAATGAAGTCATTGGAATCCATTGAAAAGCTGTTGATTTTGACGACCATTGCTTTTATTTGGGCGTATAAAAAAAACAGTTAAAAACAAAAAGGTACCTGAATACAACGTTTTTACTTTTGGCTTAAATTTTCTCAGAACTGTAATAATCAGCAAAGATGAAAAAAAGGGAGAATTAGCACGCGTGTCAATGAAAGTTTTGTCGGGTAGCTAGAGAAAATCGTTAAATTGGCGACTTAACTAATTTTTTTATAAAATGGCAGATAATAACGGTATTGTAATAAAATCGTATATCGATCAAAATGGTAGATTAGTTACTACTGAAACAGTAGGGAACAACCATATGCAGCAAATGGCATTCCCAACGGCGCAGCAGGCGGCACCTTACGCGCCTGGATCAAATATTGTGCCATCCGGTTGCGGGCTTCCTGGTACTTATGATCCGGCAAATAATAATATTCTGCCTGGCGGTAAGGGCTATAAAGCGCCTAAGGCTTCGCGCCTTACATTTACCGATCTCAGGACTTTCGGAGATGGGGATGTTGTGTTTATTTTTACGGGAAATCCTTTTTTTACTTTTCCTCGCATCTCAGCAGAGATTGCAGCAGCAGCAAATCCAGCAGCGACAGCCGTAATTGAGCAGAATACTGAACAGAGTACAATTAATGCCGGATTCAATGCGTTATGTTGTGATGGCTCATGCCCTTCAATTATGATCACGGCGCCAAACGTGCAGTCCTGGAGTTTTGTACTTGCTTATCTGGATGGAACAAGCACCTTGAAAATTACGCCTTACAGCATGTCAGAATTCAGCCTGCCAAATTATTTTCAAACTGATAAAGTTATCATTCCATCTGAAAAATTTCAGATAGGCGCACCTACTGCAATAGGAATTCAGAGAAATGAGCCAGCCGTTGGATCAGACACCATGAGCATGATTTTCTATAATTGTTAATAAGATCATGGAAGAATTACAGAAATATATTCAGATGATCGCAGCTAATAATCCGATCAGTTTTGCGGGCGCTATGGCAGCCAATAATTGGATTGTGAAATCGAAAAATCCTAAAATTCTCAGTGATATCATCTGGAATAAGTACACCGACATGCGAAAATCTGATCCAGTCGCAGCAAATGCATGGTTGCAAAAAAATTTCTTGAGTAAAGTAAGCCTCAACATGAAGGCAAAAAACATTCAGGAAATTATACAGATTCGTGATAAATTATTAAAAAACGGTAATTAATGGCTTTTTTTGATGCCCTTTTTGAAGCTATCGGCGATTCAGTCAAGGCAACGGCGGACGTGATTACGTCTTTTGTGGAATGGGGCGCGAAAAAAGAGATAGAACGAAATCGATCCCTGGCTATTCAGCAAACGAGCTACAACATGGCAGCTTCAACTAAAATGAATGCTATCAAAGGATCGGCGGACTGGATCGGATTGATTGCGGTTGTAATGGTTGCAGGTATATTTTTCACAATTTACATGTCCATAAATAAAAATGAGTGATGGAAAATGTAGTTCTCAAGCAGGATAAAGTTGAGCAAGGTAAAATAAAATGGATCATGAAAATGGCAAAACCTTTCATCAAAAAGATGCATGCCCACTGTCATGGTTCAGGTATGAATATCCTCATGGTTTTTGATGAGGATGAGATTCAATTGTACTCAGTACGTGAAGAAGAAGAACCGGAATTTATTGACTCCATGAAAGTTTAAAAATGGCAAAAGTAAAGACAAAAAAAGGATCTACTATGAAGATCTTATATTGGGTTATGGGTATCCTGGCAGTGGCAGGACTACTATATTGGCTTGGGAAAAAATATTTCTGGGACACGAAAAAGACCACTGGCGATGATGTATTAAGCATGCAGGACAACGATAACGGGAACGCAAAAGGCATGATCGAATTAATACAGTTTCTGAATTTGCCCAACGTGCGAAATTTCAAATTAGATCCTTCCACTGATCCGCACCTGGTGAACGTGAGCGAAGATCTGAAAGATCCGATATATTCTAACGATGCTGGCACAGCCGAATTGGATATTATTCTAAGTGATTCGAGTTCAGACAGTGAGAAAAAAACTGCAAAAGAAAATTTACGTTTTAATTCTACTGTTCAGGAGCGCGTAAAATCAGCATTAGGCATTACAACCGTGAACGGTACGAGTGCGATCAAGATATACGAATATGCAAGTACTCCTACCGGAACAGCGAACGAAGTACCTACATTAGCCAATATTATTGAGTATTGGAATAATAATAAGGACATGTTCAAATCTTATGCCTGATACGAATGGAACAAATGTTGAAATTGAAACATCAGGGCAAAAAACACGATTCGGTGATCTGTTCAGTGTAGTATTGAAGCCTGAAATAACAACAGATCTAATACTATACACTGCTCTGATTTTCAGCATGATCGCTTTTTTAATTTTTATCTATGCCAAAAAAAAATGAAAAATGCAAAACAAAATAAAGGGACAAACTGGGTTTCAATTATTTTTTATGTCATAATTGGCGCTACAGTTTTAGGCATTGTAGTATATTTTTGGCAGAGATCGAAAGTAAAAAAGGCAGTTGAAGAATGGTTGAAGCTGGTTAGAAAACAGGCAGAAGAGAATTTTCAGTATTACAGTGATGGTAATTTTTCAGATCTCATGTTACCTAACCCTGGAAGCGCAAACTATCAAAAAATAGTTGATTGGCTTGATGTTGCTGATAAGGAAATGCGATCAACAGTTGAAGGAACAAATTATGCAAATGAATTAGGGATCTGGAATTACACATGGTCACCACAGACTAAAAAGGATTGGATTACAAAGCCTTATGATAGCCTGCCTGAAATTTCAACAACACCTGGCATGCCGGATAAGGCACATAGAAACGAGCTTAAGAATGCTTTTGTAGATCGATGGGTGAAATATTGGACATATTTTGCAGAATCTCAACCCTCAGAACTGGCAAAGGATCCCAATTACCAAAAATTTTTATAACATGCAGGGACAACATTTATTTATAATACTTATATTATTGGTAGGTCTATATTACGTAATTAATATATTGACAGCAACAAGCAAAAGCACGCAGGAAATGATACGAAATGTAGGGATTTGGGAACCAACTATAAGTACCTGAAAAAATGGCAAAAAAGAAAAAAAGTAATGGAGGCATGGGGATCGGAATATGGATTTTTGCGGGTTTCATAGCCTTAATATTGATTGTTTTCGTTTCCAAGATGTTCAGGAATCCAACACCAACCCCCCCCCCTACTGGCGCACCAGCTCAGAATTCTGATCTTTTCGGAGTTGCTGCAATAATTAACGCTTTTGGATCGTGGGACTGGCTACCGGATCTTTTCAAGAAAAAAGATAATACTGAAACACCTGAACCAACCCCCCCATGAAAACGATCAATATTATTCTTTATTCTTCGTTTTTTATTGTTATCAGTATAATTATTTATTTTACAATATTTACAAAATTGATAACAAATAAGGAAATGGCAGAATTGAAAGCAAATCCGAATGTTGATCCGGTTACGGACGATCCGCGCTTCAACCTTCTAACAGAAGATCATGAGCAGCAACAACCACAATTGCAAGAAAATTTGAATTTTAATCAACCTTTAGCACCTGGATAATGAAAAAATTTGAATGGATAATGCTAATTGTTGCAATTCTTAGCCTCGCATTTTCAGTAATGCACTGGATCGAAACGAAGAGACTGAAAGAAGCGCAGCAGAAAGCAAATGAAGCCGGATCGCAGTACGGAGAACGACCAGATCCAACCCCTTAATTATGAATAATTATGGTAAGTGATTGGTATATTAATTTTCTTTCTCGAAATGAGGGCGGATGGAATCCGGATCCTAACGAGCCTGGCGGCGCGGCGAATAGGGGAGTAACAGCAATGACCTGGGGAAATCTAGCGCCTCAACTGTTCGGAATTCCTGGAAATATGCAAACACTGGCAGCAATGACCGATCGACAATGGATTGATATTGTAAGATGGCACTGGAAAACAGCAACAAATAACGGTAAAGTAAACAGTTCTGTAATTCAGGAGTATCTTACAGAATTATTGTGGTGGTTCGGAAATGTGAAGGCAGCACAACAGGCAGCGAAGGATCTCGGCTATACTATTGATGTGGATGGAGTAAACGGAAATAAAACAACAGCAGTATTAAACGAGATCGGATATAAAGGCAGAACAGGCGAATTACTGGATCGCATATATGCGAATCAAACGGCAACATTCAGATCCTGGGGAGGTTACGGACAATATGGGCAAGGCTGGGAGAACAGATCTAAGGAATTATACCAGTATTTGAAAAAAAAAGCGACATACCATTTTTCAATATCTGGGAAAGTTATAAATATTACGTATTATTATTTATTTGCATAATAGTTTTATTATTTATTTATATTAAATATTTCAGAAAATGGCAAAAAAAGCAACGACGGCGCAAATAGCAAAGATCGAAAAGGAGATTTTAGAACTAACTCAATCAAAAACAAATGAACTTGAAAGAGTTACATTAAAATTTGACATAAAAATTAATAGTCTCAAAGACAAAAAAAGATTGATGGAATTAAGCAGAGAGAAATAATGAAAAATGCTTTTTTAGGTGCAGCATGGTTGATTGACAATTGGTTAATCGTCCTGATTGTCGTATTTCTTACATGGTATTTTATTTTAAGAAAAATATAAAATGGCAGCAGCAAAGAAAAATAAACAGGGGAAAATATTGGATTCAGGGATAAACTTTGTAACTCAAAACTGGGCTTTTCTGTTATTGGTTGCTGGTGCGCTGTTCCTGTACTGGTTTCTCAAGAAGAAAGCAGATGAAGAATTCAAAAAATACAGGGAAAAAATAGATCAAGGCATACAGGAAGAAACTAAAACAGTTTCAATAAGTTCTAATAATGCACCTGCAAACTCTCCAGTTGATCCCCAAAACGCAAATAATAGATTAGTTGAAATACCGAATGCGAACATGTTGATCGAAGGTTTAGCATCAGCTTTAGATTATCCTGGCGAATGGAAATTTGTCAATATTTCAGGAATAAAAAAGGTTGCTTCACAACTCAGAAAAGATCAGTATAACGCTTTTGAAATCCTTTTCAATGCCTGGGCAAAAAATAATCAGGGAATTAAAGAGGCTGGATATTCAAACCCTGGATTACAGGATGCTTTTAGTCGCGCAAACTATAACCCCTGGTTCTGGTTTGGTGCTGATTCTTATGAAACATTCTACCAAAACATGAAATGAGATGGCAGAAGTACCGCAGAATTTCAGGAAAAAAAAGAGTAATTATACATTCCTTACTACCTTGCTGGCGACTGTTTCAGCTTCTATAATTGCATTTTTAGCCTTTGATTTTTATAGTTATTACGAAAAATTCAGAACCTACAAATTTTATTTTTCTTCATTCCCTTTTATTTTTAGAAAAGATGAAGTTATAAAAATATGGTATTCAACTAAAGGAAGTTATTTAATTATAACTAATTACAAGGATCAACCAGTTGCTTTTTTTGATTCGCATATTGCCGATCCGCTTGAAATAGACATGAAAAGTTTTTATTTTACAGATAATTATTATTATATTCCTATATATTGTTACAAAAATTTAATAAAAATATTTGCATTATTTCCTTTTCTGGCAATAAACCAAGGTTATTTAGGCAATGCCAACATGGAAAATTTTGTTTCCTCAATGGTATTTGAAAGGTTATCCGCTTTTAAATCAGAAGAAAACCCAAAATTTATAACATTAGATAATATTGAAAGTTTAATATCAAATATTAAAAATTCTTATACTGAATTGATACAAACAAATGAATATAATAATTTTACAGCAGAATTAAAGAAGCAAAAAAAAGATAGATTTGAAATGAAAATATTTATATTAATAGTGATAAAATTATCATTGGAGAAAAAAGATATAAAAACCAATGAAAATTATTTTAATGAAGTGGTTAATCAATATACAACGGTATAAAAAATTATAACTTCAATCCCATTTTTGAAGACAAAAACAGGATTGAGGATTAAAAGGATAGGAACCCAAAAAGTTATTTTTTATTACTTTCTTTCGTTTCAGATGCTGGAACTGGTGGAGATGCTGGAGATGCTGGAGCTGGCGGAGATGCTGGAGCTGGCGGAGATGCTGGAGATGCTGGAGCTGGCGGAGATGCTGGAGCTGGCGGAGATGCTGGAGCTGGCGGAGATGCTGGAGAATCAACCATGCCTAAAAAAACGCCTGGCACAGGTTCAAATTTTTTCCATAAATTTTCTAATTTTTGATTTATTTCTAAAAAAGGATTAGAATCTATCCTTTTTTTTAATAAAATTCTGAATGATTCATATATTTCAGTGTCGGGAAATTTTTCTAATATCTTATTATCTATCTTTGTTTGAGATAGATTTTTATTGGATTTTGGAAATAATTCGCGTACATTCTGAAAAAATGTGGCAGCTTTTTTGTTTTCTACTTTGTTTTTTTCCTCAAAATATAAACAAATAGCTGATAAAGTTATTCCTGATTGTAATATTTTTGTCATTTTGTTAAGAATTAAGGTTGAAAATCAAGCACAAAATAACAAAAATCCCCTATTTTTGTAGGGGATTTTAGATTTACTCCAATGTTTCAATTTCTATTGTATTGATATCCTGTTTCTCCAAGATATTGATAGCCTCGATGTATGATGTAGCCGCTACATATCCGGTCATCTTGATATTAGATTTTTTCAATTTGACCGGAATATTATCCATGTTTTTTTTAAAATCAAAATATATATCCTGGTGCCAATCCTGAAAATTTTCAGGAAATAGAGAATTATATACCTGTTTTTGATTGTCAATAAAAACAGCGAAATAATATATTTTCATAGTTTCAATGTTCATGATGATCTTCGTTAGTTTTTGTGTTTCTTTGTTCAGAATGTGTATTATCATAAGCATTTAGATAAGGATTTGTAAATTTTGTATTATTATTTTTATTTCTATACACTTTTACAAATGCAGCACGATCCCCATTGAAAAATATCAGGGGATTTATATAATATTCATTCTCGTATAGAGTTCTGGCGATGAAATTAGCGCCTAATAATCCCGACAACCCCTGATATATTGGCGCTTTAGATGTGTACCCCATGAATTCCATGGCTTCATGGATCCTGAAAATGAAGGTATCTTTCCTGGGTTCAAGTACATGAGTAATAAACGTAAATAATTTTATTGCTGATTTCGATAAATTCCAGAATGCCTGGAGTTCAGCATTATAGATCTTTGTGAATGTTTCCGGATCCACTTCCTTGTACTGAACGAATGTAGAAATTGCTACCTGTTCCCCATCCTGATCGATCACAAACTGGACAGCCTTTTTATTTTTACCTTCAGTATGCTGATTCAAAAACTCTTTCCTTTTCTTGATCTCTATTTTTTTAGATAGATCATCTATAAAAGGATTTTTATCATTCCTTTCATATTCCTGTATTCCTGAATAAGTAGCCATTTGTGAAATATTAGTTTATTTATATTAACACAAATATAAAAACATATTTTAGAAAAACAGTAAAAAAAATAAAATAAATTTTCAGCCTGAATATACTTAAATTTTATTTTTTTAGCCTAAAAAATGAACGCAAAGTATTTAAACCGCAAACTCAGAGTATTTAAACTGCAAACTCAAAAAGAACATAACTTATTGAGTATCAATACATTTATAATTTCACTTATATTCTTCTATCTTTATCCCTGAATTCCTGAAATTTTCCTGAAATTTTCAGGCTAATATCTGAATTTCAGAATTTACAAATTGACTATGAATTATGCTTTATTTGTCGTTTTAAGGCTTATTTTAGCGTATTTTGCCTAAAGTTGATAAATAACCTTACTTTAGTTTTTTCAAACCTTAAATCGAATCTATGAGAGAAATCAGAACACTGTATTTTATCATTTTCCTTTTCGCTTTTTTCTCGCTTTCATGCAATAAATCAGACGATCCAGATCCTCAGAATCCTGATAATATTGAAGATTGTGAAAAGCGAAAAGTAGGGAGACTTACGATCACTAATACAAGCAAAAATCCTTACGATCTTAGCATAGATGGTCAGCATGTGGCAAGGCTTGCAGGTAATTCGATGTACCCCCCTACGGAATATATGGAGGGAGCGCATGATCTGAAAGTTGTACAGGTTTCAGGATATATAATATATCCTACTATTGTAGAAACGCGCGCTAATATTATTCGCTGCAAGGATTATTCATGGGTAGTTCCATGACGTAGAAGATCCCGCTAATTACTATTCAAAAAGCCCATTTAAGGGCTTTTTTTGTACGTATATATACGTATTTTATCGAAAAATTAAAAATAAATTTGCATTGTATTCTAAAATGATACAACTTTGTATCATACAACGAAGGACATTTATTATTTAATCAATTTTTAATTTATCGTTATGAAAAAAGTATATAATTTCTCAAATATGAGAACAGCAAAAAAGGAAATCAAACTATTCTATGATAGAATAGAAAAGCGCCTTAATGATTTACGATATCCATGTAATCTCGTATGGCAGGGAGACAGTTTTTTTTACTGCATTCATGATTATTCATTATCAGTAAAACTTGAAATTGAAGAAAATAATAATTATCAACTTGTATTATCTTATCCAGATCATTCTGCAATATATGGCGAAGAGTTGAACGATCTTAATTTTCATGTATAATGAAAGACGTACAGGAAAAAATCAGGATAATTAACAAATGGCATGAAGAACGGTATAATAATATACCGTTCGGATCCCTGGATAATTACGGAAATGAATATAATGAAACACATCCAATTGAAATAGTTCAACATTGCTTGGATGAGCTGGAGAGAGAAACACTTGAAAAATTTAGAATTTATGTTGATTGGATTGATATCGATGATGGATATATAAAAACGTCTCCGGTACTCGATCGAACCTTACAGGATCTTATAAACTGTTTATTCATTATTGAATATTACAGCAGAAAAAAACATCCTGATTACCAGGATATAGTTAATTTATTACCTGATTTACCACTATAATTTTATAATAATGAAATACAGTTGCATAATAAAATATTATGAATACGAAGATAAATCCATAATTAAGGAGGATTTTATGGAATTTATCTTCAATTCTAAGGATGATTTTACTATTTTTCATTATATGGAGCATTGTTTTTATGTTAATCTGAACGAGCTTTTACATCCAGATGACGTAAAAAATATAGAAAATATTAACGATCTGATCGAATTCTATACAAATAGATTTGAGGATCGATTAATTGAAATAGAGCCGATTACTTCTATCTATAATTTTACGATTTCATTCAATGAAATGAAGCGTGTGATAGAATTAAAGGAAAATAAAAAAGGAGCGGTTACAGGGTTAGATTTCAATGAAGGAGGATCCGGTACTACTATAAAAAAATGTTGTTATCTGCCATTATATGAACATGCAAAGTTTGGAAAAATGATCGGAGCTGGTGAATATTCTGTATTTACATGTCAATATAGCTCAGTTTTCGGATATGTTTATTACGGAGCAGTAGCATCCAACAGCGAACTGGAGGCAAAATCTATACTAAGTAATTGCAGCCTTTCACTATGAGCGTAGATGAACAGATACAGGAAATAGGGGAGCGCCTCATGTCTGAATATATTGATTTGTGCAGGCAAAACGGTAAATCAACATCTGAAATGCTTGAATTGCTACAGATCAAAAGAAGCTATTATCAAAGATTGAAAAGCGGTAGTAAGCCATATACCATGCAAATTATTGTAAAATTAGCTGATTTATTGTATTACGAAATAAAAATCATAATAAAAGATATACAAACTATTTCTTTTTAAAAATAGCCGGTTGCGAAAGTAACCGGCTATTTTTATTCATTATTATCAGACATATCAGAAAGATCAAAATCATCAATTGTAATACCAAAATCTATACTTTTTTTTGATTTATTTTCTTTTCTATATTTTTTTACATTCAATTTTTTTAATTTATTTTTTCTTTTAATATATTGATCTCTTTCTTCTTCATTCTCAAATAATTTATTAAGATTTAATTTGTATAAAAAATCCAAAAAACCAAATACAGCATTTATTTTATCTAATCCAATTATTTCACCTTCTCCCCTTTTTATAAATCCAGTAAAATTATTATATATATCAAATATTAAATATTGACTAATATACATAAATCCCGCATTCATAGCCTGATATCTTAAAGATATATAACTTATAATATATACGTCTGAATAATCTATATTATCAATATCTTTATCTTTCATAAATATACACAAATCAGAAACAAGCATATTTATATTATTATCCGAATTATCTATATTTTCATGTAAATAATCAGATACAGAATTATATTTACCTTCAATTGCATATTTATAATATTTTTTGAAAATATCATAATAAATTGAATGAGTATCTTTTTTGGCATCCTCATGATCTAAATTCAATAGGATGTTAACCATGTTTGTCGTTAAATTATCCATATTTTTTTTAAAAAAAAGAGTGGGAGCCGTCCATGTCCGTTACTCCCCCCAATGTTCCTTTTTCGGTCAGCCCTCAGCCCTGGTATATTGATCCCTCAATATACTTCCATCCTTGGGATAAACAAATATACTACTTTACACAATATTTTACACAATATTTTACACAATATTTTATAAATTGCTTTTTTGGTTCCTATCCTTTTATCCTCAATCCTGTTTCTGTACTCAGAAACGGGATTGAAGCTATAATTTTTCATACAATTATGATTGTAGATATCAATACTATTGTAACTCAGAACATAAACACGTCAAATAATAGAGTCCACAAAGTCAGCGGGAAACTGTTCGATATTGAATTCAGGCGCATAGATGAAAAAAAACTTGAGGAAATCGAAAATAAAGAAGACAAAGACGCTCAAATTATACCGATCGAGCATAAAAAAGACAAATTAGCAAGGACAAAATATAAAGACTATGCAGATGAAAGTACATTGATTGTTGAAATTGCAGATGCTATATTTTCACGTGCAATGGGTTTAATTATGAAAAAAGATAGTGAATTCTTTGAATTGGATGAAGAAGAAAAGGAAAGCATTATAAAAGCGACTGAAAAGGTTTACGCAAAACATGCCGGAAAAAATATATTAAGTCCAGAAATGAATTTGCTATGGAGCATTATAATGATTTATGGAATGAAAATATTGATACTGAAATCAGATGAGCTAATAAATGATTCAGACAATAAAAAAGTAATACCCAACGAAAAACTGAATAAAAAAAATAATGAAACAGAAATAAAAGATAATCCTAAAAAAGTAAATGTTTCAAAACTTAATCTGAATATAAAAAAATGAGTATAAGAGATGCAGTCAACATCGTAGTTGTAGGATCAAAGGGATCCGGAAAAACTACTTTTGCCCTGGAATGGGCAGAAAAAATGGATCGTCCATGCTTTCTTATTACCTACACTGATGATCGGAAAACAATGTATTTCAAGGATTTAGATATTGATCATTTGGTCAATTTATTCCCTGGAGATGGTAAAGGGCTTTCAACCTTTGGATCTTATCGTTCGCACAAATACAGGATCAACATTCATGATCTTTCTAATGCGGAGGTATTCAATGCAATATATACCTATATTCGTGATAGTACTATTATTTTTGATGATGCAAGCAGTTTTTTTAATCCTCAGCGATCGAGTGAATTCATGAGGATTGTTACCAATACGCGCCATCATTCCAACGATATAATTTATTTGTACCATCAATTGGATGAGATCGCAAATTCAATAATAAACCATATAAAATATTTAGTTTTATTCAAATCTGGTATAAGACCGCACCAAAAATTAAAGTCTTTTGATTGTTATGATGAAATAGAAATTTGTTTTAATGAGGTATTAAATGAAAATGAGATAGGTTATTTTAGAATGATTGATATTATTAGTTAAATGAAAGATAAAAAAAATTCTTTAGAATATTTATGCAATGAATTCAATATAGGCAAATGGGCTTTAGTTTGGATCATTGTCAGCAACAGAGATAAAATAGGCTATGCGAAGGGTAAAAAATATACAGATGAACAGAAAGAAATTATAAGAAAAATTATAGAAAATCGCTAGCTCCCCGACAAAATTTACCGGATTTTTGCTGATTTTCGCTTCCCATTTTTAACAAATATTCCGAATTTGCCAACACTTGGATTATCTGAATGAATCGATATGAAAAGACGAAATTTTGGGAAAAAAATGGTGTACGGCGG
>QCWD01000030.1 GCA_013114725.1 Nitrososphaeraceae archaeon | reverse complement strand
TTCCACAAATTTTACATGTTTTTGGTATCGTATTTCCACATTTTGGACAAATACTTTCAGGATCGTGAATAGATACTTCATTAAATTCATGTTGAGAGCGAATTCGTGTCATTTAACAATTTCAATATGACACATGCGATATATAATTCTTAAAAAGTTAACAAAGTCAACAGGTTAATCAGCGAAGTCAGTATATTTAAACGCGTAACTTGAAATATAGTAATTAATTTACTGATGCTAATCAAAACACTTGTTAAGAATGTTTAGTTAAATGGTAAATGGTGGTTTGGTATATTTTGAGTTCGATAATTTAATGGCTAAGGCATGTATACTCACAATAAACTGAAAATAGATATATATTTTAAAAATAGAATGGAAAGATTGATAATTAGTAGTTGTGACTAATAAATAATTCATGACCTAGATTATTCATTTGAATATTATTTTTCAGCTTATAATAATATACCAAACCATAGATAAATTTATTCTAAAAATTGGTTGTGAGAAGATTATCTAAATTGATCGAGTGATTTACAACAATAATTTGAATAAATTAGTTCTCTTAATATTTTAGTATATAATAAAAAATATTAAATTAGCATATAATTTACACGGCAACTGAAATTATTATGTATTTCTAAAAAAATTTACAATAAAAATTTAGAACAGAATTATTTTAAAAATCTATGATTATAAATACAAAATTAGAGAATAAATACTGCTGCACTAATCACAGTCGTCCATAATCCATCCTTGTGACCCTCTGCAGATTGTGTAAAGTTTTGTGTTTTGTAGATTTTTCCAGATAATTTCCACTGTTCTTCTTTTTCATCCCATTTTAATGATGGGTCGTTTGGAAGTCCCATTGTAGTGGCCAACATTTCCATTGCCATGTCCTCTGCATAATCACCTGCTTTCTGACCAGTTTCACCTGTAGAATGATGTTCTGATAGATATCCGTATTGTCCATCTTCAGCAGGATATGCCAAACCAACTGATGAAGCAATAAGACGATTAGCTTCGTTAGTAGACGAACGTGCCATTACCGCAAATGCTATTTGACCTGGAAGTAAATACTTTCTTCCCTCGTTGATGCTTATAATCTTGCATTGAGGAGGCTTGATGCTAGATACTGTTACCAGATTTAAATCTGAAATTTTTGCATCTCTAAGGGCAAGCTCAAAACTAGTCAGATAATCTTTATGAACTCCTTTACCTTTTGTAAAAAACATTGCTTTTGGAACGTACAAAGCAGGATTTGAAAAACTAGACGACAATTTTTTTTTACTAGACAATTTTTATCTTTTGAGATAAAATCAAGTTATATTAAGATTGTTAATTTTATGATCAAATTTATTGATTTTTTTTCAACAAATAATTTTGAATAAAAGTGTTAGTTCATCACTTTAAGCCAAAGTAAATCAAAAGTTATTTTAAAAAACACAAAGCATGTGGAGTAAATCCATAGCATAACTGTATGTTCATTAAAAATTCATCTCCAGTTACAAACAATTTCTTATTCTTGTTTTATTTTTCTGAAAAAACATCATAAATAAAAAAATTAAGAATATGGAAGTTCTGCAGTTATTGATTTAAGACTTGACACTATTGATTCATAATCACTGTTGCTTTGCCATGTCAATAATATGTGTTTGTCATTACCTCCTAGGTCTTCAAAGATATATTCATTTTTAATTTGTAAGTCGTTCTTTTGAAATTCAGATAAAAATTTTTCTTTCTCATCTAATGGAACTATAAAGGTACCCAACGAATTAGATTGCTCATTATTATTGGAAGTCTGTTCCTGTTTTTTGGTATTTAAAGAAATAACCTCAATTGTTCCTCTCATAACGTAATCACCTTCCCATTTAGTTGGGTCTTGATATGAATACAATCCTTCGTCAGAAAATGTGAACGCAGTAGATGCATCTT
This sequence comes from Nitrososphaeraceae archaeon, assembly GCA_013114725.1. Taxonomy (GTDB): domain Archaea; phylum Thermoproteota; class Nitrososphaeria; order Nitrososphaerales; family Nitrososphaeraceae; genus QCWD01. Next base: position 14,336 of record QCWD01000030.1, on the reverse strand, counting down.
CAGAGTCAAATGTTTCACTTTCAAAAATAACATTATCAATATTTTTAGCACTGTTAACCTCGATATGATGTTCATGATTATGGTCTGCATTAAACCAAGTTACACTGGTTCCTTTGTTTATTACAAGATTTTCTGGCAAGAATGGCTGGGTAACTAATTTTACCTAAGCATCTTCATCGGAATGATGTGCCTCGTTGGGTATTGTAATAAAAAAATTCTTCATCAGGATCAACATTGTGTTTTTTCAGTGAAAACGGCTTGTGCTTCACCATTGACGGTTGTATCAATCTTATTTTGCATATCTTGGCCATATACAATTCCTGTGAATAATACAGATATTACAAAAAAAAGAGGAATTATATAAGTCATAATTTTAAAAAAAATGAATTCTGTTTTTTTATATATTCTATACATCGCTATGCCATCAGCAAGAACATTTAGTATTTAAGGTTATGATAAAAAAGTAAAATAGTTATTTTCTTTAAAAATTACTGAGTCGTTTTAATCGTTACTTGTTAAATTGTTGAGTATATAAGAAAGTATTTCCGAATATAGACGATTATTATTTTAAAGAATAGAGGTTTCTAAAATATCTTCACGATAATTCAGAATTAATAATAGTTAATGGATTTTGTCCGTTGACCGTCCTTAATAGATTGTTGGAAATTATTCTGATGGTTGACTCAATTGCTTCTGATGTCCATCCTGCAATATGTGAAGTAAGTATAAAATTTTCAAATTGTAATAATTTGTCATCTTTATTGGGGGGTTCTTCCCAGAAAACATCAAACGCAGCACCTAATATTTTTTTTTGATCTAATGCATCAAATAAAGCATTTTTATTTACAATAGGTGCCCGTGCAACGTTAATCAAGAATGCTGTTTTTTTCATAAGGCCTAATTCTTTTTCGCCAAACATATCTCTGGTTTCGTTATTAAGAGGGGTGTGTATGGATACATAATCAGATTCTACCAGATATTGTATTAATTTATCCGGTTCGTCAATATTATCAACATAATATATTTTATCAAGGCCTTTTCTAGAAAATGGTGGTTTTGTAATTCCAAAAATCTTCATTCCAAATGCCCTTGCCCTTTTTGCCACCTCAATTCCTGTAGCACCAAGACCTATTATTGTTAATTTCTTACCATGTAATTCAGATCCTATTAAATTAGGAATCCTTTTTTTCATGAAAGACGATCCACTATCATTATCTCGTACATTTTTTGCAAGTAACAATATTAAAAACAGAGTATGTTCAGCAACAGAGATAGCATTGGCTAGAGGTACATTTGCTACATAAATCGATTTGGATGTACAGTAATTAACATCGATATTATCTATTCCTATACCGGATTGATGAATAACTCTGAGATTTGGAGAGGAATCTATAAGAGATTTGTCAATTTGAAAAGAGTCGTTAACAAGAATCTCCACGTTTTTTAGTTGGTCCTTTAAAGAATTATCTAATGATATGGTTTCGATATCTACCCCCAATGATTTCATGTTATTGGTCAAGATTTCAGAAAATAACCTAGATTTGGAGAGAATTTTTATAATCAAAATTACCATTAATTGATACTATGATTTGTGATTTATTCTTAGCGTTGAGATTTTCGTAAATGTGTGTGATTTTTTATTTTTAAAATAAAATCAGATTTAATGCGAACTATTCGTTTAAATAGGCATTAAATTATAGGTTTCAAAATTTCAAATTAAAAATTATAACATGAAAAAGTTTGTTTATTTAAACTTTTTACAATTTCGGCAAATGGAATGAATGCTTAAATTTCATAAACATATTGAAATGTCATGTAGGTAGGGTAATTACAAAAGCACTAATCGACTAAATGATAGATTTTAGGCAAAAGATACAAACAGAATAGTTATAAAGATAAAGTGAATTAATTCAAGAGAGTATAAAAAGAATACAACATAATGAAATACATATAATAATTACCCATACAAATTAATGAACCAATAAAACTATCAATTTAAATAATAGATGGATTTTAACAAAAGCAGTAAAAAAAAAATGGTGCCGGTATGGCCCATAATAACTGGAATCGTCTTGACCGCGCTAGCATTTATTTTCTTTATTTTTAGGTCAGGGATAATTGTTTTTTTTATTTTTTCTACCATAGGAGTTTCGTTAATTCTATTCTGGTATTATCTTTATACAAAAAAAAATAAATCTAATTTAGATTTTACTCACGAATGTATTTGTCCTATATGCAATCATGATAAAGCAGTTTTATGTGTAGAAAAAAAATGTGCTTGCTGTATCATAATGAAAAAAGATAAAATAATAGGACATTCAAATACATCTTTACAATAATTTTTAAATTCAATATATTTGGAGTTTTGAAGATTAAAAAATAAATCAATTCGCAAAAAGTTTTAAAAAATTGTAGTCGCAGCAGAGATGATAAGAAATTAATCAAATTATAATTCTGGGGACTCTTTATTTCATTTTAAAAAAATTCCGTACTTCCAATCTTTTAAATTCATTTCATCTATAAAGGATAACAAAACATTTTCAAGAGACATCATTATCGATTCTCCTTTTTGTACACTAGCATTTTTGGGAGAACCTGTGGCTCCTGTCTCGGTTAACTCATTAAATTTCCAGTAAATCCTTACATGATTAGGTAGCTTGGGAATTACATTTTCTGGGGCCAGGCCAATATTCACCAAGTCTGAACGGACTGCCAACATTGCGGATGTTTCTGCTTCTCCACCATGTCCAAGTCCTCCCCATACATTGAAAAGACTCGGCTCCAACTTTCCAATCAATTCCCACCAAGATTCAAGACATGCTATGGTGACATATGGATATTTGTTTTTAATCAAACGAGATGCAATTTCAATTGGAGATATATTTCCATCATGTCCATTGATAATTAATATTCGATTGATATTATTTGTTATTACACTGACCAACAAATCAGAAATTACGTTCACTAAAGTATCAGGATTAATTGACATTGTCATCTGAAATTGGTCATGATGTAAGCTAACTCCGTATGGCATAGGTGGAAAAACAATAATATTTTCCTTTTTGTTGGCTACTTGTTTTGCCAATTCATATGGAAAAATAAAGTCTGCTCCAAAAGGCATGTGATTACCATGATTTTCACAAGCACCAAATACAAGAATTGCCACAGTATTCTGATTAATATTTTTTTTAACTTGAATTGCATTCATCTCTTCAATTAGAAATTCATTATTTTTTGGCATTTCTTTCTATTTTATTTTTCTTATTTTTTACTTTTTGGGTATGCATATATTAAGGAAAAGAGTTAAAGTTTATGTTAATAAATAATATTTTAAAAATTTCACTATTCTAGATTTAATATAGAGTTAATTCTTTGAAAAAAATAAGAAAAATTAGTCGTTTTCTACCACATTCAGATGATAGGTTACATCAGTTTCGTAGCTAAATTGAGGAAGCGAACCTTTGAAATTAAGCTCATGTTTGCCTTCATTAAGTGGTTTTAACAACACAAAATAACCGTCCGCCACTGCTTTGTATTCCCCATCTGGTAGACCATACGGATTGTTTGATGTTGCTTCTAATTTGAATAATTCAGTTGTTACTCTTGATTTTTCAAGATTTAATGGTTTTCCATTCAATGTTGCATCTATACCAGATACTGATTCTAATGCCTTCATTGTTTCTTCTTCCATCTGTTTAGTATCATTTACCACTTGGTCTGTGAGGCAGGTTCCTCCAACATAACAGAAGGCTGTAAGTACTGGCAACAAAATCTCTTGTTCGTCAGTAATTTCACATGATCTTTCTACGGAACCGCCAATAGTAGATGCGAGATAAAACATATCCTTTGCTACATTACCTTCTCCACAGCGTTCTCCAGTAGTATCTGTGATTGGACTTGCTGTTGAATTATATGATAAAGCCCATTTCCACCACTTCTCGGTTTGTTTTTCAGAAACTTTAGAAGTGATTTCCTTTAAATCATCTTCTTTATCATCTTGGTCATTCTTGCTGGATGTTTCCAAGTTGGTTATATTCTGTAGTGCAGAACCGGAACCGATATCAGTAGAATTAATTGTACTGTCTGTAATATTATTTGGTGCTTCTTGTATTAACGGACTAATTTCTGTCGTAATGGTAGAGTTAGACTGAGGAACAACAGAACCAACTCCAACGCTTTGGGCATATGTAGGGATTAAAGTGACTAGCGGAGTCGCAGAAATTGATACCAATAAAAAGACTGTCCAGTATTTATAGGATAGGTTTTTGTAATTTTTAGTCATTTCTTTGGTATACTTTTATGAAATTATAAATAAGGTTCTAAAATAAAGATAACAAGTTTGTTTAAAATTATTGTCAATTTAATTTTATCAATGTTCGATTGAAATTCATTAAAACTATCTTGAGCAAGGTGTCAGAAAATGGTAAAAATATAAAAGTATTCACACTACGACAGCAGCCCCAATAATAATTCATTTAGATATCGGGAACAAGATATCCTTGTGAACATTATGGGAATCGTAATGTGAATACAGTTGTTAAAAATATAAATTCAAATAAAAAGATTATTAAACATAAAAATATTTAGATTTTGGCTAATTGTTTTAAAATGTTTCTTTAATTAGGCATTGGTAGTACAATTTCAGTTGAATCTGTTGTTTTATTTTGAGGTAAACAAGTCTAACATTTGTCTTTATACTACTCGTAAGATAGGATAGACAGTATTTTGCATAACACAAAGATCTAAATCACTATAACGAGAAAGATGATATTTTGAATCTAATTCAAAAAATAAAGATAGGAGTAGTCCACCCAATTGATTCACTGGAAATATGACATAATTATCTAATTTTTTAGTGTCTTTCTTGATAGTAAAATCAATTTTTAAATGAGTTCTATTGATTTTTTTTGAAAAAATAATCTCATCTATATTAAAATATTCAATTTCATAATACAATTGTGTTGTTTTTTCTGGAATTGATAAAAAACCATGACGATTGAGAAAATCTAATAAAATATGTTTATTTTTTGGTATAGCATATCCAAACGGGAGTAATATTTTTTTGGTTGAAATTAACGAGTGAGCATAATTTGTTAAAAAAATTTGTTTTTCTTTATTCAGGTCCAGATCAAAAACCCTAACCTTTAATGGATTTGAAGAATTCTTGTATTTATATCGTATATAAAATGGATCTCCTCTTTGTGGAATTTGTTGTTTATGAAAATACTTTCGATTTTTTTTAAAAATTAAATATTGTAAAATAAAAAAAATTGTTGTAAATAGAGCTAAAACTAAATTCTTCCTTGTGAGTACGTCGTCTCTCCTATTTGGTTGACGTCCTTCAACAAGGAAAGTGGGAATCTGATGTCTGAGTGCCATGAAATTTAATGCATTAGTGATATCATGTGTACTATGTCTTACCTTGCCAGATGAGCTGAATACAAAGTACCTGTCACAGTGGAATCCTGATTTAGTAACATGTGTTTTAATATCTTCTAGGAATTTTTCCGTTTTTTTACGAGAGATTAATTTATATATTGTTGGATTATTGGGTATGTCAACAAAAACATCGTAATTTAATGAAATTGATTTTGGAAGATATTTTCTTTTTGCAGGATAGTTGTGTACGTCTATTAGGTAATCAGGATTCCATTTTGTAATGAATGAATGAATATCATTATTTTCAATGGAAGATAAATGTTGATGATCACGGTTTAGATCTATGCCCATCGCATTTAATCTTGAATTTATAATTGAACCGTCAGGATTCGCATCAGATAAAATTGCTATGCACGAATCATCTAGTCTAGTAGTTAAGTTATTATTTAATTTACAAAGATAACTGACAAGATATTTTAATGACTTTCTAGCATATTTTTCATCTCCATGTTGACTCCCTATAATCAGAACTCGGGTATCAGAATCAATCATCTTTCCGAAATATTCGACTATCAGCGGCCGGTTTTTAGAGGTTCCTCCAATAATTTCATAAGAATAATTGAGTTTATTAATCAATTTAGTACCTCATTTCTTGGTTTTCTTTGGATTTGTAAATGTTGGCGTAAAGATAAGAATTTTTCAATAATTCTTTGTGACTACCAGAACAGACTATCAATCCTTTATCAATTATTAGAATTTTATCAGAAATTTTACTCAAATAAGACAAATCATGGGCAATTATTATTATGGTAATTGTGTCTTTTAATTTTTCGAAGACCTTATAAATATCTAGTTCTGACTCATAATCCAATGCACTACTTGGTTCATCAAGTATCAGTATTTTTGGTTCTTTTAATAATGCACGTGCAATCGCAATTTTTTGAATTTGACCTCCGGATAATGCGATTCCCTTTCTTCCAAGACGAGTCTCAAATTTATTGTCTAAGGCATCTATAAATTCAATTGCATTGATTTTTTTACAAATATATCTAATTTCTTCCTCCGTAGCATTAGGTTTGGACAAGGCAATATTTTCCATAACGGTTCCACTGAAAATGATTGGATGTTGTGGAACGATTCCTATTTGTGACCTTAATGAAGATAATTTAACAGTTTTGATGTCCTGATCGTCTATTAATACCTGACCATTAGTTGGATCGTACATTCTAGGAATTAATTTGAGTATTGAACTTTTTCCAGAACCGTTTTTACCAACTATAACACATATTCCGTTACCAATGTTCGTATTAATCTGATTTAAAACCGGTTTATCTTGTCTAGGATATGAAAATGAAACATTTTTAAATGTAATATTTCCTTTGGTGACGTGCAAATTACTTGCATCTGTTTTTTCTTCAATAATAGAAGAAGAATCGAGTATTTCTTTAATATTTTCCATGGCCACAATACTTTTACGGTGATGTTTCATGACTTCTGCGAGTCTTCTAATCGGAGAGTATACAAAAACGACAAATCCAGTGAAAATAACTAAATCACCGATACTCATTGTCCCATTTAATACTGATAGACCTCCTTGCCACCAAGTAAGAGATAGTCCGATACTTGTTAATGTCCATATTGAACCAGTCATAAATCCGTAGTATTTTTGACTTTTAATTTCATCTGATTCAATTTTTTCAACTTGTTTTGTTATTTTTTTTATAGTATAATCTTGAGCATTGAATGTATGAATAGTTTCTATTCCATCAAAACTTTCTTTTAGATATGTCATCAGCTTGTCTCTTTTTCTTCTGTTTTTTCTAAGGATCTCGTGAATTTGTTTTTGGAATTTTTTTGTTAATAAAAATTGAATTGGTAAAATAGAACATGCCATAAGAGTGAGTAAAGGATTCATCAAAAATAGAATTAATAAAGGAAAAGATATTCTAATTATATTTGTGACTAATTTTATTACAGTATCTTCTACAAAAGAACGTGTATTTGCTACATCAATTAATGAACGATTTAAAAGTTCTCCTGATCCAAATTTTGAATGAATATCTAATGAAATTATTTCTATTTTTTGAATAATATCCTTCTGAAGTTCAAATATGAATTTCTTAGTAACATTAGCTCTGGTAACATTCCTTAGAAATGCAATGAATCCGTAGCATATTGCAACAAAAATCATTAAAATAGATATGAATGTAACAGTATGATAAGGATCTTGGGATAACTTTACTAGACCATACAACGTTGCTGACTTTCCAGATATAACATCAAGTAAAGTGCCTGTAAGAACTATCATTAGCATAGGTATAAGTACGAATAGAACAGAACTTGATATTGCGAAAAATAATTTAAGTCGATATTTTCCTAGATAATACAGAGCAAATTTCATAGTAGATAATTCTTTAAACATAAATTTTCATTTTATTTAATTAAATTTTCCTTGATTGATAAAAATTTTATAATGGAATTTGAGATCGGTTTTAATTCTTCATCAGATGAAGAAGAAATCACGGGAATAAGATAATTAGTATTTTTTTGAAATTCCTGTATGTAAAGAGGAGACGAAGTTATAGTACCAGAAAGAAAAAATACATTAAAGTTCAGATTACGTAAATAAGAAAGCGAAAATAGAGCTGATGGAGAATTATCTGCTGCAAGAGCGACACCACATACATGTTCTTTTACACCTTGCTCATTTAATAAAAATTCAGTCTCTCTTTGCAATATACCATCAGCAATTTCCATGACTATTACATCAGGATTAGATTTATTCAAATCATTTAACATTGTGTAAAATAAAGTAATAAGTTCATTTTTAGCACACATATATGTTGATGGAAAACCATAGTCACTAAAATCAATAACCCTATTTGCCAGTGATGATTCCATCTCGGTTTTATCCCGATTTGATACACTCCCAGTCAATTTACATGCGCATACATTTACATTTTTGTCGTGCAGACTCCTAATTAACATTCGTACAATAGTAGTTTTTCCAGAATTCATTCCAGTTCCAACTACCAGTACAACGTTTTTTGGAAAACCAGAATGAAGTCTATTAGAAAATTTCTGTTTAGGGTTAAGGAAATTGTGCTTAAGATTGATTTTTGCTCCATCTTTATTAGATATATATCCTAAAAATGATACTGTAGTCGGTTTTTTAGCACTGGAATTTTTCGATTTTAATGTCGAAACTAGGCCTCCGTTTGTCATTAAGCATAAATTATTGAGTCCGTCTACTTTTCCTTCAAATACATCAGTTGCATATCGATTTCCTAAAATTCCAACTATAAGGTCACCGGGATAAAGTCTTAATTTTTTATTGTTATAAACAATTATGGAATTATGTTGAGAAATTTTCTCTATTTTCACCAGAACTAGATCTCCTGCATCCGGTTTAAGGGAAAAATCGTCAATCAAATAGTAATCATTATCTACGAGAATTCTACATGCCCATGACCATTTTACGTCTTCAATTATCCTATCCCGTTTTTTATATTTTAATACAAAATTAGGAAAATAATTGACTATTAGCATGATAGAATTATAAAATAATAACTTGTATATTATATAAATATTATTTAAAAAGTAACATATTCTATTTTAGGTATTTAGCGTCTATTTAATTTTGAGATATCATAGATATACAATTATTTTAAACATAAAAATAAGGTAATCTGTTACTAAACTTTTTTGTGTAAAATTTCATATTATTAAATTCAGAATAAAAATATATAAAATTAGTCAGAATTAAATTTTATTTGTATTAAAATATTATTTTTTTAATGTTTACAGGCTCTTAATTTAACGAAAGATCTATAGCTGTGGACATCCTATTTCTAATCTATGACTATTAGATTTGAACGAAATAGAACATCCACCATTGTAGTAATGTACTCTTTGTATTTGTATTTTCTTGGTCTCAGTTTTAGAAATACCAGTAAGGCACTATCTATATTTGAAGATTGGGAGAATAGAAGTTACGTGTCTGTCTGGAACTGGATACAGAGATTTGGTTTATTAGCTAAAAAATTTACAGAAGGAAAAGAGTTTCTGCATTTATCGTCGACGATTTTTTATCAAAAACAGCTCGGATGGAAACGTTACTGTCTGTGGATTTCTACTGAACCAGTACATCATTTCATCCTTGGAATTTTTTAGAGAAAGGTCTGATCGTAGAAATATGCTTGTTGCAGTGCAATTAATAGAATCATTAGTACAAAAATATGGAAAACATCTGGTTTATTTAGATTGTGGTACATGGTATCTAGAGGCATGTACTGTACAGGGACTAAAACACTATCTACATACACCATATGAGAAAAGTATCATTGAACGAGTAAATTTTTGATAAAGGTTCAAGGACAGGATAGGAGGTTTTGATGATTATTATCCCTTTACTGGTAAACAAAATTGTGATCTGGATCATGTATACAAATGCATATCATTTTTTGTATTGATTTATAACAATATCAAAAATCATAGATTCAAAATAGAACTAGGAGGTTAAGTTATCTTAAATTAACAGAGCCTGTTTATAATTATATAATTAATTTATTAATTTGTGTTATTAATTCTGGAAACATGAAATTTATATCGAATTCTCGTGAATTTATTATTATGATAAAAATAGAATAACTCGATAAAATCCACCTTCCAATGAAATATGAGAAAAAACATTTTTCCAAATAATAAATACAAATTAATTTTGTAAAAAGTAGTATGATATCTAACAAAATGTATTTGAAATATTAAACGTTTTCCTGATATCAAGTTCAAACTTTTATAAAGACAATGAATCATTAGTATCTATAATCTGCAGATATAAACATTCAGTCGTATTAAAACAAATTTAAAATTTTTTTAATTTAGATATTATTGATAAGATAATATATATCTAAATTTATTTAAAAGAACAAATGTTTTTTATATTATAATTTTTTTGGGTTTAAATGAAATAATATGTGTGCTATTCTTTAACTAGTATTGGTCTTCACATCATGTGTGTCATATGTAAACCTTCGTTTACTTCCAAATGGTAAAAAGGGTTTTCCATTGCCATGATAGAATTTTGAAAAGAATTCAACATAAATAAGCCTAGCACCCTGAATTCCAGGTTCAAATACTCCGATAATTATGTTAAATATATGACCAATGAAAAGAATCATTATTCCAAGTACCGCCTGAGGAAGGGGATTATCAATAGTGCGTATAAATATATGGTCTATAACATCCGCAAGAATAATAGACGCCAATAAAATTCCTATGATTCTGGTATATGAAAGTATATGACTGATAATAGAAGGTAATTCCATCATTGCCCTGGCACCTTCCCCGTAAAACATCAATCCGATTCCTCCAAATAATAACCCAAAGTAAGCCATGCCTTCAATGCTACTTGTCGGATTAATGTCTTTGTGACCTATTAAAGCAAGTCCCATCATTGCAATTCCCCATCCAAACAACAACCATCCTAATTTGCTTATTACATGTTTTTTTGCCTTCTCTCTTAGTCCATTTAGTATTCCCAAGATTAGACCAAACGACACCATACCTAGTCCTATATATCCGCTTATCAACAAAAGTTTACGCAAACCGTATGTTCCAATGGGGTCAAACAGTTGACCGTCTTCGGGTAAATTAAATCCGAAAGTATCATTCAAAAATGAAAATAGGTATTGATTAACATGAAAACCAAAGTACAGATTAAAACAAAAGCCTAGTATTATTGTAATTATACAGCCAGGTATGATTACTTTTGCTAGTTTCACCATCTGTACTGGTTTTAAAATAGTTTTAGCAAAATTTCGTAAGAATTTAGGCATAATGGTAAAGTCTTTCTTTCCCCCTTCAACTCTACGTATGACCCATAGTGAGACAAATAGTATAACCAGACCATAACCAACATCACCTATCATCATACCATAAAAAATTGGAAAGAAAAATCCAAAAAGCAATGTTGGATCAAATTCAAGGCCAGACGGTAGGGAATAAAATCGTATAAAAGGTTCAAATATTTTGAATCGTTTTGGATTAGCAAAAAGTGTAGGTGGATTTTCCTTATGGCTGTCAAGTTCGTAAATCACAGTACCTTCGCTATGTTTGTCAAAGGCATTTTTTAATTCGCGAATTCTAGATTTTGGAATCCATCCCTCCAAGGCAAATGTATCCTTTGTAACACCTAGACCTCCAATAACATCAAGTTTTTTGTTTTCGATTTCTAGATATTCTTCAGCCCCTTTCAAAAAGGTATAATGTGTTCTTGAAATTTCAGATAATTCTTCGTTGATTTCGTTTAATTTTTTATTGAGATCTCCATGAATCTTTTGTTGATTTTTAATTATCTCTGAAGGTTTTCCTTCAAGTTTTGGTATTGTTTCAAGAGTAACACCATTTGAATTAACTATAGTTGCGAGTTTATTTGAAGAAAATGATGGTAATACTACTAGAATCATATGGTTCTTTCTAATGCCTTTTTTGCCTTTCTTTAATCCGATTCCTTTAGAACTGATCTTTTCATCAGATGTTTGATTTGTATAAACAATTATTTCATTTTTGTGTGACTCTATAGCCTTTTGAAATTCAGAGTACCTATCAGAATCGATTCTAGCAAAGTATGAACGTGCTGATGATAGATGTAAAATCTGTAAATCCTCTGGAAAGAATGAAAATTCTTTCATCAAACGAATATTATCTTCACATTCCTTTATACTAGTCAACAACGATTCTTTTTGTTTTTCGAGTAGACTTATTTTATGATCAATATTTGCAGTATCGATTTTTCTGAAAAGTTCTTCTGATGAATGAAATTTTGATTTTCCGGTTATTGTTGTTGGAGGAATTACTGAAAGTAATCCTTTTATTCTTAACAACTGGTCTGAAATTTCACTATGAGAAGTGATTTCTCTTTCTGTAATTAGAACAGAGTTTGCATTTTGAGAAAGCGGTTCTATCTGTACTACTCGCATTTCATCAAGAATAGAAATAATGTCTGATTGAAATTTCTTTAATCCAAGTACAGCAATTTTTGTCATCGGAACCGGTTTTAACAAGTTACTCATTAACAAGTATCGCCTCCACTTCTAAAATATGTCAAAAAAGGTTGAGATTTCAATCGTATTTTTATTTCCATAATCTCCACATCCAATTTATATGTCTGAAAGGAGAATTTTTATTATTTCATCTATTGTCTTTTTATCTGAACTTATTTTTAGTGTCTTTGATTTTTCTTCAGCATCACGGACTATATTTTCAGCTTCTTTGATAGCGTTTTCCTTAGCAATAACAATGCTTTTTTCAACCAAGGCCTTGCCTGCATTTTCAGATTCCGATATAACAGTCTTCAGGTGTTCCTCTAAAGATTTAATCTCTTGTTCAACTCCAATCCTGTGATTGTCAATTTCTTGTTGTGCTTTTTCCTCGACTTCCTTAATTTGTTTGAGTGAATTTATGTATTGATCCTGTGAATTTGTCATTTATTAAAACCCCCAAAAATATTTGGCAATGAAAAATAATGCGACAATTGTTCCCACTAGGTTAACGATTTTGAAAATTCGGCCAATAAGATAAAATTTTTTTTGTTGACTATTTACAAAACCAATTTTTTTATAATCAGTTTTTTTATCATTAGAATCTCGTTTATTGTTTTTATAAAAATTAAAATCCATTTTATATTTAAACATGAATTTTTAATTCACTCTCCTTTAAAATAATTTCCTGTTGTTCGCGTTCACCCATCTTTCTTTTGACAGTCTTTAACATCATAAACGTATCACGCTCAATCTCATCGAGTCTAAAAGTAATAAATTTAACAGCAGCCATCAACTTTGGAATAAAAACATTTTCTATAGCATTTGATTTTCTTTTAGTTTTTTCAATTTCATAAAGCAACTTTCGTAGTGCTGTTTCCTTTTCTGCCACATCTAGAACAATTTTATGAATTTTTTGAAACGTCTTTATTGCCTCAGTGATTGAAGTTGGAAGTTCAAGTAAATGTTCTTCAACTACTTCGCTTTGTCCTCCCATAATTCTTGGGATATGTACTCCCATGATACTTTTGGACATAACCTGTAAATTTTTCATTAGTGGAATTTTCATTGCTTCATTTTCCAGTCTCATCGAGCCTGCTAGCATCTCTGCCATCCTTATGGATTCGTATCCTTTCAACAGGTCTGATTGTAAACTACCTCTTAATGCTGATGCAGTTTTGCTGATATTAAAAAATTCAAGAATTAATGCTTGACGTTTTAGTTTTAGTAATTTCAAACCTTTTTTGGCAATTAAAATTCTTCTTTTGGTGCGAATGTACTCTAATCGTGTTGGTCTAATATTTATGTTTGAAGACATTGTTTTTAGTACTCACGCTCCAGAAGACTCGGTTTTCTCCAATGTTTCTTTTATTTTGTTTTTACGGTACTTTGTAATAAATTCAGGCTTGATTCTCTTTAATTCAGATTCTGGGAGTTCACTTATCAAATCCCATCCGATATCTAATGTTTGTTCGATTGTTCTGTTCTCATCATGTCCTTGGTTTACAAATTTTCTTTCAAAGTTATTTGCAATCTTTAAGAACTTTCTATCGATATCGCTTAGAGCTTCCTCACCCACAATAGGGCGCAGCTTCCACCTCAGCGCCCGCTACGACTTCAAATGAGACGCGCCCCGCTCGGCCGCCCGAAGGGGCGCAAGTCACAAGCCGGAGCCGCGCAGCGGCGAACCTCCGTCACCCCCTCCCGCGGGGAGGGGGTTGGGGGGAAGGGGGCCTAACCTGTGCCGACCCGCCGCCGCGCCCTGCTGTTGATCCTGCTCCTTGCCCTGGTCGGGCTGGCGAGCCTGGTCGTCGCGCTGGCGGCGGGCAGCCTGCCGGTTTCCGCGGCCGACGTCGGGCGCGCCCTGCTCGGCGACACGTCCGGCGTGGCGGCGGAAGTGGTGCGCGAGTTGCGCCT
>QCWD01000197.1 GCA_013114725.1 Nitrososphaeraceae archaeon | reverse complement strand
ATTCTATATCCATATCTGATAGCGTGGTCAAAAAACCAATAAAAGTTATTTCTGAAAGTGCTATAACTATATCTGATAATACACCAACCGTAATCAAAATTTATTTACGAGTTATAAGTGAAACTGCAATTACATTTTCTGAAAGCATTATAAAGAAAGTAAAGAAAGTAATTTCAGAAAGTGTTAGTATAACTGATGCGGTTGTAAAGAAACCAACAAAAATCCTATCTGATACTGCAATTTCAATTTCTGATTCAGTTGATATTAATAATATTAGACATATTGCAGAAACAGTCATAACAATTTCAGATTCTTTAATAAAGAAAGTAAAAAAAGTTATTTCGGAAAGCGTATCTATTTCTGAAAGCCTTGTTAAAAAGGTAAAGAAGATAATTTCAGAAGGTGGAATAACAATAAATGATTCAGTTATAGCTATCTTACATGCAATAAAAACAATTTCTGAGGGAGCTATATCTATATCTGATAGTCTTATCAAAAAGGTAAAGAAAGTTATTAGTGAATCAGCAATTTCAATCGACGATACGGTTGTAAAGAAAGCAATAAAACGACTTGGTGAATCAGTTGTAATAATAAATGATAATGTAGTTGCCTTTTCAGGCGACTTTTTAGTTATCATAACAGAAAATGCAATAGTAATTTCAGATTCAGTATTTCGCTTTAAACGTATATTAGGTGATGCAGTAGGCAGAGCATTTCGTAGTCTTGGATGGCGATTTGGTACTTTTCACGTGGTTCAAGAAGTTTAGGATAATAAATAAATCCTATATATCTTTTATATTATGGGTAATAATGATTTGGTATATCTCGGTGTAGCAGCTGGTATTGTTTTTCTATTTAAAGATCAAATATTAGGTTTAGTAGATGAATTTAAAGATAAAATAGATGAAATATCAGATAAGAAAAATACTACTAACGGTGTAGATGAGGATGCAAAAACAGAAAATCAAACCGCAAGTGAAGAATTATCTCCTAAAGTAAAAGCTATAGATTATTATGCTGGGAAAATAGCTGGTTCTATTTCAAGAATTGCAGAGGAAAATATATATTCAGCTACACAATTAAAAGAGCATATCATAACACATCATATATCCGATGTTGAAAAATTAGCTCGTATGGTTAATTATAAAACAGAGGTATTAGGTGAAACTAATTATATTCCATTAAAACAATATGGTAAGATAATCTTGGATGTAACCAAAATGCTTTTAATAAAGATTAAAAAAGTTGACAGATTGGCATTAGAAACCATTTCAGGTATAGGTGCTGGAGCTACAAACTTTAGACCAAATATTGATCCAGTAGTTATAGCCAATATATACAAACATTTATCAAATATGTTTAGTGCAGCTCCAAAAATCGAAACAATTACTACCACACCAGAAATAAAAGAATCTAATTTTGTAAAAAGATTAACAGTAATTTGAATACCCCAGAACACATCGATGTTACTATTACCATCGATGATTTACATAAAATGATAAAAGAAGGAAAAGAATATAATGAAATGTTAAATTTAATTACTACTAAAATCAAAAATAAAGAAGATAAAAATAATAGTAAAGAATACGTTTTATATATTTTAGAATTATATATGGTTTTGGTAATATCTGGGAATAATTTAAAAGAATTTTTAAATACTGTATTAAATATAGATGATGATTCATTAAAAATATTACATCTTTTTATAAATAAAACCGAAAAACCATACATAAAACCAAACCTTAATTACATAGGTTAAAATATTTTTTTTAAATATTTATAGTGTGAATAAAATAAACTATCAGATTAAAAGTAAATCTGATTGGGCACCGTCTTTATGGAACCATTTACACCTTATGGGATATAATTATCCTGATTCACCAACTGAAAATGATAAAAATAAAATAAAAACTAAGATTTTATCTTTAATTGAAGATATTCCATGTGGTGATTGTAAAGAACACGCCACCGAATATTATAAAAAGAACCCAATAGATGTTAATTCTAAAATCGGTGTTTTCAATTGGACTACAAAATTTCACAATGATGTTAATAAAAGGCTTGGAAAACCAGTTTATGATGTTGTATTAAACAATGATATAAAGTCAAATACTATTACAAGTAATAATAATATTATGGATCCCATTGGGGCTAAATTTAACTATAGATATGCTTTTGATTCTGTACCACAATCAACAGAATCTATTCCATTCTATCAAATTCAACAACCAGAACAACTACCAGATCCAGTAGAAACCAGAAAACAATATCTAAATAATGCTTTATCACCTATGAGTGAAAGCTATAAATTTGTATCTGAATTTATAGGTGTCAGTCCAGAAGAATTAAACCTAATGTACACACCAAATGTAATTAATAATATTATACAACTTTTGATAGATATGAATCTTACTCCATTCGCTTCATTTTCTGTCAATGTGCTTGGGAGTTTAGGCTTGGTTTTCGGTAGTATTTTAGGTAGAAATAACAAGAATTTACTGCATGGCAAGTAACCAATCTTACTAAATTTGCAAATGGTAAAGTAAGAGATGATGTTATAGATGGAGCTAAAAAACTATTTACTACATTAAGTAATATAACAAAAGGTGAATCTCCAAATGTAACTAAAGATTTATTAGACTGTTTCATTGAAACACCAGGTCAATTTAAAGAAAAGAAAATGCTAAATAATCTATTCGGCACTGATGTTGACGATTATATTGATGAGAGTATTTCAGCATATTCAACAAAAACAATCCCACAAATACGATCACAACAAATGGCATCCAGAAATGCCTTTGATAGAACACATGGTGTAGGTTCTTATCGCAATGGTGGACAATATGGTAGCTCTGGTAGTCCAAACACACGAATATTAACACATGATGATTTATATAATTTAGATAGTGAACAAGAATTAAATGATATAAATTTAGATGAAATACCAATTCCATCGAATTTATAAATAAATTTTAATTATTTGTATTGATATGTATAAACCTTATGATTGTTCAGACCATATTAGCTGTGGCGTAAATAATGACCAACCGTTAAGATATTCTTTTGCTGTTCCGCATGGTTCAAGATATAAAGGACCAATTCAAGTAGCTAACAGAAATGGTGAATTTGTAACAATTCAAGCTCTAGTTGATAGTGTTACTGGTGATTCAAGATTATATTGGAAAATTGGAGATGATTTAAAATTCGGTACAATGGAAGATTTATTCAGTTCATATATGAGTGCAATAAATAAAGATGAATATAAAATTTTATCAGTAAAAA
The DNA here is from genome assembly GCA_013114725.1 of Nitrososphaeraceae archaeon. Taxonomy (GTDB): domain Archaea; phylum Thermoproteota; class Nitrososphaeria; order Nitrososphaerales; family Nitrososphaeraceae; genus QCWD01. Next base: position 1,511 of record QCWD01000197.1, on the reverse strand, counting down.
GAGATGGAAAATTACCTTATAATAATAAGACTCCTATACTAAACTGTAATAATATCAAACCATGCTTTATTCCAATACAAGATGTTGTATATCATGGAATAAAACCAGTTTACAAAATTACATTAAGAAATGGTAAAACAATTAAAATAACAAAAGATCATTGTCTTTTTCATAATGAAAAAGGTAGTTATCAAACTGAAATAAAATCTACTACATTAGATAAATTAAAATCAGTTGTAAGTGTGGATAACTATCTTTTTGAAGGAAATCCAATTCCATATACTGATGATATATTAACATTTATGGGGTTATGGATGGCTGACGGTAGTTTTAGTAAAAATGATACCAAGATTAGAGGAGTCCATATATCAACAGGGGATAATCCTAAAATACTTGAATGGTTAAATAAATTTACAGTAGAACATACCGTTAATTCAAAAGGTGGAGCTTTAAAATATATAACTAAAGGTGATGTTGGGATATATAATACCCAGTTTGGATTACAAATATCTGAATTATTTGGTGAAAATGCAGATAGTTACACAAAGAGAATACCAAAAGAGTTATTTATAGCAACTAAACATCAAATATCCTGTTTTCTTAAAGGATATTTTTCAGGTGATGGTAGTATTCATATTATGAATGACAATGCTAAATTAACAAATTATAAATATGGTAGTTATTATACAATAGATTGTTCATCAGTAAATAAAGAATTATTAGAAGATGTTGGATTATTGTTAGATAGGCTTGGAATTAAATATAATATATCAGAAGGATATTTACCTTCAACATCAGGTTTTAAATCTAAAAATTTACAATATAAATTAAGCATCCACGCATACCCTTCTACTAAAAAATTCATAGAACAAATAGGATTAATTAAAGAATTTACATTTAAAGAAAGAGATGTTTATCAAAGAGATAAAAAACAAAGACCTGTGTCATTAAGACAGATAAGAAAAATAGAATATATTGGACAAGAACCTGTTTATGATATATCAGTTGCATATACAGAAGCATTTATAGCAAATGGAATACTATGTCATAATTCGGGCAACGATATTACTATTTTTACAAGAAGTACAGCTGATATGCTTGGTTTTAATCCAGATTTAATTCAGGATAGATTTTTCGTAAAAGGCATAAACGGTCCTGGTTCCGAATTTGCTTTAGTTCAAACATATTTAAAATTTGGGAATTTACCACCTATAAAGGCACCTGTTGGGTTTGCATTAAGTAATGAAAGTTTATCTGAAAATCTAATAGGAAAGAAAGGCGTATTTGATTCGGGGTTAATATCCATCACATATGACGAGGATTCTGTTGATATTGTATCAAAAATAGGAAATAGAGTTACATGTTGCGGTTGGAATTAAGTATGTTCATCTTCTGATAATAATTGTTCCTCTTTTAATTTTCTTTCCCCTTCTACACTTAATTCTTTTAATCTTCGTTTAATTTCACTTACGGTAGAATTATCATACTGCAATCTATAATATGCATTAAAT
>QCWD01000196.1 GCA_013114725.1 Nitrososphaeraceae archaeon | reverse complement strand
AATTCGTCTGTAAGCCATACTATGTGGATTACCTGAATGACCAATAAACTCATAAAGAATATATTTTTTAATATTTCATCGTGTCTAATTACTAGAACTATATACGTTGTTGATGCTATTACTATTGACGGTATTTCTATATAATCCAGTAAAATAAACAGTACTGTTCCATCATTAAATTTATACTCGTTTATTCCGATTAAAGGCAATGTTACATTGGCAGTAAGCCAGAATAGATGAATGACCTGTAGTGCAATGAGAATAAAAGAAACCTTGATTAGGAAATCTTTTATTCCTTCTATAATCACTTTGGTATCCTTTTAATACTTTTTTTACTGCATTTATTTTTTTATATGACTTTTATTATTTTTTGTTAATAGTTTCTTTACTTGTGTTATCTGGCGATTTTTTATATATTTTTACATTTTGATGGTTTGCTGGTTACCTGATTTTTTATCGACACTAGTTTTTTACCGCTATGATAACCAACAGATTTTTTATAAATTGTGAATTTCCAATTTCCATTACCACGACTTTTCCTTTCTGATCGTCATTTACTGTTATTTGTAATAAATAATAGGCGGTATGGTTTGATTTATTAATTCTCTTTTACTTTAAACTTTTTAATTTATGTTTATTTTCTGACTGATTAACTCTAGACATTGGTTCTTTTTTCCAGATCTTCTAGTTTAGACATGATTTCTCTAAATTTTCCAGTTTTCTTTCGACGTTTACTACCTTATTTCTATAGAAATTATTAGTGATTGTAGACAATCAAATTTCTATCCTCGAAATTTCAAATCTTACCTATGCCATGACAATATATCCTCCAATTTGGAAAACTGGAACTATGTCTCCATATCCCACAGTCGTAACGGTTGCTCCACAACAATAACGCATACTCTAAACTGTTACTCTGAAATTAGTTATTCTATTCTGCCACATACATAAGAATGGTTTTTTGCATATATCATCATTATGGATAGGAAAAATAATTTTATTAAAACATCCATATTCTTATCATGTAATTTGAACAGATGTTTGTTAAGTTTACTATTAATCCTAAATCTACCAAAAAATTTTGTTCATTGCTTGTTGAAAGATTTTTTAGTAATTTCATCTGTTGTATGGTAAAGTGCTTATTTTATTCCACATCTACCTCTATTTTTGAGAATTACATTTTATCAAATAAATATGACTACATATTACTATTATATTGATATATACTGATGAGTGTTAAACAAGAACAGATATCAGTTAATGAAGAGGAATTGACCAAATTAATAAATAATAAAAAAGAATCCCTTTTACTTTTTGACCTTCGTACTAAAGAAGAGTTTGTTAATGGTCATATTGGTGGTTCAGTCAATGCAGTATGTGATGCATATGCCAAGGAGAATATAATACCAAGAATACCCAAAATCGGAAAGATGGTCCTGTTATGCCAAGACGGAACAATTTCTGAACCTACCGCAAAAATGATGAGATCATATGGATTTGACGCATATTTTCTTGAAGGAGGAATGAAAAACTGGCAAGGGGAGTTGGAAATAAAAAGTTTTGAACCTGCAATATCGGTAAATCAGTTATGGGAAGATATATTACAGAAAAAAGAGGTTTTTTTAATTGATGTAAGACCAAAAGAAGATTACTCAAGTTTTAAAATCCCTGGCAGCATCAATATCCCACTAGCAGAACTTTTCAATTCAGAAACTGTAGACAGACTTCCAAATGACAAACAACTTGTTACTGTTTGTCCACGTGGAAATATGAGTATGGTTGGAGTCTTTGCCTTAGCCCGAAATGGGATTTCTGCAAAAGGACTGACTGGAGGCTTATCTGCATGGGGACAACTGATAACATCCAGTGAACTATTTCATAATGGATTAAGCATATTTCAAATTAAAAAGATTGGCAAAGGATGTATTTCGTATATTTTATCATCACAAAAAGAAGCAGTGGTGATTGACCCTGTCTATCCTCTAGAGGAATACATTAAGATTGCAAGTCAAAGGGATTTAAAAATTTCTGTAGTTATGGATACACATCTCCATGCAGACCATGTATCTGCAGCTAGAGAACTTGCAAAAATAACAGGCGCACAGCTGATGTTAAGTGAAGTTGAAAATTACGAATTTTCCTTCAATAAACTAAACAATGATAATAGAATCAAATTCGGCGGGTCTGAAATAAAAGTAATTCATACACCGGGACATACCCCGGGAAGCATATCGTATCTTCTTGATGAAAAGTATCTCTTTTCTGGTGATACCGTGTTTGCAGAGGGTATTGGACGGCCTGATTTGAGGGATAAGGCAAGGGAATTTGCAAATGACCTTTATGATACTTTACATCTGTTATTACAACTTCCTGGCGATGTAAATGTTTTACCTGGACATTACAGCAGCGATGAATATTTAACTAAATCTGTAGGTACGAATATTGATAAAATTAGGAAATTTTCCATACTGAATCTAAACAAAAAAGAATTTGTCGAGAAAGTTGTCGGTATAGAGATGCCAAAACCTATGAACTATGAAAAAATAATCATGATAAACAAAGGATTTGAAGCAATTGATAGAACAAATATACCATACCTAGAACTAGGTCCAAATAGATGTGCTATTACTGCCAATTAATACAAAAAATATTTTTTATTTAAAAATTAAAAAAATTATCACAATCCAGTCATTTCAAAAGGAATACTTTTAAATTTGTATTTTTGAAATCCAAAAAGAAAAAATTCTTCTAGATTTTTTCTTTATTAAAACAGACTTCAATTTCATCTATTCTAATACCATACCCGTTACTCTCTCTTAAATTTGAAAAAAGATCATCTTTTTTTATCTGTTCAAAAAATGAAACAACATCTTCACCATTTACTCCGTGTTTCATATCGTAGCGTATTCTTTTACATACACTCTGAACGTTTTGTTTTCTGAAGGTCCAGACAAATATTTTAGAACAGTTTTTTTCATATTTTCAACATGCCAATCTTTCATCGGAAAATTGTTTTTAATCAATATAATGAATATTGGACCTCTCCGTAATATAAATGACCAATGTGGAAGTAATAATAATTAATTATATGCCATATTCTAGTTCAGACAAATTCTTCCTAAACCATTTTACCAAAAAGATATTGCAGGAAAAACAACCTAAAAAGCAACTCCATTTAATAAAATCTGAAACATCATGAGAATATTAAAAAATTAATTATGTTTTAACAAAAAAATTAATTATAAAATCAATTAATTAAATTTTTTATGAATGCTCCTCACGCCTTCTACCCATTTCTTTGAAGATTTCTTCAAATTTTATCTCCTCGCCTCTACGGCCAGGCGTTTTCATGCTCTGTTGTCTAACACTAAC
>QCWD01000029.1 GCA_013114725.1 Nitrososphaeraceae archaeon | reverse complement strand
CGAATAAATATTCATAATGTAGAAAAACAGCTATGTAATTTAATAATTACCAAAAATTTATAAAAAATATCTATTCTGATTAAACTTTTATAACATTTTACATGTTAGTTTATCGATAAATATTAGCTAGAAGATAACAGATAAATTTATATCTCAAATTTATGGAATAAATTTATCACTTCATTTTTTAACTTACTATAAAAATGATAACAATTGTAGATACAGTCTATACATCACTATGACTTTTGATATTCTGTTTCTATTGAATTAGATAATTTATTAGGAATAGGCTGCAAAGATATAGATCTTTCGCTAAATTAACAGAGCCCTGTAATTCTATAAAATATAGGAGAAAAAGTACTTTTATAGATACATGTTAAATAGAAATTCTCGGAATGGAAGAAGAGGTTTAGTACCTAAGACACATTCCGTAGATTGTAGTCCAAGATAACAGCATTTCCAATCGATCTAGATGAACGTCTCATCAACAACAAATTTATATATTTATTTACTTTTAATTCCTTGTGAAAAAAAGCAAGTGTTGCATCTACTTCCAGACAGACACATAAGACTTCTTTTTTCATCTCAAATGGATATTGCCCCGTATTGCGTAAACTCAAAATCCTAAAAGTACAGGTTGAAAATATATTACTATAATAGGGAAGTTCTATTTTCAATATTATACTAATCATGACATGTATTAGAATAGGAAATTTACCTGTAGATCATTCAAAACTTAATCTAAAAAATAATATATACCACCAAATTTCACTTTTATCATATTTAATGTCAGAAGATAGATTTACCGATGGAAATTTAATCACGCTTTATGCCATACATCACGATAATAAAAATCATTTACCAGATCATATAATGGAACGAATCAAAGTTTTTTTACAGACATTTGATATAATTATAAAGTCAAAACCTGATGGTAATAGAACTATGGTACTAGTTATTGCTTCTTCTGAGCATTCTTCATCCATTAAAAATGAATTGATAAAAAATGGAATAAATGAAAAAATAATTTACATGGATTCGGAATCCAAATCTGTCTCACAGACAATTAATTTGATCTACGATTTGATAAAGACTAGAGTTAATCCGCCTTTTATTTACTTTGTGGGTCCTGTATGGTTAAAAGAAGTTTATGATTCTATTATACTCTCTAAATTAAGAGGTTATAAAATAAAATTTGAGGGAGCATTGGATCATCGTTCTGTAGAAGAAGTGGAAAATGAAAAAAAACTGGACAGGCCAAAAAAAGGAAGAGAATATTATAAAAATGTAGTAAAAAATAAAGCATTAGACATGCTATTAAATTATGTATTCCCAGAAAACAAATAACAAATAATTTATTATATCGTTTTCATCATTTAAATAATCCATTAATATATGCCACATATTTTCTAAGGCATTGAAGTCATTATTTTTTTTATTTATTTGATTATCGTTTTTTAAAATAGTTGTTTATCGTTTATTGTAGCTATTTCTTGAGCGTTTAATGCTTTATCACACATTATTATATTTCTTATACCCAGTAAAGTTACCATTTATTTTGTTATTTAATGTCAAGGGGTTTGCATCAACTCTAAGTGGCTGCTTTCCGACAGTATCAGGTTCTATACCGTGAAATGTATTAGACTTATTTCCAAATTCTTTATCATCCGTGTATAATCTAATCGTTTTAGTACCATATGTAGTGATTACATTAAGTCATTTTCAGTCATTATATCTTTCTTTTGATGTTATATAATAATCATCTACATCTTTCGTATCAAATCGACTTTGTATTTTTTCTTCTTGGGTTAACCAAATTCCATAATTCATATTGTATCCTTGTCTCTGAACTCATACCTCCATTATTTATTAAAAACTGTTTGATCGTTTGATCGTTTTTGAACATCCATAATTGAATTAAACCGTATAGATACACTAAATGATGATAAATTCAAATTTTTTATCAACTTTTATATCAGTATAATTTGTTCCCGATAAAAATAATATTTTGTCATTCGCATAAATTATCATATTGTTTCTCATGTTAAAATTATTATCAGCTAAAGTATCTAAATTTGCATAATATGTATTTACTATTAATACCACTATGGTTAATATTGAAATTAATAATAAATATATCCTAAATTAGGCATATGTTACTCTTTTTGTAACGAATGTTTTGAAGGTAAAAAAATGAAAACAATCATTTATCAATAATAAACGATCTGTTATTTTTTGATACTTTTTAACAGTAAAATTCTTATTATTACCATACTGAAATTTTCCTTGGATTAGAAAATTGTTTTTCTAATTCATCTAATCTTTGTAGGGAATCCAAATTCATCCGAAGTTCTGAAAAGTTTTCATCATATCTTATTTTTTTCATAACTGTAACGACCTCTTCTTCAGTTACTCCATGTTTTATGTCATATTCAATTTGTTTTGTACAATTGGATACTGTGCTATATTTTTTAAAATTTCGTTTTTCAAAAGAAGATGCATTTGGAGATATACCTTTAACATAACGAACTATTACTTTTTCTACATGTTCAAGATGCCAATCTTTCATTGCAAAAGTATTAGGTTTCATAAATTACCGGTTTATTTTAAAAGCTAACGATATTTAAATTAATATTTCTGTTCGACTTCATTAAATTCTTTTACATTATAATTTCGATAACTAATAAATTATATTTAATATTACTTTTTATCTAAATTTGCTAAGGTTTTATATACTGAGACATATCCATTTTATCTTCTCCAGGAATTTTTGCAATTTCAAATCTTTCTTTAGATTTTAATAAACTCGCCGTAGCGTCAAATCCTATTTTGGTTGTTAATAGATTTTCTTGGTCACTAGAGGGATCTAGAGTTGATCCCTTTACATTATTAATTACTATTATATCCTTATCTGCTTGAAATCTTGTAGATAAAGCATACTCTACAGAAACAGGGTTTGTTGGATCTATATCTTCATCAACTACTGTTGCAATCTTAAGTGAAGGATGAGCTGCAAATGCAGCTAGAATTGCATTTTTTGGTTCGCCTTCTAACTTCTTCTTAATTTGAATTACTGTATTTAGCCAATTACTTCCACCATCAGTTAGGTGTACTTTTAATGTTGAAGCAACTACATTTCTAACATTTTCATAAATTTTGGCTTCTACAGGCAATCCCATTAATAATCTATGTTCTGAATACCCAGGCAGAATATCATAGAAAACTGAATTGCTATTAAATCTGATTTTTTCTAATTCAAAAACAGGTTGCGCACGTTTAAAATCATAAGTTTTTAACATTTCGACCATCCATTCTCTATGATTCCTATCTTTCAATATCCGTCCCTCTAGTATTATCTCAGTTTGAATGGGAACAAATAATTGACTATACTTATTTTGTATCAATGTTAATTTATTTCCTAATAGGGAATTAGCTACAATCATTTCATCTACGCCATAAGCTGCCTGATAAGCTGCGGCTATATTTATTATAGGATTTGATCCAATCGATATAGCTACTTTGAGGTCTTCACCATGTTCTTTGGCATATGTAAAACATTTATGAAGATGTCTGCCTTCAACCATTCTAATACACAAATGTTTTTCATCCATCTTTAACAATCTATGAGTAGATGAATTTTGGTAATCTGTTTCAAGATTTTTTGCATAAACAATAGATGACGTAATATATGGACCCGCATCTTTTTCAAAATGGGTCACAATAGGTAAAGTATCTAGATCCTTTGACGATTTTACAAAATACTCATCAGTTGATATGTTCCTTTTTTTTGGAGGAGTAAGAATTTTAATTGCATGATTAATATGTGACGGAATCGAATCTGGATTAGTTAAACCTAATGCAAAGGCGAATCTATTTCGTGTACCAAGAATATTACATACCACTTTAAATTCACTATTTTTTATCGACTCAAATAGTATAGCCTGTTTTCCTTCAAATTTACTCGTAATTGCCGCAAGCTCGAATTTTGGATCAACTTTCTTTTTTACCCTTATTAGATCGTTGTTTATTTCAAGTTTATTAATAAAATCCTGTAGATTACTGATTTTACTTTCTTTCATAATTATCCTTCTCTTCAATATTATCCACAATCTCTCCAATAATTATTTTCATGTTTTCCAATGTTAACGGGGTTTTGTTATACAGAGTGATTATTACAATACCATTCACGGACCTAGAAATTCTTTCTGCTATTGAATTAATAAAAACTGATTCGGATTTACTTGGGATCACCTTGGCAATATTAAAGTTATTTGAATTGCCTATTGCTACTGATACAGCCCCGATTCTATCTTCATTTTCAGATATAGAAATAAAACATCCATTTTCAAAATCAATTATTCTAATATGAAATTTTCTCTCCTCAGTTATTACTATTTTTTTACTCAACGATGTATCCAATAATAAATTATTTAAAAGAAACTATTATTTATTAAAAGTTTATGGAATCTCAAATGTCTTTCCGTTTCTAAATGCTATTATCTTGGCAGACGATTTATCACGAATTATCCTTCTATTTACTTCAATACTAGAAGAAATAGATGAACCACTTTCATTAACAATTTCAATATGAACTAATCTTTTAAATTTGAATTTTATAAATTCGGCTAGATTTCTAGCCATATTGATATCTCCATCACCTATTCTTACAATTTTCCTACAAGAACTTATTTCCTCTAAAATAATCATCAAGAATCTGATTACTGATTCAATTGAAGATAATACAATACTTTCTATTTCTTGATGAAAGTAATAAACCACTATTCCAATCCTATTTCCAGGATCTATTCCAATTGTTAGCTGATCGTCACAAATCATTTTTTCCATAATTTTTTTTACAATCTTTGCTTTAATAACAACCGGCTCTTTATTTAGTTCAGTATCATGTATTATCTGAGTATTTTGTTTCTTTAAAAAAAATATTGATTCTTCTCTTGATGTTAAAATTATTTTTGCGTTTGATTCCAATGCTTCTATTGGTGAAAGAGATTCATAGTTTAAATTATTATACTTTAGAAATTTTGTGATATTATAATATGACTTGCCTTTCAGTGTGGATACGACCAGTTTATCATTTTGTATATCCCTTAAAAAGGGCATTAAGGAACATGTCTTAGAAAGATTATTAAACTTTTTTATAATTATTTAAACTAAGATATTTTTATGTGTTATAAATATAAAAATTTGTAAACATTTAATTATTGTTTGTTTAATATGGACTTGTCATCGAATTGCCAGAATCGGATGACAGAGATTTACATCTGCCATCAACTAATTCATTACATCAACCACACCTAGTTCGTTCTCTAGGATTAATGGATGTTGTAATGGTTGGAATAGCTGGTATGATCGGTGGCTCAATTTTTGTTCTTACTGGTTCAGCTATTGGTTTAGCCGGTACAGCTGTAATAATTGTTTTTATTTTAAATGCCATAATTACAACTTTTACTGCAATGGGATATGCAGAATTAGGTTCCGCAATGCCAGAAGCTGGAGGAGGATATTTATGGATACGGCAAGGTCTTCCAAGACCTAATGCCTTTATCAGTGGTTGGTTAGCTTGGTTTGCACATATTGTTGCAGGCAGTCTGTATGCAGTAGGTTTTGGTTCTTTTATGTCCAGTTTACTAGATATGATGAATATAACATCTACTGCATTATTTTCTTTTATTCATATCGATAAACTAGTCGCAGTTTTATCAATTATTGCATTTATGTATATTAATATCAGGGGTGCATCAGAAACAGGAAAAGCAGGAACCATTGTTACAATTATTCAATTAGGTACAATTTTTTTACTTATTGTTGGTGGTATATGGTCCATCTCAAATAATCCACAGCATTGGGAAATAAATTTCTCTGATTTTATGCCAATGGGAATAGCAGGAATTATTGCAGCTATGGGACTTACATTTATTGCATTTGAAGGATATGAAATTATAGTTCAAACCGGCGAGGAAATTAAAAATCCCAAGAGAAATATCCCAAGAGCAATTTTCATTTCTCTTGCAATAGTTGTAGTAATGTATTGTCTAGTTGCTTTAGTGACTATTGGTGCTACATATATTTCCGATACTACTCCATCTTGGAAATTTATAGGAGACAATGGCGAACTAGGAATTATGAAGGCAGCAAATACTTTCATTCCTTATGGTTCATTTATAGTTTTGATAGGCGGATTAGTATCTACTCTTGCAGCACTAAATGCTACAACTTTCTCATCAGCTCGAGTAGCTCTTGCTATGGGCAGACATTATAATCTGCCACATAGATTAAGTTCTATTCATATAAAAAACAAAACACCTCATGTTGCCACTATAATATCTTGCATTGTGATGACAATTATGGCATATATGTTACCACTAAATCAAATTGCTATAGCTGCAGGAGTTATCTTTCTTTTATTATTTACACAAGTAAATGTTGCCGTTATTACGATCCGTAGAATGTATGGTGATAAATTAGATTATGGCTATAAAACACCTTTATTTCCAGTAATTCCAATAATTGGAATTTTTTTAAACTTAGGTCTTGCAGTTTATCTCTTAATTACCGAGCCCTTAAGTTGGGGTATAACTGCACTTTGGGTCCTTGTTGGTTTTGTATTGTATAGAATGTATACTTTTAAAAAAGAGATAGAGCACTATGCACCGATTATAACCAGTCAAGGTGATCTAACTCGTAAAGATTTCCGGATTTTGTTACCATATACACCAGAAAATCCAGATCGTTTAATTAGATATGCTATTAAGTTTGCACAAGAAAATGATGGTGAAATAAATGTACTGAGGGTAATTACAGTACCTGCTCAAACACCTTTATCTGCTGGAGTTGCTTTTTCTGAAACTGCACGAAAATCGTTTGGACCATTGGAAAAAATCATAGACGAAGAAAGTATTATGAATCATTATCTGGTCAGAATATCTCATGATCCTACTGAGGCTATATTAGCCACTATTACAGAACAAAAAATTGATCTTTTGATAACAGATTTTGAAACCCTCAGAAGAAATAAAAAACTTCAAACATTATCAACTTGTAATATAATAGCAATTAAGACAACAGGCGGAGACAATTTACTTTTTACTGCCAATAAAAAAGAAGAAAATATAATACAAAACAATAATCTTATTACCACAAAAAATCTAGTAATACTTTATGATGAAAGACATCAATCGGAGATTATTCCAGATATTATTAAATGGTTAGGAAAAAATAGTTTATTTAAAATTATCATTTTACATATCAATACTAATACAGATGAAATTCAAAATGATTCTTTACTTGGTCAAACTAAAAATTATGAAGATATATCAATAATTAAATATTTGGAAGATTTTGAGTATTCAAGTTTTGAAATAAGTAATATTTATCTATCTAAAGAAACGGAAATTAATAGTGAAAAAATCTCTGACCTAATATTATCAGCATTAAACACATTGCAGCCTGATCTCATAGTTACTAACACAAATATAGGAAAATTCAATTTTCTAACCAATCTTCATCTACAAATATTGTTAAATCAATTAAGCTGTCCGATTATAATTACAAAAGATTTCGCAATTCCGGTTGTTCATGGTGCTAAATTATGGTTATCTACACTATTCAAATATAGACTACTTAAATAATTTTATTCATAATTTTATTCTTTTTTATCTTCTAATTTTGTAATTTTTTTATATCGCCATTTTTTCCATAATTTTTTTTATGCACTTTGTAGTTTTAATTAATAAATCAATTCTCGCATATTCATTTGGTGAGTGTATTTTAGAAAATACATGTGTACTACCAATTGAAACACTAGGGACATTTAATATCTTATTGAAGGCATGCATAGGGCCAGTTCCGGGAGATGATATTGTTTTTACGATTTTATTATCATAAATTTCTTTTGCAGAATCTTCCACTTTTTTTACAAAAGGATCATTTAATGAAGTTCTTGCTGCAGCTTCACCATGAATCATTTTCAGTTCAATATCATTGCTATATCCATTTTCAACTAAATGATTTTTCAACAATTGAAATTGTTTTTGTGGATTCATATTTGGAACTAATCTAAAATCTATTTTTGCCATTGCTGTTGAGGGAATTATCGTTTTTGCTCCGTCACCGGTATATCCTGAAATCAATCCAGCAATATTACAAGATGGATTCCCAACTAATGCCTTTTTTATGTTTATCCCGGTTTTATTATCAATAAACTGTGTTATACCATATTCCTTCTTAAAAGATTCTTCATTAAAATATTCATTAGAAATAGTATTCAATTCCTCTTCACTTAACGCATTAATGTCGTCATACCAATTTTTTATTAGAATTTTACCATTTTTATCCTGCAGTGTATCCAATAATTTTATCAATTTCCATGCTGGATTTTCAATTAACACCGCTAGACTAGAATGAACATCTCTGGAAGGGCCATGAGCAATCAATTCAACGTACAATAATCCTTTCATTCCAAGACTGATGATTGGCCTATCATTTTCATCAATATACCCAAATTCCCATATTATTCCATCACACCTGAATTTTTTTTGAAACTTTGAAAGATATTGTTCTATGTGTCTGCTACCTATCTCTTCCTCTCCTTCAACAATAAATTTTACATTGCATGGTATGTCTCCATCTTCTTTTAAAAAAGATTCTACTGCATTTATTCTGGTAATTAATTCTCCTTTGTCGTCGGATGCTCCACGACCAAAAATGTAATTATTTTCTATTACTCCATCAAATGGAGGATATTTCCATAATCCTACGGGATCTTCTGGTTGAACGTCATAATGATTATAAAACAACAAAGTTTTTGCGTCAGGATTTTTTTTTGATAGAATTTCTCCATAAACTATAGGAGGAACGTCTAATTTATTACCATTTTCATCTATTAAATATAATAATTCTGATTTAATACCAGTTTTTTCCATGATTTTCATAACCATTTTTGCACATTCAATCAAATTTTGCTTTCTTGCAGAGACACTGGGTACCTTAATTAAATCCTGAAGATCTTTTATCATTTCATTAGCGTTTATACCGGATTTTTCATTATCCTTAGTAAAATTCAATAAATTGAACCAAAATCATATTGAAATTAAATGTTACTATTAATATGGTTATATCTGTCATTTCTATCTTAAATTCTTCTAATCTATGCGGATAAAAATAGGAAATGATTATAAATCATGAGCATTTGGAGATATTTATGTCTTCAAGCGATTTATCCAATGTATTCTTTAATCCGAAATCAATTGCTATTATTGGGGCTTCCGAAAAACCTGGTGTTGGAAAAGCTATTTTTTCTAATATAATGAATGGTTATAAGGGAAAAATATATCCAATAACTCCATCCAATCCTTCTGTATTTGGAATTACTGCATACAAAAGTGTTCTTGATATTCCAGAAGAGGTGGATTTGGCAGTAGTTGCCACTCCAAACAGAATTGTTCCACAAGTAATGGAAGAGATAGGAAAGAAAAATATTAAAGGTGCCATAATCGTTTCTGCCGGTTTTAAAGAAGTTGACGATGAAGGAGCTTATCTAGAAAAAAAAGTGGGCGAAATAGGTGCTAAATATGGAACAAGAATAATAGGTCCTAATTGTCTTGGTATCATGAGCTTATCACAATCAAGCATGATGAATTCTACATTCTTGAAAATTACACCTAAATCCGGAGGGATCGCACTTGTATCTCAAAGCGGCGCAATTTGTGCTGCAACAGTCGAAGATGCTATAGCACAAGAAATTGGTTTTTCAAAAGTTATCAGTATGGGTAATAAGGTAGATATGGATGAAAATGATATCCTTGAATTATTATCTGATGATGATGAAACCAAGGTGATTGTGATGTACCTTGAGGATATCCGTGACGGAAGAAAATTTATGAATACATCTAAAAAGATAACCAAAGAGAAAATGAAACCAATCATAGTTCTTAAATCTGGACGAACACCTGAAGGTGCTAAAGCAGCTATGTCACACACAGGAGCCTTGATGGGGTCCGATGAAATTTATGAGGCATTATTCTCACAATCTGGTGTCATTAGAGTAGATTCTATGCAAGAATTGTTCGAGATTTCTACTGCATTTTCAAAGCAGCCTATCCCATTAATAGATAGTGGAATTGTAATTGTATCAAATGCAGGAGGACCTGCTATAATCTCAACCGATGCTTGTTCAAAATACGGGTTAAAAATGGCAGATATTTCTTCTTCAAGGGAGATTATTGCAAATGCAATTCCTCCACATGGTTCAGCCAAAAATCCTGTAGATATTGTTGGGGATGCAGATTTTAATAGGTTTGAGAAAGTTCTCAATGAAGTTTTATTAAATAAAAATGTAGGCGCATTAGTTGTAATGTGTACTCCTTCTGCTACATTAGATTATAATGATTTAGCTAACACCATAGTGAAAACCTCACAGAAATCTGGCAAGACTACACTTGCTGCATTAATGGGACTTGCAGAAGGAACGGAAAACAAAAAAATCCTATCAGAAGGAGGTGTTCCTCATTTTATGTATGCAGAGCCTGCAATACGAACGTTAGAAGTTCTGTATAGATATAGTAAATGGATTAACAATAAAGACAGTGCACCAAAGTCATTTACAGTTGATAGAAAAACGGTAACAAAAATAATTGAACAGGTTAAAATGGACGGAAGAAAAAATCTATTAGAAGACGAAGGATATGAAATTCTCAAAGCATATGGATTTCCAATACCAAAAAAAATATTGGCTACAAACACAGAAGAATGTAATAAATATGCAGAAGAAATCGGTTTTCCAATTGTAATGAAGATAGTCTCTCCAGATATTATTCATAAATCTGATGCCGGAGGTGTAAAAATAGGAATTAAAAATAAAACCGAAGCTGAAGAAGCATTTAATACTATCATTCAAAATGCAAAAAAATACAAACCTGATGCTAAAATTAATGGAATACTACTCCAAGAAATGATACCATCATCCAAAGAAATAATATTGGGTGGAAAACACGACCCACTTTTTGGTCCATTAGTCATGTTTGGATTAGGAGGGATTTATGTCGAAGTACTTAAAGATGTAGTGTTTAGATTGGCTCCTATAAACGAATCAGAAGCATTAGACATGATAAAATCAATCAGAACTTTTCAACTATTGAAAGGTGTCAGGGGTGAAAAGCCATCAGATATAAATGGAATATCCGACTGTCTCCAGAGATTATCAAAATTGATGATTGATTTTCCAGAAATTGAAGAGTTTGATATAAATCCATTGCTTGTATTAGAAGAAGGTAAAGGCGTAAGAGTGGTTGATGTAAGAATCGGGTTAAATACCAAATGAAATTTCTATTTTATTTTAATTTGTTACCGCATTCCTCGCAATAATTTGCGTTATTCTCATTTTCAAAATTGCATGAAGGACATTTATTACTATCTGATTTTCCTTGCTCTGTTTTTACTAATACGATATCTCCAATCTTTGATATTTTTTCCCAAATAATCTCGGTGATTTCTAGATTTTCATCGTCACTTTTTTTAATCTTGAAATTTATATTTATTATTCCTAACTCTGATTTTTTTAGTCCAATCTCAAAAATATTTCCTACTAACATTGCCTCGTCATTATAAACTGGCATTCCTATAAGTGAATTAATTGGTAAATAACTATTTTTTGTTAATACACTGTTCTTTAATTTTTCAACCGATTCTACATTTTGTTTCTCTTTTTTTAATTCAATTTTTGTATTATTAGCTTCTTTTTTTATAACATTATCTGAATCAAATTTTCTATACTGAGCTATTATTCCACTACATATTTGGCATTTATATTCTCCCTTTTCTATTAATATCACTCCTTCGCCTACATCTTCATTTGGATTATTATAGTCTAATTTCGGAGAATCTTTGTACTCTTTTTCACATTTATTACAATAATATTTCAAGATTCTGTTTTTATCTATCTTTCCTATCCCAGCTAGAAATAATTCCGGACCACCGAGATTTCCTAGTTTTTGTTCTCCATCTGAAATTTTTGCAATTACATAACCACCAGACCCACGTAATTTTTTTTCTTTTAATATTACATTTACCTTTTCTTCGTTTTCATCTTTCTCGGCCATCATTTTTACTTAAATCATATGTACTAGTATTAGTGTTTTATTTATCTCTAATTATAAAGTTAAAAACCAAGTAATTCGGTAAATATATATCTCAAAATTAAATAAATAAGATCTTCTATGCGTTCTACCAATGCAGGCTCGGATGATTCATTTGTTAAAATTGCATCTTTAATAGGTGGAGAGGAATATTTTAAGGTCGCAAAGGCACTATTGAGTACACAGGATGCTACGGATGAGGAGATAGCTGGCGCTACCGGAATGCGTATAAATATCATTCGTAAAGTGCTTTATGATATGTTTGGAAAAGCTTTGATTACTGGAATTAGAGTTAAGGATGAAAAAAAAGGATGGTTTGTATATCGTTGGAGAGCCAAAAATGATCAAGTTGAAAATTTTATTGAAACACAGAAAAAAAAGATTTTAGAAAGATTGCAAAGAAGATTAGAATATGAAGAATCTTCAGAATTTTATCATTGTGGAAATAATGAATGCCCACACGTTAAATTTGAACATGCTATAGAACATTTTTTCAAATGTCCTATTTGTAAGAATTCACTAAATGTAATTGATAATAGTAAATTGAAGGAGGCATTAAGATATAAAATTGATCAACTTTCATTTGATATTAATCAATAATTAATCAAAATTTCTTCATTTCTGGTGTGATTGTACCGAATTTAAAAAATATAACATATCTAGACACAAAGTTTGTTTAAAATAGTGTAATATAGTACTACCTCATCGTTTCTATATTTTTTTATCTTTTT
The DNA here is from genome assembly GCA_013114725.1 of Nitrososphaeraceae archaeon. Taxonomy (GTDB): domain Archaea; phylum Thermoproteota; class Nitrososphaeria; order Nitrososphaerales; family Nitrososphaeraceae; genus QCWD01. The sequence continues at coordinate 8,866 of QCWD01000029.1, read as the reverse complement.
TAACTTTAATTTTATACCTTGTGATATTTTTGAAAATCCTGTACCTTCCATTAAAGTTTTAGCATCTTTCCCACCAATTATTACAGGAGAAATAGTTATCCTTAATTCATCCACTAAACCTAACTTTAAGCACGACCAATTTATTTCGCCACCTCCTTCTATCAAAATTTTTTGCATTCCCATTTCTTCTAAAACCGAGAAGATTTTTTTCAAATCAACTTTTCCAAATTTAGTTTTTTTTGTACTAATTATTTTTACATTTAATTCCTTTAACTTTTTAATTTTAGATATTGAGTTTACTTTGTTATTAATTGCAATAATTGTATTAATTTTTTTAGCAGGCAGTCTTGATTATTTTTGAATCGATTGGAATTTTACATTCACCATCAATAATTACTCGAGTCGGATTGTTAGAATTTTTATGGAATCTCACATTTAACATAGGATTATCTATAATAGCTGTATTACTTCCAATCATTATTGCATCCACATTAGAACGGAGTTTATGGACACGTTTTAAATCTATTAATGAAGAAATTTTTGAATCTCCAGTAATAGATGCTATTTTACCATCAAGCGTAACTGCAGCATTAATAATAGCATACATCTTATAAAACTCCTGAAAAGAATTTTCCATTTATCATTATTGACTTTATGGAATCATAATTTGCTCTGTGTACTATAGATGCGTATATATTATGAATTGGCTGTAAATTAATGTGATTTTTATCTAAAAAGAGTAGATCTGCTTCTCTGCCTTCTTCTATATACCCTGAATTTAATTTTAGTAATTCAGCACCATTTACTGTGACCATTTTTAGAATTTCTTTAGGATCTATCTGTTCTTCCTCATTTGCATGACTTACCTTCCATAAATAATCCATTTCTTTTAGCATGTCCGGTGAATTTAACATTATATTATCAGAACCTAAAGCAATTTTACATCCCTCTTTTAACATTTTAGATACTTTTGGTATTCCTACACCCAAAACTCCATTTGCTCTTGGACATAGTATGACGCCTATTTTATTTTTAGCAACTAATTTTATATCCTTTATATTTGCATTTGTCATGTGAACAATCAAATCAGGTTTTAAAAAATGAATCACGCGTTCAACCTCTGTCTTTTTAGTAAATCTGATAGAATATTCCATAGATTCTTTAGATTCTGCAGCATGTACTGCCAACAACTTTTTATTCCCCTTTTTAGTCTTAATTTTTTCAAAAGTTTTTTTATATTGTATTAACACTCTTTTAGTATTTTCATTTGCGCCGCTAAGTCCAATTCCATCTGCGATATGTATTAATTTATCTAATTCCTTCTTATTGACCTCTTGTAATTTATTCATGCTTTTATTATTAATATCAAAATATTGTTCAACTCTTCCTAGGATAATCGATTTAATCGGAATATCTTTTATTGATTCTTTCATTAAATTAATTCCATCTACTCCATTCTCTCTAAAATCTACAAATGTACAGATACCTTTTCTTAACATTTCAATTGAAGAATTTTTTATAAATGTTTTAAGATGTTCTTTATTTGTTCTCTCTAAAATCATTTTTTTTAATCCATACTTCGGATTTATTTTTTCATTAAAACCAAGATTCATTCCAATATCTTTTGCAATTGAATCTCCAATATGGACATGTGAGTTAATAAATCCAGGTAAAATTAAAAATCTTTCTCCATTTAATATTTTAATATTTTCACCATCATTTTTCCAAAATTCCTTATTTTCATCATGCTTTAACACTTTCTTTATTATTCCATTATCTGAAATTTCGATGGTCACGTTTTTAATAAATGTTAATTCTTTGCCAAAAAGAACACTTGTATTTTTTATAATTGTAGCCATGTTACTTCATAGATATATTCATCATTTCCTTTGTCTCTTAATCTTCTTATTTTGTCAAGAGCATTAGTTGCACATTCTACTGCCTTTCTAGAATTTAAACCGATGCCTATTCCACAATTTAAATTCACATTCAACTTTTTTGATACGCTATCTATAATATCTTTTACATTCTCTTTTTTCATTATCTTGGAAATAACCATGAAATTATCTCCACCTAAATAAAATGTCAACCCATCATACTTCAAGAATTGTCGAATTAAATTCACATAAATTTCCATTATATTACATGTCATCTCGAATGGTGTTTTTTCCAAATTAATTTTCTTAGAGCTATCTACATCTACATGGATAATTGATATTTTGTTATCTTTGATTATGATCTTCTTTTGCTTATCAAGAAAATCTTTATTCTTTTCTTTTAAAGAAGATCTTATTCCAAATATTAAATATTTTTTATCTAAATAACTCTTATTTGTTCTTGCATTATGTGCATTATTGTTAGCTTTTAATGGCGTCTTTCCTATTCCTATTGTCATAGATATTTGAAGCTTATCATACTTTGATTTTAGTTTATTATGGATAAAGATGTGATCATTTAGTGATAGTCCATTAGTTATGCTAAAATATTCATCAAATCTATTAAAATATACTATACAATTTAAGTTATTAAATAACTTTTGTAAATCATAATAAATTCTAGCTTGTAACATTTGAATTTGGGCTTCTCTGTCACTACCTAGTGTAAGTGTCCAAGCTCCGTATTTTTCAATTCTTATTATTGTCAACTGTATAGTCAATTAATAATAACAACCTCAGAATCATCTGAATTTTCATAACCATCAGCTCGAATTTCTTTCAATTTTTTTATTCGGTGTACCATTTTTATAACTGCATCTATGGCCCTTATCGGAACTATTTTTACTCTGTCCATTGCTTGTTCAAAGGTCATATCTGGTCCAGTTATACCCAATGAAATGGGTTTATCATATTTTATTGTTAAATCTACAATTATTCTAGCAGCGTTCTCTGCAACAATCAAATCATGAGCAGTTCCTCCCTTAATTACTGCTCCAAGTGTAACGATAACATCTACATCTTCTCTTCTGACTAATTCATTTATAGCTAATGGCATATCAAACGTGCCCGGTACCCAAAAAATGAATTTCATTTTTACAAATGTCATTTTTTTTAGATATTCTTGTGCAACATCTAACATTTTTTCTGTTACATCTCTATTAAATTCAGAAACGACTATGGCTAAATTGATATCCTTCATATCATATCCTACTTCCTTTATTCATTTTTTATAATTCAAATACTTTAGTACTTCAGAACTATCAACAATTACCAATGAATTTTTTTCTGCATATTTCTTAGCTTGTTCTAATGTTAATGCTCTATAAGAAATGGAGTCTAGCATCTCACAAATGACCATTGCAGGAGTTAACTTGGCTATAGATGCTAATTGAATTGACAATTCTGTATGCCCAATTCTATCGGATAATAAATTTTTTGAAGATATCAAAAGATTGACATGACCCGGAGTCATAAAATTTTCTTTGAAATTTATTTTTCCATTGTTATTGATCTCATTACAAATTTCGGACATCTTTGAAATAGTTAACGACCTATCAAAATCTGTTATACCTGTATATGTTTCTCGATGATTTATAGAAATCGAAAAAGAAGGTTTATCCCCATACTTTGAGTATCCTTCTGTCAATTTTAAGAAAATCGAATCTGGATGATATCGTAAAAGATCATGCATGTATGTTATACCCAAACTTTCGGCAATTTCATTTGAAATTGCTAAACAGATCAATCCTCCCGCATCATTTCTCATTTTGGAAATATGCTGTGGTGTAATATATTGCGCTGGTATAACCATATCTACTTCGTCTTCTCTATTTTTATCATCATGAACTAGTATAAATTTTCCATTCTTTAACGAATCAGTAGCTTTTTCAACTATGTGCAATTAAAAATTTTTTATTTGTAATTTGTTATATATCTTACTATTTTATTTGTTGTAACAATTTTTTTGGTAAATACTTAAAAATATATTTTCCAATTATATCAAACTCAATGTTTACCTGTTCATTTGCTAATTTAATTCCAAGATTTGTATGCGATAAAGTATGCGGAATCAAAGCAACTGAAAATTTCTCACCTGTTACATTAACTACTGTAAGACTTACTCCATCCAATGTAATAGAACCTTTTTCAACTACATACTTATTGAATTTTCTGGGAAATTTTATCCACATTTTTGTTTCATTCCCGATTGGAATGAACTTTTCAATAATACCAACACAATCTACATGACCTAATACAATATGTCCATCAAATCTCTCAGATATTTGCATGCTTTTTTCTACATTTACCTTATCTCCAACCTTTAATTTTTTTAAACAAGTTTTATCAACTGTCTCTTTTACCAATTCAAAAAATAACTTGTTATTTTGTATTTTTGTTATTGTTAAGCATGTACCATTTATAGAAAGACTGTCTCCATTTTTTAAATCATTTATATAATCTTTTTTTAATATTATACTTAACATGATATCCATTTTTTTCGGATTAGTACTTTCACTTTGAATTTTTGAAATTTTAGAAACAGTTCCTAAAACTTCTATTATGCCAGTAAACATATTTTTTATTCTTTTATTTCTGACATTAATGTTTTTTACTTTTATATTAAAATAAAATAAATATCCAAAATTAGTAATTTTAAAAATATATTGGCAATAACTATAAAACCAAATCATGATTTTCCAAAACTTCTCATAGAAAATCTCAAAAATCATTATGATGAAAAAAAAAGATTAAATCATGAAGTACATGTATCTGATATTTTACTTGAAAATTGTTTAAGAAAACAATATTATAAAAGAAAATTTCCCGATCTAAATACTGTTGATAATAATTCATTAATACATTTTATTCGTGGTGAATCAAGTGAATATGTAATTACAAAACTAGCAAATATTGGAATATCTCAAAGAGATCTGGAATTTGATGGCTTGATTGCACATCCTGATATAATGAATAATGAATTTATAATTGAACTAAAGGATACAATGAGTCAAAAACGATTGGATATAAACAACGAAAAATTTATTTCATATATTCGACAATTATTATATTATTTGATTATTTCAGGATACGAAAAAGGTATTTTATCTATAATTTATAATTCAGAAGAGATAAAATTTCTTAAATCTGATGAAAAAGGAGATTATTTCTTTAGACCTAAGAATACAAAAAAACCAGAGATAGTTAGTTGGACAATTTTTTTATCTAAAGATGATGTATTACGCGAGATTTTAAAGAATGAAATGATTAGAAGAAAAAATTTATTTTTAATGGCTTTATTAAATAATAATATATCCAGTTTACCTAGATTCCCAGAAATTCAACGTGAATCGAAATGTTCGAAATGTTTTTTTTATGATCGATGCATGAATGTCGACGGTGAAGATATTATTGCACAAGACATTTCCAAGGAATTAGATATATTATCTATTACCGGTATTTTTGATTTTAAGAATAGGTAAATATTGTTTAAATAAATTAAATATGAAATAGATTTTTAATAAATAACAATTATCTAACATTTATTAGAATAATCTTTAAAAGTTATACATAATTGTTAAATTGAATATTTTCCATTGCAATTTTTATATATTCCTTATCAATTTCTGTTCCAATAAAATTAATTTTTAAATCTAAATAAGCTACGCTGTGGCACCAATTCCCATAAACGGGTCATATACTGCCATATCTCGTTGAATTCCCTGTAACTTTATACATAGGTATGGTAATTTCTTTGGAAAAACCACGGGGAGAGATCTTCCTTTCTAATTGTATCATATGGTATAAACCAAACATTTCCCCTATCTCTTTTATCTTCCTTATTTGATTTCCATCTTTTAATATTTAATTTGTCTTGGAATGATACCCCGATAGCCAATTTATCTAATTTTACTTTTCCTTTTTTTATAAAATGAAAAATGTACTCCTGTAAGTCATTTAAATATCTTTTACTCCTTATTGGTTTAAAATGACCAATCGAAAAATCTGAGTTAATATTTTTTACCCAAATCATTTTTTAAGATATTGGTTTAATCCAATGAATAATATTTTGTAAAATAAAAGTATCATTTGTTAAAAATTGATTAGCAACTTGAAATGGAAGCAATGGATCCTTTGGTGTATTACTGATATTTAAAAAATGATCCGTCCTCTTTTAATATTTTATCACTTTTTTCTGCAATTTCTTTAATCTAAGACACATGCCCGTTCTTTTTTGTCATCTTTATAAGAAAAATATTTTTTTTAATATTATACTGTGGAGAGGTTACAATTACATCAACCAACACAGATTCATTCATTAGATTATTCATGAAATTCAAACAATTGTCACTATAAATGGTATTTAGTTTTATCATGCCCTATTAATCTCAAAATAATTATATTAAAGGATAATTAAATTTTAAACTATTATTTTTTTATAATATCTAATACACTCTTAATATATGCATTATTCAAATAAAAGAATGCAATCAATATTATAGAATAGTAAATAGGTATATCCAGCAAGAATTATAATAACTAAAAATAAAATCAGATAAACAATAGATATGAATAATTTGATAACTATTCGTGGAAATCATATAGTTAAAAAAATCAATGATTTTGAATTCAAAGTAGAAAAAGACGAATCAAAAAATATGAAAGTACCAGTTACCATTTACTCCAACGATGATTTGATCTCAAAAATGATATCTGACAGGACTATAGACCAGGCAGTAAATGTATCAACTTTACCTGGGGTTATTAAACATGTAGTTGTTTTGCCTGATGGTCATGAAGGATATGGATTTCCTGTTGGTGGAGTAGCGGCAACCGATCTTGAAGGTGGAGTTATTAGTCCAGGTGGAGTCGGTTATGATATCAACTGTGGAGTACGATTATTGAGAACTAGTTTATTCACAAGTGATCTAAAAATAGATATAAAAAATTTAGTTGATGGATTGTTTAAATCTATTCCAACAGGAGTAGGATCAGAAGGTGTATTACATCTAAATAAATCTGAATTAGATGATTTATTGATTCAAGGCGTTGATTGGGCTATTGATCATGGTTACGGTAACGAACACGATGCCGAAGTTTGTGAGGAGGGCGGAAAAATGAATGGTGCAGACCCATCATGCATTTCTGATACTGCAAGAAAACGTGGTGCACCTCAACTGGGAAGTTTAGGTTCTGGCAATCATTTTCTTGAAATTCAAAAAGTCGACAAAATCTATGACAAAAACGCTGCAAAAATTATGGGTCTTTATAATGAAGGTCAAATAACAGTCTTGATTCATTGCGGTTCTAGAGGATTTGGCCACCAAGTATGTAGTGACTACCTTAGAATTTCAGAATTAGCCATGAAAAAATATAATATAACTTTATCGGATAGGGAACTTGCATGCGTACCTAATTATTCAAAAGAAGGAGAAAGTTATCGTAAGGCAATGAACTCTGCATTAAATTTTGCTTGGGCTAATAGGCAAATGATTACCCATTGGACAAGGAAGACATTCGAAAAATTTTTTTCTCTTACAGAAACAGATTTAGATATGAAACTTGTTTATGATGTATCACATAATATCGCAAAAGTTGAACGTCATAAAGTTGAAGGGGAAAGTTCAAGGGATTTGGTTGTTCATAGAAAAGGTGCAACCAGAGCTTTTCCTGCAGGAATGAAGGAAGTACCGATATCATATCGTGATATTGGTCAGCCGGTAATCATCCCTGGTTCAATGGGAACAGCAAGCTGGATTCTTTTAGGAAATCCTCGTTCTATGGATTTAAGTTTCGGTTCTACTGCACATGGTGCAGGAAGAACAATGTCACGTGCTGCTGCCAAACGAAATTATACTGCCGATTCTGTAAAGAAAGGCTTAGAATTAAAGGGTATTTACGTTAAATCTCTCACAAAAGCCGGAATGGTTGAAGAAACTCCATATGCATATAAAGATGTTGATGCGGTGGTAAATATTTCACATTCATTAGGGATCGCCACCAAAGTTGCTAGATTAATTCCACTAGGTGTGATAAAAGGATAATGGAAGAAGATCCAGAACTTGAAATAATTAAAGCTAGAAAAATGAAGGAGATGTTGAAAGCAAAAAAAATCTCGGAGAAGAAAAAAATCATTACCGATCAAAAAGAGAAAAATGAAAAAAAAGAGATAAACGATCATGATTTTTTATTACCATGGCTTTATGATAGAGGAGATGAAGTATTGAGTTTAGCAGAATCTCAATATCCTTTACAATCTAAAATTATCATACATCGGATAGTTGATCTGATTAAATCTGGAGATCTCGATCAAAAAATATCTGGAGGAGAACTACTTTCTATTTTTAGAACCGTTGGTCTGAATATACGAATCAATACTACTGTAAAAATAGAAGATCATGGCAAATTCTTGTCATTCTCAGAAAAACTCAGACAGGAAAAATTAGATGAAGAATAATTAATGATTCATCAGATAGTGGATAGATGTTATTTCCAAATATTTTATCTATCCATCAATAAAATACCGGATCAATTTTATATTTTTTATACTCTTCTTCCTCTTCTTCCACCAGGTTTTCTTGTTGTGTCATGAGGAACTGGCGTAACATCGTCGATTCTTCCAATTCTAAACCCTGCTCTTGCTAAAGCTCTTATTGCTGCCTGAGCTCCCGGGCCAGGTATTCTAGGACCGACTCCTCCTACCGCTCTAACTCTTATATGTAGTGCATTAATTCCTTTTGATTTTGCATTAGCTGCCGCATCCACAGCAGATTTCATTGCTGCATATGGCGATGATTCATATCTATCTGCAGTAACGTGACGTCCACCAGAACTAAATGATATAGTTTCCGCACCACTGATATCTGTAATGTGTACTAGAGTGTTATTATAACTACTAAATATGTGGGCTACTCCCCATTTATGTTGAATAA
>QCWD01000028.1 GCA_013114725.1 Nitrososphaeraceae archaeon | reverse complement strand
AAACTGTTGCAGAGATGTTCAAAGTTCTAAAACATAAATGCAAATTTTTAAAAATATTAGGTTCATATAAGATTGCGTCTAAAGATTAACGGTTTTTTATAGTCCTGATTCCTAATCCTAAAATAACAATTCCTGTTATTATCAACATAATTTGACCAATGTAAAACGATTGATTTCCTTTTGTATATGTGTCTCCTTCTACTAAAACAGTTGTATTTCCAACATTGGTTATCTGGATTACATGTTCACCAGCAATTTTAGCCTGATAGGTATTATTAACATTCGAAACAGAATTCATAAGTGCAATGTTGTTTTTTTCCGGTCCTGTAATGTTGAGGTCAAATTTAGAACCAGAAATGTAAATGTTTAACGTATCTCCAATATTCATATCAGGAGTAATAATGTCGACTTTGCCCGGTTCTATCACTCCGTCTAATTTGACTTTTACCGAGATGTTTACATAAAATAAAGATATTAAACCAATTCCAATAAATATAATTCCAGCAGCGATCAATCCGTATTGGTAGATATTATTTTTTTTAAACATGTTTTACCTGATAAACATACTATCTATAAATATTGATATGAGAAATAGTAATAAATATCGCCATGCGTAAAAAATTAAAACAATTTTGTTATTTGACGCACATGTTCACTTAAGTGATGAAATTTTTATTCCTTATATCCAATCTATTCTGCTCTCGTTAAAGGAATTAAATATTAATGCTTGTTCGGTAACTGTAGATTTTGATACAAGTAATCATAGCTTATCATTATTCAAAAATAGACGAGATATAGTTACCCAGTTTATTGGAATTCATCCACAATGTGCAGTGAATAAACATTTTAACGAGCTAGAAAAATTTAAGAATTTATTTTTTAATAATATTGATGATATTGATGGAATTGGAGAAATTGGCCTAGACCCCACCTACAACAAAACTGATAACGACATAATAAAACAAAAAAAAATTTTTTGCTCTTTACTGGATATTGCCGAGAAATATAAAAAACCGATCTCACTTCATTCTAGAAAATCTGTAGACGATATAATAAATATTCTAACCACGTATAAGGTTAAAAAAACTCTTTTTCATTGGTTTGCAGGAAACAAAAAACAACTAAAGAAGATGATGGATATGGGATTTTTTGTTTCTTATGGTCCTGCATCTGTGTACTCAAAGGATAGAGACATCTTTGTGAAAACGACCAATATTCAACAAATTTTGGTTGAAACTGACGGTCCTGTATTTTATTCTAGATGTTTTAGTAATTTTCCATCTTCACCAATCTCATGTTTACCAAGCGTGATAAACCATATATCTGATATAATAAATATTTCCTATTTTGATCTAGTAAATGTGTTGAAAGAAAATTCTGAGCAATTTCTCGGAAAAAAATTTCCTGAGATAAAAAACTAAGATTAATTACATTCCTATAAAGTGTATAACTAATTCTTATTTTATCCTTGAAAGATCGGCTAGATTTATTATTGTTTGAATTCCATAGTCACTTGCCAATTTTTTCTCTTCCTGAATATTACATTCGACGCATTTTATCCTGGAATTACCAACACGAATTGTTTCTCCACCACAATTATAACAGGAAGAATAAATAGTTCCTAAATCAGGTTCGTCTATAATAATGTGAATTGACGAATTTAAAAGACTATATACTCTTCCTCGAATTAAGTCTCCAACTCTGAATGAGAATCTACTTTTTTTGTCAAATCGATCTCGTCTTGACCCGCCATGATAACTGCTGTTTTGACTATCTGAAACCCTAGATGATGCAATGCCTGAAAATCCTGCATTTGTAAAGATTTCATTGATATATAAAATCTTTATAGAAATCATACTCCCAAAAAGCATATCTATATTTCCAACTACGATATCTCCTATTTTTGGTGTTAGTGGTCCTTTCTTTTTTTCTGTCTTTACAACCCTTCTTTTATAATCAAATACTTTAACTCCAAAAGAGGATGACCTTATCGAACCATCCACTACATAGGTATTACGTCCGTTTTCAAATTCCTCTATAAAAGCTACATGTTCTCCAGGAAAAATATGTGAATTCATTTTTATGTCAGATAAAAAACCTATAACAATGGAACGTTATAACTGTTACAATTATCATAATACTATTTTACTATGAAGATCGTTGATTTTTTCAAACAATTGTCAAAATGAATTATAGAATTGACAGGTAGTGGTTTAAAGAAGTAAAACAACTGCCATTATGATTCCGGTAACCACCAATCCAATTCCTGTAAATATTAAGAATCGATATTTTGTACTTTTATTCAATGTAAAATAGTTTCATAGATATACCAAATATTTATTTTCATATTTCAACCTAAAAATAATCTCATTTTAGGAAGATTTTTTTACAGAAAATATCACTTTAGGACAGTGTTGAAAGATTCATAAAAGTTATTATATTTTTTCCTTCTCCTGAGCAAGAAAGTTGCTTCACTAATTCATCTATTTTAATTACGATTTCTTTTCTTGGTCTATCGTCTTGTTCGTATCTGATTAGCAACTCATTTTTGATGGGACTTTTTTCCTTGATATTACTTACTATCGGTGCAAGGAGACATGCAGTACTTTCCAATAAATCTATTACCTTGTCAGCATGATATGCCAATTCATTATTCTTTTGTTCTAAAATAATATGTTTTTGATTAATAAATTCCAATTTTGCTATTTGACCACACTTTAAAATATTTTCATTTGTAGTACAAGTTTCAATTAAATTCGTTAAAGATTGTTTTAATGACAACATTAATTTCATATCAATAAATTTATGAAATTCATTAAAAATATTCATTTCTTTTTGTAACTTTCCATTTACTTTATAATAAACAGAAGGTTTTTTTTCATCTTGATTAATTTTATCCGTGTCTAACAAATCTGCAGATAATGGATTCCATTCTATATCAAAAATTATTTTTATAATTTTTTGGTTTACTTGACTGGGATCGTTACTAAGTACTAGAATTATATTATTTAATTCCTTGTGTATATTTATAATAAAAAAATTCGTAATCGAAATGTATTCTGGTTCTCTGTTATTGTCTTCATGGTTATTAGTTACCAATCTAAAAGAATTTTTGATTTTATTAGAGATTGATTTCTTGAATCCTACAGGAATAAAGATGGGAACTGTAAATATATCCATTAATTTGATTTTTCCATTTCTAAATTTCTCTAACGGATTTAAATATATAGAACATTGAAGTGTATCAGAGCTTTTTGAAATATTATCGTTTTCATGGATTAATTGGTACTCCTGTATATTTTGGTATATTTCTTTATTATTTTCAATTATCAAAGAAATATCAAAAATGGATGATGTTTTTTCTGATAATCTAAATGGCGATGTTTCCCTATTGAATAACCACAGTTGAAGGAGTAGAAATGAATTTTTACGATACTCCATAATCTGAGATTTAATTAACGATTTATTTTCATTAAAATATTTTTTATGATACTCCCCACTCTCATTGATCTGGTCAGTAAAAATTTCTTCATTAATCCAATCATTGTTTATATGCTTAATCAATATCACATCATTGAATTTCATCCCATTTTCTGTATTAAAATTTTTTATTGATTCTTTAATTACATTTTTAAAATTATCGTATTTTAATAATATATCTTCTTCAAAATTTGTAATGTCTGTTAATAAGGTTTCAATAGCCGAAATATGTTGATGTATTTGTATTACATTTTCTGCTGTAGATACAAAATCTCTTATTAAATTTAAAAAATTTAAATTTTCATAAATTATCGAATAATCTCCAAATAAATATCTGCCATGAGATAAATTTTTTATATTATTTGATGTGGAATCAATTAAATTATTTGTTGAAGATTCATTAATAAGAACATCATTTCTCTCATCCAAGTTCCTTAATTATTAATTAATTTAAAGTTTAAATTATGTAATGGTAAGCTTATTTAGACCAATTATTTATTTAATTTAAGTTTCAATCATGCCCCATATTCCAGCAATAGAACCTATTCTTACTTACAATTGTAGTAATAGACGATAACTTTTTCAGAATATGCCTCTGTTTTATTATTATGTATTTAATCTAATATATTGGAATTATTTTTTAAGTGTTATTCAAACATAGGTACCTACACCATGATTTTAATAAAACTAATCAGATAAAATCAAATATAACCAAATATTTTGTAAATATAGTAGTCCGTTAGCCCGGTCGAATTGATCAGCGATTATGGTCGATGCCGAATCTAGTGGCCAAACTCCAGAAGGGTTAAGGATTTCAGGCTCTGGATCTTAGAGAAGAAACCTGGAGACAGCAGTTCGAATCTGCTCCGGGCTACTTTAAATTATTTTTGGTCCCGCATTTTTAATTTCTTGTGATGTTCTTCCAAATTTTTCAAAATTTGATATAAACAACGAAGCAAGTTTTTTAGCTGTAATCTCATATTCTCTCTTGTCATTCCAAGTATTTTTTGGATCAAGAATTTCAGATGGGACGTTAGGACAGGATGTTGGAATTAACAAATTAAAGATATCTTGTTTGATATATTTTACTTTCTCCAGTTCACCATTAATAGCTGATGTAACCATTGACCTTGTATGTTTGAGATCTATTCTTTTACCGATTCCATATGGTCCTCCAGACCATCCTGTATTAATCAAAAATACTCTTGTATTAAATTTAGATATTTTTTCTCCCAACATTTTTGCATATAGCGATGCGTGAAGTGGCATGAAAGGAGCACCAAAACATTGTGAAAATGTTTCCTTTGGTTCTGTTATTCCTCTCTCTGTTCCAGCTAGTTTACTAGTATATCCTGACATAAAATGATACATGGCACCGTTTTTTGTGAGTTTTGAAATTGGTGGCATAACACCAAATGCATCAGCAGTTAAAAAGATTATTACCTGTGGATGTGTTGCAATACTAGGAATTACTGCACCGGGAATATTTTCTAGTGGGTAAACTACACGTGTATTTTCAGTTAGTCTGTTATTATCAAAATCCGGTTCACGTGTTATCTTATCTACAACAATATTTTCCATTACTGTTCCGAATCGTATTGCATTCCAAATCTGCGGTTCTTTTTCTTTCTTTAAATTAATACACTTTGCATAACATCCTCCCTCAAAATTAAAAATACCTTTTGAAGACCATCCATGTTCATCATCTCCTATTAAAAATCGATGTGGGTCTGCAGATAATGTTGTTTTACCTGTTCCTGATAATCCAAAAAATAAACAGGTATCTCCGCTTTTTCCTATATTTGCTGAGCAATGCATTGGAAAAATCTCTTTTTTTGGAAGAATGAAATTCATAATCGAAAAAAAAGCCTTTTTAATTTCACCCGCGTATGAGGTAGAACCAATCAGAATTATCCCCTTTGAAAAATTCAAGATAATAAAAGTTTCACTTCTGGTGCCATCACTTTCAGGACGGCCACGAAAATCTGTTAGTGAAAGTAGAGTATAAATCGGAGTGTGTTCTCTCAACTCGTCAGATTTTGGACGAATAAATATTTGTGTAGAAAATAAACAATGCCAAGCTTTATCTGTGATTACTCTGATTGGAATTCTATTCTCTTCATCAGCACCAACATACCCATCAAATATAAAAACGGTTTTATTTTCACAAGTGGCTTTCATTCTTGAGTAAATGTTCTCAAAATTTTCTTCAGAGATAGGTCGATTGATTTTGCCCCAACTAACTACATCATGAGTTAACTTGTCATCAACGATAAATTTATCATCCGGCGATCGTCCAGTGAATTTTCCTGTTTCAACGACCAAAGAACCTTTATTGGATAAAACCCCTTCATTCGTTTTGATAGAAAATTCCACCAATTCTGCTGTAGACAAATTTCTAAAGATTCTTTTTGGTTCTATCCCTAGTTCGCTTAAAAAATTAATTTCATCTGTTAATTTATCTCCCAAGCTAGTTTTCATGAAGTATGAATTAACGAATTCAGAGCTCATATAATTCGTTTCCCCCTAATTCATATGGAAGTAAAATTAATCAAAAAATTAAAGAAGAATATACAATAAAATATTAAATAATATTTCATGTCAAATTATTTTCTATTAAACAAATTGGTCAGGTCGATATTAAAAAATGTTTTGAGAATTCCTAAATAGGTCTGTACTGGTGGAGGAATTTCTTCTTCACAAGCGACATTTAAATTCCACGCATTTATCCAGACTATCATACTCATAAGCATATTTACAAATCTTAATTGTCCACTAGGAATAGTTTCAAATGTTTTAATATATTTTTCTGACAATAACCAAGAAGCAGTAAAATCAATACACCTTGTTCCATATATATATTGAATTTGATCTCTTATGTTATCAGAATATTTAAACGGTTTTTGAGATAAAATAAAAGGGAAATTTACCTTTTGTGGTAACATATTTCCCAAAGGTGCCCAAAACGTACCTATTTTAGCATTAATGCCCAATTCTTTTTCGAGTTTATTTATTAAATAATCTGTATCTATATTATGAACAGAAGTAATAAGTATTATAGTTGCATCAGAGAGATCGTATTTTTTAAATGATGAAAGAATACTGACTTGCTGAAAATCTTTTGTATTTTTTTCTGCATATGTTTTAAGGTTTTTGTTACACTCAAATCCTATCGCCTTTTTGATGGAATGATCTGTAATTGCAATTTTAATAGCATTATTTTTACCACAATTAAAATGAACTAAAACGTCATTTTTATTCAAATTCAAAAATTGAAAAAATCTTTTCCAAACATGATCTGGAATAATAATATCACCATCTTGTGTTACCGAACTTGGGAGCAGGCTAATTAGTTCCTCTATATTCAATAGATGGAAATAAAATACATCTTTATATAATTTATTAAAATTTGCTAAGAAATTTTTACTTGACTTGTAAATTCATTTTACTAGTATAATTGTATATTTTTTAATATGAATAACTTTATAAAGAGTTTTCATCTTTTTTAATACATGCTAGGATTAGAAGATTATGTAAATAGAATTCTAGGCTTTTTTGTGAAACCTAAAAACAAAAATTCTGATCAGGTATACGAAAGGATGACTTGCAAGGTTTGTGATCAAATATGTTATAATAAAAAAGATCTTCGCATTCATATCAAGGCCGAGCACCCTAATATCGAAAACAGCTTATCAAAATAAATAGATATTTTTCTTTTTAACAAATTGAGATGATTTGCGATAAAGTTTTATAAATTTTAAATGTTGTGAATAATTAGAAAAACTAATAAATTTCTATTGTTGTAGGTAATTTATGAATAAAATACATTGTACATCACTTGCTATTTTTGCATTATCTTTAGCAGCAATAATTACATTTAATATTAATAGTGTGATTGGAGAAATAAAATCTAACTCTACTATTGAAGATGATTATTCCAATGATACTCAATTATCTTTAATCCCACAAATAATCAATATCACAAAAAATACAAACGCTATTAATACTGCTCAAGAATATATAATAAATATATTTAATGATACAAAGACTGACTCAAATCTAGTCAACCAGACTGCTTTTGATAAAATTCCAATATTGATTGAAACCTTGAAAAACACAAATGCTACTAGTATAGCTATACAATATGTAATAAATATTACAAATTCAAGTATTTTGAAATAATATAACAAATGCAAAGACAGAGTATACTATTCACTATATTTGACTTCTGCAATTTTCAAATCTTCCGCACTTTCTACGTCATTAAAAATTTTTTTGGCTTCCTCCACTAACACTGAAACATCTGAATAACGTGCACTAAAATGAGTTAAAAACAATTTCTTTACTTTTGCGTTACTAGCTAAAATCGCAGCTTCAGTTGCGGTGGAATGAAAGGTTTGTTTGGCTTTAAGCCTTTCCTTATCACCAAAAGTCGAATCAAAAATTAGAACGTCGCATTTTTTAAAAAACTGTTGTAACTTTTTTGTTGGACGTGTATCTCCCGAAATTCCAATTTTTCGACCCGGTCTTGGAGGTCCGACGATTCTTTTAGATCTAATGATTTTATTATTAATTATTATATCACTTCCGCTTTGTAATTTTGAAAATAACTCTCCTTCAGGTATATGATATTTTCTTGCAATGTCCATGTTGAAAATACCCGGCCTATCAAATTCTTCTAAACAAAAAGAATAACTAATAATAGAATGTTTTCCTTGGCAACATGTCACTTTATAATCAGATTCTGACGTTACCAAACCGTCGCCACTTATTACATATAAGATAATTTCAAAATTTAAATAAAAATTTATGATACGTAAATTCGCATTCACAAACTCTGAAACTTTTGCGTCACCGTAAATTTTAATTGGCAGCGTACGTCCGTTCATTGAAAGGGTTTGCAATAATCCTAGTAATCCTATACAATGGTCACCATGAATATGTGAAATAAAAATTTTCATTTTCTTGTTCATAGGTAGCCTTGATTTAATAAAATTTCTCTGCATTCCCTCTCCTGTATCAAATAACAATAGCTCATCTCCTCTCCATATAACTATGGATGATAGATTTCTGTCGTTTGTAGGAATTGCTCCCGAAGTACCAAGAAAGATTATTTTCATCTCAGTCATAATGTTTCTTTTTTTGTTGATTCAGATCATTATTAATAATTCATATTACTATATCTGTATTTGTATTGATTTTGCAATAGCATCAGATAAATCAACTTTTGAACATTCATTTGGTATAGAATTGGTGGAAACTATCTCTATTACACCTGATTGTTTAATTTTGTTGAGAGCGTTATCCAAAAGTAGTGCATGAGTACACACAACATATAATTTGTTTGCGCCATTTTGTTTTAATATTTTACAAGCCTCCACAATACTTGAACCAGAACTTATCATATCATCCACAATTATTATGTTCTTATTGGAAACTTCAAAAGTTAAATGATCGTTTATTTTCACTTTACCAGATATTCTGTCTCTAGTTTTATCTAAATTATAAATGGGAATATTTCCAAAACCTGCGAAATATCTCGCACGTAACTTTCCCCCGATGTCAGGAGATACCACAATAAAATTTTCAAGATCATGTCCATGTAAAAAGTAGGTAGCCAGATAAGGTATTGCTGAAATATTGATTGCATTACACTTAAAATATGAAAGAGAAGAAATATTATGAATATCCACGGTTATAAAGTTAATTGGATTAAAAAAATCCAACATTTCGGCAATCATTTTTATTGTTATTATTTCACCCGGTAAAAACATCTTATCTTGTCTAGCATAAGCAAGATAAGGAACGACTAGGTTTGTTAATAACGCACCATCTTGTTTTAGTTTATACAGGATCATCAAAAGTTGGACAAAACTTTTATTCACATCTGGAAATAATGATTGTAAAACTATGCATTTTTTTTGAAATAATTCCGACTGGATATTTATCTTGATCTCTCCGTCATTGAAAGTAGTTACATCTATTAATTGAAATTTGATATCCAAAATATTTGCTATTTTTTTTGCCATATCCTCTGAGACAAGATCTCCCAAGATCAACCAATCATTCAACAAATTAGTACTTTCATAGATTTATTATCTTAAATACCTTGATGGCAACTCAATTTTATTACCATACTCGGAAATGAAATTCTTTCAATAAACTAAATACACTGATTTTTACATTTTAATAACTGCATTGATTTGTGTTTTTTTAGTATAATCGAGTTGATTCTTTACTGCATTAATTACATGTTCATGAGAAGTCAGTCCGGAAAAGTCAATGATATTTGTTTCATCTATGATGTGTATTTGCGGAGCCAAATCATTATTTTCTCTATACTTTAGTAGAACATCTTCCAATTCTTTTGTTAAATTGTCTGCATGTCCGCTTAAAATTTTAGCATTTTCAAGAAAAAGTCGTACTTTTCCTGATTTATCTAAAATAAGAATGGATGTTTGTAAAGTTTTACTAAAAAAACGTTTTTTTTGGATTTCATGCGTAAAAATAAAATAGTTTTTGTTGGTGTTTATTTGTTTAATTTCTTTTGAGTTTAAAAGTGAGTATGCTGCAGATAATGCTTGTTCGATAGTAATTGGTTCTGTTTGACTATCATTTGCATCAAGACTGACATTTCCAGAAACACAAACTCGTAATAACGATCTTTCACTAACATATTCTGTTTGTACAAGCAATGTTTCCGGAAAAGCACCTTTTTCAATTGCTCTTTTTTTTACCTCGCTTACCAAGTCAGTAATATCCTCATGATTTGGATCATTTAATGTCCTTTCTTTTTCTTCATATATCATCGCTGCTGCTACACCAATAGATGAAATTACCTCTGCATTTTTTGGAATTTGATAATCTGCATTCATTATGTATGCCAGATATGGAACTAAAACAGCTGCTCCACCGCCACCGCCGATAAAAGTTAGCTGTTCTTTATTTAATTTATAATCTTTAATCATATTATTGATTATTCCAATTATTTTTTTTGTTCCAATTTCCAAAATATTTGTGCAAACATGCTCCATATCTTGGCCAATACTCTTTGAGAGTAAAGATAGCGCAATTTTTGCAGAAGATCGGTTTCCAAAAGAATATTCCTCAGGTGCTATTTTTCCTAATGCGTTAGCAACACAGGTATTGGTTATAGCATATCTTTTTTTATTTGATGTTTCTATACAGACATAATCATCTGGGTCATCGGGACCTGGTTTGAATTTAATAATACGTCCGTCTTTTAGTTCTGCTGGGTCAGCGTAACAGGAATACTGTAGTCCTGCAATATGTGCAGACCTTGGACCTACATCAATCACTTTGGACCCAGATACTCGAATCAAAGAGCCGCCTCCAATTCCGGCAACTCTTACGTCTACTGATCGTATACACGTAGGATGATCCATTATGGTGACATATTTAATTTCTGGCTTTCCATTTTTGATAATACAAACATTTGTTGAGGTTCCGCCAACTTCAATAAAAATTCCATGTAAAACTTTCAAGTACAATAAAGCACCGGCGACACTGGCAGCTGGACCTGATAATACAGTAAGTATCGGTTTTTGTTTGAATGTAGAAATATTTGTAACACCTCCATCGCCTTTCATTATCATTATTGGCACGGTAATTCCGGATCTTTGTACAGCAGATTCTACAAATACTGCAGTATCAATAGCTTTTTTCATAATCCCTGCATTAATAGCAGCAGTTAAAGTTCTAATTTCTAGACCATACAATCCCGTTAATTCATGTCCTGCAGTTGAAGGAATTTTTGAATTCTGCATAACAAAAGATTCATTGCTAGGATCATCTACACCATAAGCCTCGCTTACTACTAATATTTCCGCCCCTTCATCGATTAACGAATCTATTGTATTAGAAACTAATTGAACATCAAGATAATTTGATGTATCGATAAATCTAAAACACGTTTTTAAGAATTTTTTCGGTGCTAATTCTATATCTTTTATATTGGTTCTTTTAACAATATTGGATTTTTCTAATCCTACTCCCATTCCTATAATACCAACTTTTGCCGTATCTCCCTCCAATAATGCATTAACTGCCTGTGTTGTACTATGAGAAATCAACTCAATCTCAGACTCTTTGATGTCTAATTTGTTTAATAATTGGGAAAAAGCGTTAACTACACCTATCGCTACTCCTTGCTCTGCATCGTGTGTGGTAGGAGTAGTTATTTTGCCTAATAACCTGGACGATTGAGTATCTATTGCAATAGCTTTGGTAAAAGTCCCACCAACGTCAATTCCTATACGAATTTTTCTATTCATTTTATTCCACTATTAGGAAAACCTAATTTTTACATCAAATCATGTAATTTAAATGATTGCAAAAACGTCTAATAAATTAAAATGCGATTTTTGTTAAATGTATTTCCTCAGTCAGTCCAAAACATCTCGCAATTTTCCTAAAATCTGTTTTTCCTTTTGACACAAAAACGGTTAATTTTCATTTGGTTGAATAGAGATTGAAGATTTTTTTTAATAACCTAAGATTTTTTTTAATAACCTTTTTTTTATTTTTTTGGCAAAAGATCTGGAGGGATCGAGAAATTTAACATTTGGATACAATTTTTCAAAAACATCCTTAATTAATGACAGATGAGTACTGGATAAGGAAATTATATCTAATTTTTATCCAAAACAATACTATCGAGTGTATCTCAGATATTTTTATAAATAAAGTCTTGATTTTGTAAAAATATTTTATTTTCAATAAGTTCTATTATTGGAGAGATATTGATTTTTATTGTCTCAAAACAATTTGGAATTTTTTTACTATATCTGATATGACATCTGAGAACTTTTGATAGTAGATTCTGTACCTAACATTCCAATTTTTTGTTTCAGAATTTTTAACCAATTTTCCTAATGGTGGAGAAATTCCAATTAAATTAACCGAAATGTTTTTTTTATTTGTCTTAAGATTGTAACTGATGGCGTACTTGATGCAAATACTATCAATTTGGGATCATATTGTTCCAAAAAATTGATAGATTTTAATATAATTTCATATAGTTAAGAATTTGTTTTTTTTTCCACATGGAAAATGAAGTATATCTGCAAAGTACAAATTATTTTCTTTAGGTATGGATGTTTTTAATGGCTCTTAATTTAACGAAAGATCTATAGCTACGAATGTCCTATTTCAAATCTGTGGCTATTAGATTTAAACGAAATGGAACATCCTAAACAGTAGTAACGTACCTTTCTATCTTTATTTTTTGGGTTTGAGTTTACGAAATACAGCTAAAGTCCTATCCATATTTGGTGATATGGAGATAGAAAGAAAAGAAGTTATGTGTCTACCTTGAAATTGGTACAACGTTTTGGTTTTTTAGCTAAAAAGTCTATAGAAGTAAACGAATATCTGCTTTCATTATTGATGAGACAGTAATTCAGATAGGATGGAAACATTACTTTCGGTGGATTTCTACTGAACCAGTAGATTATTATATGCTAGGAATCTTTTAGATAAATACTTGCGTAGAAATATGTTTATTGCAGCGCAATTCATAGAATAGTTGATAAGTTAATATGGAAAACATCTGGTTTATTTAGATGGTAGTACATGGTACCAAGAGGCCTGAATTGCACTGGAACTAAAACTATCTGCACTTACCGTATGAAAAACTTTTGATGAGATTAAAAGAGTAGACCAGTACCCAAAAGACAGAATTGAAAATTTCGATATTACTATCCATGTGTAAAAAAAGACTGTAATTTAGTATACATTTACAACTGGATATCCTTCTTTGTATCAATGTATATCGATCTCAAAAATAATAAATTTAATAGATTTAGTAGGTCAAAAATTATCCTGAATTAACAGAGCTTTTTTAATTCTCTAATAATTGAAAAAGAACCGACCATGGAATCAAAAACAGCAATTTTTCCATTATCCATAGTTAAATACACCTTTTAACTTTTTGCGTTAATATTAAAGGTTAAAAAGGCATTTCTGTTTTTATTGCTTTTTTATCCATACATTTTGTCGCGAAGTTCTTTATTTGCCTGTTGTTTTCGTATGATTTTTAAATTATGTTCTACTGCTTCGGCCTCTTTAATTAATCTAGCGGTATCGCAATACGCGCCAGGAATAATTTTACCAATTACTTCAGCCACAGTGGCGGCTCCTCTAAAATCAGGAACTCCAGAAATAACATCAATTACAAATACAATTACCGTGATGTTTTTCCAAATTCCTTCATTTAGTAAA
>QCWD01000195.1 GCA_013114725.1 Nitrososphaeraceae archaeon | reverse complement strand
GTTATTTATCAAAAATTATCTCAAACAATAGATAAAACAAAATATACAGTAGAAAAATCAATTAATATGGATTGGATTAAAGCTCATATCGATCTTTTCAATAACGAATTAAACATGCCTATTGAAATGAAAACTGCACGAATGGATTCTACACAATTACAAAAATATGGCGGTCCTTCTGTTACCTATCTTTTACAACTAGCTATATATTTAATTCTTACTAAAACCAATAAAGGATTGTTATATTATAATTTATTAGCTCAAAAAGGGGGGGATTTTCATCATGGATATATTTTAAATTTATCTGATGATTTAAAATTAAAAATAGAAGCTTTTTTAAAAAAACTAGCTGAAAAATATAAAAATGCTATTATTCAAAAAAACCCATATCTGATTGAAGGTGTGCATAATGACTATAATATGAATTATATTTGCGAATACTGTCCTTATGCTAATTCTTCTGAGTGTGTAGAAGGTGGAATCGTGAGAGATAAGAAAATTGCATGGCGTAAAATGAAAGGATCAAAGTAATTTCACATTAACCATATCATTAATTTTTTTTCTTAAAAACCCAACAGATAATATTTTATTTTTTACTACAAGTTCATTGCCTTCTATCAGGATTTTTTTACCTACCCAATTTGTCGGCAAAAATATCTTTTGTCCTCCTGTTTTATTATTAGGTACAATCTTACAGTCTATTTCTCTTATTAAATGATTCTTCATATTGTTATGAATAATGAATAGATTATTTAAACTTTTTCATTTTTATAAGTAAGTTTTGTTTATGTCAAACGTCAAAAAAATGATTTATGGACAATTACCTATTGTAACAATTGAAACAACAGATAGTAAAGATGGTCATCATGCAAGATTGCTTATCGATGGCAATTTAGATACTTTTTACGCAGATAATTTAGAGTCATTGGGAGCCGAAATTAAATTAACATTATTAAAAAAATATCGTGTTTACGGTTTGGCATTAAATTTGAAAGAAGCTTTAGAACCAGTTGAATATGATTTATCATATTATCAAGAAAATGAAAATGCATTTATTTCAATTAAAAAAGGCGTTTTGGATGTAACTGAAGCTCTTCAGGTTATAAATTTCAGTCCAATTACAACTAATAAACTCGTTATCAAATTCTTTACTAAACTTACAGGTGTAGGTGAAATTCGTGCATTTGGTTATGTAGAAAAACAAATTGAATGTGAATACCAACCTACAATTACAATTCCACAATTGCCACCAATTGCAGTAATATCTTCAAATGTTTCACCATTAAACGAAGTTATTAAATTTCCACTAAAAGTAATTGCTAATTTTACTGAAAGTGTTGATCCAAACAATAAAAAACTAACTTTCAAGTCTTTTGTAAAACAGGGAGAAACTGTATTAGCAGAAAGTAATACAGATTCTATAAAAGCTGACATTAAAACTGAAGGTGAATTTACAATATCACTAGAGGTTACTGATGAGGATCAATTAAAAGATACAGTTAGTTATAACTTTACAGTTGTAAAGAAAGAAGTACCAGAACAATACGACCAGAACGGTGTAGTAATATTCAAAGAGTTTGAATATACAGGTATTGAAAGTTACAATCCAGTAGAAAACTATCAGCAAAATTCAAGAAGATTAGACTTTGAGTCACCAAGAATGGATTCTGTTATTTGTGGCGCGTATATTAAAGCAACAGGTGACGATGAATATTCAGCTAAACTAGGTGGTGGTTCTCACAATGATTCAAAACCACTAAATGGAAGATGTTATATTATCGGTATTAACTTTAACTTAACAAAAATAAGAATCAGATTAGAACCAGACCATTCTAAAGATTATATTACATATCTTGAAAAAGATATATCTGAATTTGGCTTTGCTTCAGGTGTAGGTAGAACAATTGGACTTGCTTATGCAAAAATCAACGAAGAAAATGGTGTTAGACTTATCGCATGGATTGAACCTGATGGACTTGATTCAGAAGGAAAACCACTTAACAACTATGTTAAAGTATTAGATGAATTAATAACTGATCCAATTTGGTACACACCTTATGATGTTACTGATTTTCAAAATACCATAAGAGTTGACGGGCAAGATAGTTCATTTGAATATAAATATGCCTATGCTCGTGAAGTAGATGGATTTGTACCAGCTAACCAAGAAATTGATATTGACGCTGGTGATTCACAAACTATTACAACAAGTACATTACCATATCAATTAACTCTAAATGGAACTGTAAGTGGAGCTGATAACTTTACGGTATTATGGAATAGTTCTGATTCAACTGTAAATATTAGTCCATCAAACAATCTAACATCAGCAGCTACAATTTCAACATACGGTTCATTTACATTTACTTTAAGTGCAACTACATCTACAAGAACAGAAAGCGATTCAATTACCGTTACGGTAGTAGAACCATCAACATCTACCGATGTTTTAAAATTCATTAAAGATGGACAAGAAGTACAGTTTAAATTAACAGGTAAAAAAGT
>QCWD01000194.1 GCA_013114725.1 Nitrososphaeraceae archaeon | reverse complement strand
GATAGTTCTGATTTCCCATGTTACCTTTGAGTTTTCCTAAACTAACAAAATCTTTGGCATCAGTGTCTGTAGCAAGATAGACATAAAGGTCTGGTCCGTTGGTTACGTCAAGATTTTCAAATCTTAATACTTGACTTCCATCAATAATTTTTAATATTTGTACATTTCCAGAGGCCATATGAAAACCGTCACCAGCATCAATCAGAGTACCTGTCCATATACTATTTGTTTGATTCTCTGGTATATTCATTTTATCATCTACTGTAACATTTTCTTGTGCAAATACTCTCATTATGTTATCTTTTTGATCTTGGTTCATTTCCTTTCCAATATTTGCTCTTTCATCTTCGCTCAAATTCATAAATTCTTCAAATCCTATATTGGAACGTGTTTGTGTTTGAGGAATTGGTTCGTTTATAGTAGTGTTAATAAATAAAGGAGAAATTGTATATGTCCCAATTACTATGACAATAGCGGCAATAACCCCACCTATTGCCATCTTGACTTTCTTGTTCATACAGAGAAAGTAAATTACTATTTACTATTAATTGTAATCATATACAATTGTATTGTTAAATTCAAGTATTATGTTGTAACTTTCATTGTATGTATAAAAAATTTATGTCAGATATCCAATCCTTAAAGTTTGGGAATTTTATTTTATATTTTTATTGAAAATTTTATTAAAATATAAAAAATTTAGGTATAGCATTAAGATCTGAGAGAATATTGTTTAAGAAATAGATTCATAATCATCTCTACATTTTTCAATAATAAGGCCTACTGTTCTTTTTTTAGCTCTTCCTCTATTTTGCTTATAACATGGTCAGGAATATGATTTTTTAAGAGTTTTAAAAATTCTTCAAGTATATCTGCGTGTATTGTATCTACAGACATAGTTTGTAAAATAGATGGGTTGGATTTAAGATTATTTTTGGGTTTTTGGTTTTATAACCTTGTTATGATTTTATTATATTAACGATATGCGATTCTAAGAAAAATTAGTATGAAATTGTGTGTGGTAAATCAGTCAACCTCTGTCGTTTCCATATGTAATGTTAGGATGAAAGGCGAATAAAGTAGAAATTAGTTTCAATCCTAAGATAGTACGATTAAAACTCGAGGAACTTTCTTAACACTGACCATGTTTTAATATTCTTTCAATCCTAAGATAGTACGATTAAAACTTAGAAGTTAATGTCGATGGAATAACAATAAGAACTACTTTCAATCCTAAGATAGTACGATTAAAACTCGAGGAACTTTCTTAACACTGACCATGTTTTAATATTCTTTCAATCCTAAGATAGTACGATTAAAACAAATTGCATATTGTTTTTTTGTTTGTCATAATGTAGTTACTTTCAATCCTAAGATAGTACGATTAAAACTAACAAAATTTGTTTTAGTTCTTTCTCAAGCAATTTCTTTCACCCAGGCCTGCATCTAAAGCAAATTTAATCAAATTCCTATTTCCCCAATCTTCAAATTCAAATATCCATAAAGTTCCAATAACTTTGTAAGAAAGTCTTTTCATTCTGATTTGTGTAGAAACCTGTTTTTTAAATCTGAATCGTTCAAAGAGATGAACATGTTCATTTGGCTGGACTTTATTCTGATATTGACAATATTCTTCATATTTTTTTATTAATGTATTTTCCAATTGGCTAATAAAAAAGTCTAGTGGAAAATTTTTTTTCCAATAAAAATAAGGAAAATCTTTAAAGTCTGATTTGTGGTCTGAGAATTTCTCTAGTGAAATTCGCATTATAATTGGTGTTCCTGTAATCAAAGAAAATGGTTCATTTTTTGGAATAATAGGATCTATCTTTTTGAAATCCATAAATTTGAATTTCATTTTACCGATGTTTACCATGTAGTTAGGTAATGTATTGAGTGAAAGAGAAAGAGTATCTATGAAAATATGGTCAGGAGATGAAATAACTAATTTTCTAATATCATTCTCGTATATTGTTTCTGAAAATGGAAAAATATTTGAGAAGCAAAAGAACTTGTATCCAGCCTTATCATGAAGAAATGAATATTTTTCATTATTTTTTATTAATAAAGATCTTTTTATATTTTCTGTTCTAAAAAGATATAAAAAATTTAATTTATTTAAGAAATTTAAAAAGATTCTATAGTATAACATTTTATGTTTACAATTTAGGTTTTGTCTAATTTTGTGAGAAAAAATGATTAATGTATGCGTTATGAATGATTTTTAATAATTTGTTCCTATCAAATTTTCTACTGTATCGTCTATTTTCATAGTTGTGCAACAAAGCAGATGGTATCCATGCTTGATGGCCATAGCAGATACATCCTCTCATCTGCACTGTTTGTACATGGTACAGTAGATAACATCCTACGGTTACTAAAAAATACCACCAGAAAGTATGGAAAACCGTTGCAGATACTGACAGACCATGGTAGACAATTCTACAACAGATATTGTAAATCTTATTTTGATGTATTTTGTATCCAAAATGATATTGTACATGTTATGGGAG
>QCWD01000027.1 GCA_013114725.1 Nitrososphaeraceae archaeon | reverse complement strand
TACAAAATACAGTTATTTTTTTGCTATTCATTTTAACGATCAGGATTACAGAATAATTTTATGGTATATTTAACTTTAGTAAGTTTATACTGAAATTTCATAGAGAAAAATGTTGTAATCATATTGTTATAACTTTTTCCTTATTATATCTCACTTAATTATTAGATGAAAACTTACAGAAAAGAATTCTAAAAATCAAATATTTATTTTAAAATTTTTAATGACGCTAATATTTTCAGATATAGATATAAATTAAAAAAAATTCTCATGAACATACAATTGTTTTACAATAATTATTTTATGTAAAAATGAACAAATTTATAATTGAGTAGAAATCAAAGATAAAGAAAGAATGATACAATAATTTCGTTGTATTTTCTCATCTTTAATATAAAAAAACCAAGCCATTATTAATTTGACCTGAATGTAGTAAGATATTAAATGTCTACTATGTGTGCATACATGCCTCCTAATACAACAATTAGACCGTCTTTAATAGTATACAATAGTTTTGAGTTCAGATATTTTATAAAATATTTGTCAAGTGTAATGTCAATAGTTTTTGTGAGACGGTTTCAAACACCGAAAAACATCAAGTTTAATATATCATATTTTTTATTTCTAAACATGACATTGAATAAAAACAAAGAAATAAAATCATTAAAAACTGTTGAATGGAAGGATAATTCTTTAATTTTAATTGATCAAACTAAATTACCTACCAAACTTGTTTACACTAAATGTAATGATTACATACATGTAGCCAAAGCAATTAAAGATTTGGTAGTACGTGGGGCACCTGCAATTGGTGTTGCAGCAGCATTTGGCATGGCCTTGGCAGCATATAACAGTAAAGCAAGATCTATATCATCACTATCTAGGGATCTTGATAAAGCATTTGAAGTAATTAGGTCTACTCGTCCTACTGCTGTAAATCTATTTTGGGCTTTGGACCGAGTAATGAAAGAAGGTAAAAAAGGCAAAACAGTGCAAGAAATAAAAAACCTGATTTTAAATGAAGCAAGAACCATGGCAGAAGAAGACGTAGAAAACAACCGGTCTATGGGTGCCTTTGGTTCAAATATTATTTCTGATGGTGATGTCATCTTGACACATTGCAATGCGGGTTCATTGGCTACAGTCGCTTACGGTACTGCTCTTGGCGTAATAAGGGCTGCAAAAGAATCTGGTAAAAATATCAAAGTAATAGCTACTGAAACAAGACCTGTAATGCAGGGGGCAAGATTAACTGCGTTTGAATTACATCATGATGGAATTGACGTAAGTCTTATTCCAGATACTGCAGTTGGTCACATAATGTCGAAAAATAAAATCAAAAATATTGTCGTCGGTGCGGATAGAGTTTTAAAAACAGGTCATGTATTCAACAAGATAGGAACTTATCAAATAGCATTGCTTGCAAAAGCACATAAAATCCCTTTCTACGTGGTAGCACCAACATCTACTTTTGATTTACAAAATACTCCTTCAGATATTACGATAGAAGAACGTTCAAGAGAAGAGGTTACTACAATAGGTGGTAAAAAGATAGCTCCTGATGGGATTGGAGTATTCAATCCTGCGTTTGACATGACTCCACCAGAATTAATTACCGGAATTATTACAGAAAAGGGAATTTTAAAACATCCGTTTGAAAAAAACATAAAAAAATTAAAGATAGGAATTAATTAAAAAATAAAAAATATGATGGATAATTCATAAAATCAAAGTTATATTTACTAGTTTCACCTTTGTTTACAGGAGATAAGGTTTTTATCTTCTATCGAAAAAGAAAAAAACCAATAGATTGTCGGCACCACAACAAATAACACAAGAAAATGTATATTCTGCACTTAGAAAATGCATGGATCCTGAAGTCCCCGTAAATATAGTGGATTTGGGATTGATTTATGGGGTAAATGTAAATTCTCAAAATAACGTCGATATAAAGATGACAATGACCACTAGAGGCTGTCCTTTACATAATACTCTAGTAAGTGATGTTAAAAGACATGTTGGAAAACTTCCTGGTGTAGGTGACATAAATGTTGAAATAGTTTGGGAACCTCCATGGACAATCGAAAAGATGGACCCAAAGGCAAGAGAAATGCTTGGTATGGGAAAACCAAAATTGCGATTTCAAATAGATTATGAAAAAGCATTACCAAAAAAAATAGGAACGTTATCAAACAGTGACGATGGTTCACTGGTTTTACTAAATAACAAAGACCAAGGATTCATGGTGAATGATGCAATAATAAGATTCTGGGAATCATGTGATGGTACAAAAACGGTAAATCAATTAACAGATCATTTTTCTACGAATTTAGGATTACCAAGACAACAAGTAGAACAGGAAGTGGTTCAATTGGTTCAACAATTGCTTGAAGCAGAATTATTGCAAGTCTAACTTATCGACTTTTTATTCTATTTTAATTATTTCTTTTCTTGTTCTTTGTGTCTTAATTTATGATGCTCATCCAAACAAGATCTAGAACAAAATTCTCCATAACACTTGATTTCATTACATGGAATTGGTTCGTTTTCGTTGTATTTTTTATTACAATAGGTACAGAATGATTCAAGTAACGGAAACATTCTCGAATAATACGGATGATTTATAAAATTATTTTTTTCTTTAAACCAAAGTATCTCGAAGTTAGATTTTTCCGAAAATGATTTGACCATATCATATGACTCATAAAATCCGGGGGAATAAAATTGTCTTAGAATTATTTTTGGTTCTGAATTATATGAATCATATTTTTTAAAAGCTACTAACCATAAAATATGTGGTATTGATTCAGAATCGTTATTTTCAACATCATTCTTTTTTCTTTTCATTTCCATATCTTACTTTGAGTCATATAACTTTAATATGAAGGAATTATATTTTATTTCTAGATCTCCTCATTTTCCTTCTCCTAATTATTTAATAAGCTGTTGATAATTTCTTTTATCTTTGAAACATCGATCCTTTTCTGACTCATGTCATCTCTATATCTTATAGTTACTGTCTGGTCTTCTAACGTTTTGTGATCAATAGTTATTGCAAATGGTGTTCCTACTTCTTCTAGCCTTCTATATCTTCTACCTATAGAGCCTGCATCATCATAAAATACATTAAAATCCCTTTTTATATCTGAGAAAATTTTAGTTGCCATCTCTCCCAAACCATCCTTTTTTACTAAAGGAAGTATTCCTACAGTTATGGGTGCAAGATAGGGTTTTAACCTTAACACCGTTCTTTCATTTTCAATATCGTCAAAGAAACTATGTTCCAAAATAGCATAGATACTTCTATCAATACCCATTGATAATTCAAATACCTGTGGTAGTATTTTTGTCTGGGTATGCGGATCAATAACTTCTAAATTCTGTTTACTTGTTTTTGAATGCTCCGATAAATCGTAATCAGATCTATCATTACATGCAACAAGCTCTAACCATCCTACACTTGTTTCTACCTCAAAATCAAATGCTATAGTTGCATAGAAAGCTTTTTCTTCGTTTGATAATTTTCTAAATCGTGTTTTTTCCATATCGATTCCAGTTTTTTCATAAAATTGTTTTAATAGGACTAAATAATATGCCACCAACTTGTTTGGTATTATTTCTTGGTTAATTGCTTCTTGGACTGTTAATTCTTTATTTGTATCATCATAAAATATTTTCAGAATTACATCTTTTATCTCTTCAAACCCTGCTATCTGGTTTACAGTTTCTTTATTAAAAAAGACCTCTATTTCAGCTTGATAAAACTCCCTTAGTCTTAACAGACTCTGTCTGGGAGCTATCTCATTTCTAAAACTCTTTCCTATTTGTGCCACTCCAAATGGAAGTTTTCCACGCATTACCTTAAAAAGCCTAGAAAAATCCACAAATATTGACTGGCATGTTTCTGGCCTAAGATAAGCTTCATCATTATTTGGCCCTATTCCAAGCTTAAACATCATGTTAAATCTACCCGACTCTTCAAAATCAGAGTCGCATTTTGGACATTTCAGATTATTTTTTTTTATCAGAACATTTATTTCATTTTCATTTATTCTTTCAGGCACTTCCTGACCTGTTTTTTCAGAAATAAATCTGTCTGCTCTAAATGTAGATTTGCAACCAGAGCACTTGATAATTGGATCGCTAAAATTCTTAATATGTCCTGAAGCTATAAACACATTTTCACTCATTATTTGGGCGCCGTCTATTTCAACCATTGTTGCTTTTCTAACCAATTCCTTTCTCCAAAGGTCAATGAATTTATTTTTAATATTTACTCCGTTTGGTCCATATTCCCAAAATCCAGCTGGAGCATCTGAATATATCTCTGAACTAGGAAAGTAGAATCCTCTTTCAAGTGAGAGTTTTATTATTTGCTCATAATTTGCCATTATCTGTTACTAAAGTGATTAATGCTTGGTTTAAATTTTTATCGAATTGTAAATGAAGTACTAGAAAGGATGTTTAAAAGTAAAATATATGATAACATTGTTACTCATCTAATTAATTCGTAAACGGCATTTAAATTTTCTTTTTCACCCCTGATCTTATCGATCGGTGTCTCCATTATTATAGGAAGTTTGACAATTTCTTTATGATTTAGAAAATATGAAATACCCTCTTTTCCAATATATCCCAATCCAATATGTTCATGCCTATCCTTGTTTGAATTAAATTCGCCCTTTGAATCATTCAGATGAATTATCTTTAATTCTTTAAATCCTATAATTTTATCAAATTGATATAAAGTACTTTCAACATTTTTTTCATCTCTGAGGTCGTATCCGGAGGTAAATGCATGACATGTGTCAAGACATACGCCGAAATTTTTAGAATCAAGACCATCTAAAATCATTCTAATTTCTTCAAAATTGTTTCCTATGCTATTTTTCTGACCCGAGCTATTTTCAAGTAATATTGTCACTGGAACTTTTCTATTGCGGGCTGATTTGTAACTATCTATCGCATAATTACAAGAATTGATCAATTGTATTTTTCCATTTTCTTTACCTTTTCCAAGATGACTTCCCAAGTGTATCACAAGGTTTGGAATCTCAAGCTGACTACATCTTACTACTTCTTCAAGTAGTGTTTTTTTTGATTTTTCATACGACTCTCCTGCTGGTGCAGAAAGATTTGGAAGATACGGCATATGTGTAGCAATTGCACTTTTATCAATACCACTTTCAAAGATTTTTTTTTTAAATCCGTTTACCTCTTCAATATCAAGTATCTTTGCATTCCATCCTCTTGGATTTCTACTAAAAATTTGAAAGGCACTACATCCAATTTTTAGAGCATTCGGAATAGCATTAGAAATTGAACCAGCTATTGAAACATGGAATCCTATTTTTCTATCATTTTTTTTATCCTGATGTTTAATTTCTCGTATCAATTTTGATCGTTTTTTATCTTCTACGAAAAGATATTTTTAGGTTAGTATAATATAATAAACAAGGTTCATATTGGAAATTAATCTTGGGACAGGCGACTTGGCCAAATATCCGTTTCTAAATGAGGTATCTCAATACATTAGAGATACTCATTTTAGTCTAGAAGAATTTGATCGTCCCGATATGACCCATATTTTGGAGAGAGCAACAAATAGGATTATTTTGGAGATGGATGGGACCGTCTACCTTGAACTAGAAAGATATGAGGTAGAAGTCATGACATTTTTGGTTTCTCTCGTAATCGTAAAAAACACAGCAATTGAAAGTATAATAAAAAAATTTTCTTTATATGAAGCCATGAGAACAGAACATTTCCTAAAAAATGATCTTAAAGAATATGATGAAAAAAGAATAAACTTGCTATTATCAAAGATCTTTAGGGAGATTTTCAAAATTAACATCATTAAGGATAATCCAACTGATAAGATATTTAAAATGAGTATTGCCGATTATCTTTCCAGATCATCTCAATTTCATGAAAGGGAATGGAAGCTAATCAATAGGTCGGTCAATGGAGGATATGTCTTTTTAGATGTTGATGAAACTGTTAGATTGATACGAAACGAACTATCGTTACTGATATACAAAAGAATCAAGGAGATGAATCTACCAGTAATTCCTCATTCAATTCAAGAAAAATCAGACCTTCTAAAAACAAAGTTCATTCCCACTCAAACAAAAGGCATCTCTAATAGAACAATAAATCAATATCCTCCATGTGTTGCTAGATCTATTGATTTGATGAGAAAAAATGAAAACTTGCCACATTCAGCTAGATTTTTAGTTGCTACATATCTGCTTTCAATAGGAAAGGAGATTGAAGAAATAGTTTCCGTTTTTAAAAACGCTCCAGATTATAATGAGAAAATAACAATGTATCAGATTGAACATCTTTCGGGAAAGAAAGGAAATAATACAAAATATTCAGTTCCATCATGTTCAAAACTTAGAACTGAGAATCTCTGCTTTCCTGATGTATTCTGTAATGGGATAACAAATCCTATACAATACAAGGGTAAATACGCCAATGATTCTAACAACCAATCAAAGTAAAGGAATAAAAAACAATGATATGAATTAAATGACTAATATTAATAATATTGATGTTAACGATAAGGAGAACCGAATCAATATACCTAGTGATAATCCTAAACAGGTCAAAAACAACATCATATTAAAAAACGGTTTTAGAAAATTCTACTTTAAGGAGTTTCCGAAAAAAATTATAGATATTGAAAATATTTCAAAACGAGAATTTGGTTTCATGTCTTTTGATAATGTTATGCAACGTCATCAATCATTTAGTAGTTTGGGCAGATTGCAGGCATATCTTATCAAAGAGATTCCTTCAGATGTTTACTGCTCAAACTCGTTTTACAATTTTCCAACTTTTCCTATGCAAGACAAACAATGGTTGGGTGCAGACCTTATCTTTGATATTGACCTAAAAGACCTCCACCTTCCATGCGATAAATCCCATTCCTATCATATCTGCAAAAAATGCAAAAATATTTCATCTATTGAAATCAATTCCTGCATAATGTGTAATGATACCAGATTTTCCAAAATTACCTTCCCTTGTAAAATCTGTATATCTAGTTTAAAAAAGGAAGTTGAGAAATTGCTTGATTTTTTAATTGTTGATTTTGGAATAGATAAAAATAGTATACATGTATTTTTTTCAGGCAACACCGGATTTCATTTGCATGTAAATGTTCAGAGTCTACGGGAATTGTATTCACAGTCAAGAGCCGATTTATCCTCCTATATATTGGGTAAGGAATTGATGCCAGAATTCTTTGGGATTAGAAAACAAAAGGACACCTTTACTGTAAAAATTCCGTATTTTGGAATTGATTATGGTTGGAGGAAAAGGACATTTGAAAAATTAGGTATAGATACAGTTACCAAACAACGCATGAGTTTTTTAACAAACAAATTAGGAGGATACTATGGATTTAGAACAAAATTATCTGAAATTGGAAATGAGTTGGGTGCAAGGATCGACCCTATGGTAACTATGGATATACATCGTATATTTAGAATGCCATATTCAATAAATAGCAAAAGTGGTTTGATAAAAACAAGGTGTGATAATCTTGATACTTTTGAACCATTTAATGATTCATGTCTTGAAGACGATTCAATGATTGATATCATGATAAATTATCCGATAAAATTTAGGTTAAAAAATAAGTCATATAATTTTGATAAAACGCGAAAAAACGTTCCATTTTATCTTGCTTGTTATTTGGTATGTAAAGGATTTGCCGATTTTTTATAAGTATCTTTTAATATCTAGAATCTGAAGGAAAAATCATTGTTTGTTTATTTTTTCTTATTTTCATTGCTTTTATCTTATTATTTTACACCTGAATTCACCAAATCACATTTTTATTAGTGATTTAAAATATTGATTAAATATCATCTCTATGAATATATTAATAGTTGATAATACCTCTCCTTTTAGCATAGATATTGTTAATTATGTAAAAGATCTGGGATATACTTTTGATTATAAAAAATATTACGAAATCGATCTCGATTCAATTTCAAGAAAAAAATATAGTCATATAATACTATCAGGAAGAAGAGAAAATAAAAAAGAAATTAACATTATAAATTCAAAAATCACACAACAATGTTTAAGAAATGATGTATCACTTCTTGGCATCTGTTACGGCGCTGAAATTATTTCTCTGACATTGGGAGGTACGTTGGGAAGACTACAGTATCATTTGCAAGACACAATTAGTATTCGAATCTTTCAACCTAATTCTTTTTTACCTGACAATCAATTTTTGAAAGTCTATGAAAGTCATGGATTTTTTATATCAAAAGTTCCACCCAGTTTTGAAACCATTGCAGAATCTGATTACTGTGAACATGAAATAGTAAAACATAAAAATAAAAATATTATTGGAACTCAATTTCATCCTGAAAAGAGTGACAAAGATGGCTATTTGATATTTTCACAATTTTTAAAAAACGATAACACAACTCTAAGCTACGACAACAAGAGTTTTATTTGATTATAAATATCTGATATCAAATGAGTTCTTATAAAAATAAACATCTGATAAATTTACCTATTATGGATATCAGTGAAGATAATGTCGTTTTACCATTGGTTATCAATGTTGTTGCAAAATACTGGGGAGAGGACCTGGTAATTACAAATTATCCGGATTTATCTAAAAATTACAATAAATCTGGAGGTTCTATAATTTTTGAAGGTTTAAAGATACTACAAAAAAAAGGATTTTCATATTATGTATATAAAGGTTCATTAAAGGATCTTAAAAAAAGAATCGATCAGAGCATTCCTCCAATAGTTATTATGCCTGGAATAGCGAATGTAACACAGCATGCAACAATAGTATCTGGATATGACGATGACGAAAGAAGAATAATAATATATGTCCCTGAACCAGATACATACGGGGCAATTCCTGAAAATCAGTTTGAATCAGAATGGAATCAGGACGATAATTTGACAATAATTATCGTTCCTAATGATATGAAAAGTATTGTTGAAAAAGATGTATTAGTCAACGTAAATTCAAATAAATTGTGTCTCGAAGCAGAAAGTTATTTGGCCTATGGAAAATTTAATGATGCCGTTAAATTACTAAAAAATGCCGTTGGGCTTGATAACAATAATTCTCATGCGTGGTTTTTACTGGGAACCACTTATAGCGAATTGGGAAATTCTGAGGCATTGTCATGTTTAAATCAAGTGATTGCAATTAATCCAAAACATTTTTTAGCATTGAGAGGATTGGGAAACTATTACCTAAAACAAAAAGATTATGCAAATGCAGAAAATTATTATTCTATGGCAATCAATGTTAATCCAAATAGATATACTAGCATTTATAAAAATAGGGCTATTGTCAGATTAAATTTGGGAAATAATAAAGATGCAAAGACGGACCTTTTGGAATATCTAAAAAATAATCCTAATTCTGCAGATTATGATAATATAGCAAAGACATGCGAAACACTCTAATATTTTATTTTTGCAATTTAAATAAAAATAAATTCTGTTTGAATTCATTTTGTAATTTTTGGTTGTGTTAATTTAAAGGTGGATACATGTTTATGAACATCATATTTCTAATCTATGGTTATTACTTTTGAATGAAATATAACATCCACAACTGTGGTAATATATTCAGCATATTTGTACTTTTTTGACCTCAATTTGAGAAATGCCTCTAAAGAATTATGTATTTTTAAATGAGAAATGAAGTTACATGTCTTTATGGAACTGGACACAACACTTTGATAATGTTTATAGACGAAAACATGTTTCTGTTTGTATCATTGATGAAAAAGTCATTTAAATATGATGTAAACAACACTACTATGTCTATCAACCGAACAAGTCAGTAAATCCATATTCAGCATCCACATCTTCGAGCACAGAATTATGCTTGTTGCAAACCAATCCATCAAATCTTCTATTAACAAATATTGAAAACAATCAATCCAATCATATGGTTTTACATGATATCCGGAGGTTTTCAATACCGTATGATTGACACAATATGTTCATTTATCGTACGAGAAAAGTTTTAAAGAATAAACCAGAAACTATATGATAGAACTAAAGGATATGATGGTTATCATGCGTTTGTAAAAAAGAGTATAATTAAGTAGATATTTACAACTTGTGTATCATTCTTTGAATTTATGTATAATGATATAAAACATAATACATTCCGTCTAAAATTAAAATGTGAGAATATTGCTCCCAATTGTCAGAGCCATAAAAAAGATTATTAACGATTTGAATATCATATTGAATTATTTATTTGACTTGGTTATTTGAAACAATGAATAATATATAAACCACTCCGATGATAAATCATGGATTTTGAAACTAAATTTAATCAGTAAATTTCAATATTTTTATTTTTAAGTTTTTAAAAAAAAGAAAGTTGGATGATATGTTTTTTACTTGTTTTCATGGGGCACAGACCGTGAGCGGAGTACCACCATTTGGATGTATGATATTTCGGTCAGGTTTTGTATTTGTCAATGAATTGCCTGCACTATCTCCAGTAATTGCTGCCGTATTTGAACGAGACACCTGCTGGACCTTGTGTACAAATTAGGCCTGATTCACCAGACGATTCTGTGTTTACAATATAGTCTCTAACTTTAAGGATTTTTTCATTATCATTATCTATGTCAATATCAATATCTAACTTATCTTTATTGTCGTTTTTGTTTTTGTTCTTGTCAGCATATATGACATTTGAAGAAATTGGAGCTGTTATCAATTCTATAGCTACCGCAATCATACAAAATTTCGTTAGCGTTCTATAATCTATTTTCAAACTAATTATTTATCTAAAATATAATATGCGTCAATTAAGAAAGAACATATAATTTAATAATGCTTTGTATTTCGGAAAAAATACACAATTTTTTATCAGTTTATTATACTATATTTGGCAAAGAATAATGTTATCAAATATTTATATGATTCTAGTTACATAACGAATTACATAAAACTGTTTCACTTTATCATAAAATTATATAAAAATATTTTAATCCATAAATCTAAAAAATACGACTAAAGTTACTTTTAAAATAAACATCGACACGAATAAAATTTTTCAGACAAGTAATATGTAGTTGGTATCTTGATTTTTTAGTATGTAAACATAAGTAATCATTGTTTACCTAAAATTTTCTGTATTTGCTTGTAGTATTTCATTGAAGATTCATATTCGCCAATATTCATTAACGCAATGGCCTTCGCTTTCAACACATCAATATTCTCTGGTTGTGTTTCCAAAATTTTATCATAATATTTTATGGCTTTTTTATGTTCACCCATTTTATCCATAGAAACTCCTTTTGAAAAGATTGCACCAATATTCTCTGGTTGTGTTTCCAAAATTTTATCATAATATTTTATGGCTTTTTTATGTTCACCCATTTTATCAACATTAATACCTTTGAAATGCATTGCACCAATATTCTCTGGTTGTGTTTCCAAAATTTTATTCAAGTATTTGATAGATTCTTTGAGTTTCCATGACTTCGAGTATGAACTTGCAATCTTAAACTTAATGAAATTTTTATCACTATATACATCTTCTATTTTCTTGTACGATTTTATTGCTTTATCATATTCACCTAAAGTATCATAAACAAATCCTTTTGAATATATTGCATCAGTATTGTTCGCGTCTACTTTTAAAATCTCATCATAGTACTGTATAGAGTCCTTATACTTGCCTTGTTTATACAGCGAACTTGCAATCTTAAACAATTCAGAAGTATTATCGTTTTTTGATGTAAAATTTGTATAACCGTTATTTGCTAAAGGTAAATCTTGATAAAATTCACCGTATGAATTATTTGTATAACCGTTATTTGCTAAAGGTAAATCTTGATAAAATTCACCGTATGAATTATTTGTATAACCGTTATTTGCTAAAGGTAAATCTTGATAAAATTCACCGTATGAATTAATATTTATAAAAAATACTAGTCCTGATATGACTACGGATAAAAACAAAATTGCGTTTTTTCTTTTCAACATGTATTTCTTGAATTTATTGTAGATTAAGGATTTGGTGGATAAGTCTTTATTACTATTTGATAGAATTTTTGTATAAAAAAGTTATTGTATTTTTTTAAACTAATATCCAAACAGTTGACCAGTTCTTTCAGCTACATTCATTATTTGAAAGATTGTTTTTGAAGTTGTTTTATTATATAAAATTTGGTTCTATTGGCTGAAATGAAAACTTGATCTGTTTAATAGTGCCGTTTTGTTTTCATTATTAATATCAATAACAGATGTTGTCATATAATCATCAACATTAGAAGATATAATTGTACCAGATTTACCGATACATAAAACTTCATCATCACTATTATTTGATTTTGACGTATGTTTGTTTATGTTTATATTAAATTCTATTGCCTCTATAGATGAAGCATAAACATTAGAACCTATATATACTATCATGACTACAAAACCATTGGGAATGTCTTTTTACTTTTCTAGGTTTTATTAAAATATCTCATTTTCACCTGTAAGTATTTTTTATCAATATTGTTTATATGGATTTAGTATCTTCGTATATCTTTTTATTTTGTAAAATTTTATGTATTTAATAATTATTAAATAAAAACATGTTTTTTAATTAAGTATAATTAAAATCTATCAATATATGAATAAATATTAAACTTAATAATTTTATGATAAAAATATGCATATTGACATTAAGATAAAAAAATATAGAACATTACATTGAATAAGGTTGCATATTTTATTTATCTTTTTTTTTTACACATTTATGTGATGAATCCTAAATAAACAATGAATGAAATTACATATTAGCAATATAAAATGAAGAAGCTCAATAAAGTTACTAACATTTGGATGCTCCTAGGTAGCGTAATAGTATTGTTTGGTTCTGTTTACAGTATACCATCAATAAATCAGGCATACGGTCTAAACAATGACGTAACTGTAAACAAAATAGAATCAGATGCCAAAGTA
The DNA here is from genome assembly GCA_013114725.1 of Nitrososphaeraceae archaeon. GTDB lineage: Archaea > Thermoproteota > Nitrososphaeria > Nitrososphaerales > Nitrososphaeraceae > QCWD01. The sequence continues at coordinate 854 of QCWD01000027.1, read as the reverse complement.
GAAAATAAAATGTTAAATGAATGTCTAAATGATGCAGTATGTTGGAATCTGTTGTATAATATATTTTGCCCTCCAGGTTCTAATTGTGTATTCGGTGATTTAGACCCTAATTTATTGCCGACATTTAATTAAATTTTTATTCCATTTTTTTTATTAATTTCATTTTTCGAGTTTTAATGAAATATTTTTACGTAAAAAAAAATGTAATAAAGATAACTAAATTTTTAAAGTATTTTTGTTAAACATCACAAATATATCATAGATTTATTTACTTTTATATGAATAAGGTTAAACTTGGACCTGCGTTTTATTTAACGATGCTTACGTTAACTGGAATTTTCATGATTTCTGCAACATCGTTAAATGAAAATACATATGCTTTAGAGAAAGTTATTAAAGTTGAAATTGAAACTGAGCAAGGAAACGACTGTAAAGAAGGTACAGAATGTATTAATGATGTTTTCAACCATTATTGTGATTTACCTACCTGTTTTATATCGTTCAAGTCACTTCCGTTTAGTTTGACACTGCCTACAACAACTTCAGAAAATACAACTCCAGTAAATGCAACTCTCGTAAACTTCCCTTAACCTAACCTTTATCTTATTTTATTTTTTTCTAGTTTCTATCTAAATTTTGACTCTAATTTAAGATAACCTCATCTCCTAATTCTATTTTGGGTTTATCATCTCGTAAATCATTATACCTTGAAACATAGAATGATATCCATTTGTAAATACTACCTAGATCACAATTTCGTTTTTCAGTACGGTACTATCATCTGGATATATCGAATGTTTTTCACATTTGATTATCACTAATTCAATAAATTGCGCTGCAACAAGCATATTTTT
>QCWD01000193.1 GCA_013114725.1 Nitrososphaeraceae archaeon | reverse complement strand
GGCGAAAAAATAATAGATTCTTTTGTAAAAATGCCTGAAGTTTCAGAAGTAATTGGACGAGGGTCTTCAAAGGCATTTGTCAAACTAGAAAATGGACTTGATGCAGATCTACTTGTTGTACCAAAGGAAAGTTTTGGATCAGCAATGCAATATTTTACCGGTAGTAAAGAACATGGAATAGCCATGAGGAAAATAGCAATATCTAAAGGTCTTCGTCTAAATGAGTGGGGGATTTTTGATAAACAAGAAAATAGAGTAGCTGGAGAAACAGAAGAGGGAGTATACAGTACACTGGGACTACAATGGATACCACCAGAAATGCGAGAAAATAGGGGAGAAATAGAGATAGCTAAAATTGTAGACAACAATAACGGGACACAAAAAAAGAGACCAGAAAAGAAAATGGGTATGCCACAGTTGATAGATTATGGGGACCTGAAAGGAGACCTGCAGGTCCATAGCAATAACACAGATGGTACCATGTCTATAGAGGAAATGGCATTATATGCAAGAGATATGTTCGGATTAGACTATATTGCCATCTCAGACCATACAAAAAGCCTGAGACTAACTAATGGATTGGATGAGAAACAATTATTGGAACAGGCAAATATAATATCTGAGCTAAATGACAAAATTAAAAAAGATAATCAGAATAACAATGGTAACGGAAAGCAATCAAACAAAAAGAATTTTCGTATACTGTCATCTGCAGAAGTAAATATTCTAAAGGATGGCTCACTTGATATACCAAATAATGTACTTGACAAGCTGGATATCGTTGGAGCTGCCATTCATTCTAGTTTTTCCTTACCTGAAGAGGTACAAACATCCAGACTCATAAGTGCAGCAAAAAATCCCAGTGTTGATATAATATTTCATCCTACTGGAAGGATTATCAATAGAAGGGAAGGCTATCCTGTAGATATACCAAAGTTAATTGATGCCGCAGCCCAATCCAAAACAATACTTGAAATTGATGCACATTACAACAGACTGGATTTAAAGGATGAATACATAAGATTGGCTATTCAAAACAATGTTAAACTAGTAATTGATTCGGATGCACATCACTATTCGCATTATGCATTTTTATTGTTTGGTATAGGACAGGCTAGAAGAGGCTGGGCTGAAAAGTCTGATATACTCAATACTCTGCCAGCAAGAGATTTGCTTGATAGTATAAAATAGGTATATTATTTCTATTCTATGGAAATAAAAGTAACTGTATATAAAAAGATGTTAAAGATGTGAACTTTTACGATGAATTTTGTTAATGATATTAGAACAAAATAAATAGAACATTCGCTTAAGTATCCAAAGTAAATTAGCATGATTTGAGTTGAAACAGTCAGTATAAAAATGGCACAAATTTAATGAGATTTTCATGTGTCATGATGAGTATTATAAACGATATCTACTAAAATAAAATATGTCTCAAATATAAATAATTTAAATTGAAAGATCGCTGGTGTTGTATTTACTTAGGTCAACTCGATAGTAATCTAGTTTATCTGGATCATATTTTTGTACTGTTTCATGCATCTCACCCCTGTTATTTCTACGTTGTAATACGTCACGATGAACATATCCAGTAACATATTGATAACCTCGTTTTTTAGATTGGTCCAATAACTTCATTCTGAGTAAATGTCCTCCTTTCTCTCCCCAATATCCTGATTTAATATATATTGATTCAATAAAAATAGTATTCCTCATTCCTAAATTCACATCAATTGTGCCTCTACGTAACTGATAATCCTCTAAAGGACCGGCTTTTATGAAACCTACAATTTTGTTTGCATCCTCTTTTAATCTTAAAGTAATGAGTATGGTATTGTGATGAGTTATTGATTTGGAAAAATCTCGTTTGTCAGTGGGTAATAAAGAACCGCTAAGGTCGTTTCGAATACTTATTATTGAGGTAAAAGTTTGTGGGTCCTTCTTTATATTGTTACTATCTTCTATTATTGATATTAAACAAGCCTCATTTTTACTCAAAGATTTTTTAATTTCAATTTCTTTTGTCCATGCATCATTAAATTTGGCAACATTATCAAGAAAATTATTTTTATATTCTAAAGAAACAGAATTTAATACCTTGTCTAACATCTCTTTCTCCCCATTTAATAAATCAAAGTACTTTACAGATTCTTTGTTAATAATAGAGGGATGCCAACCCAGTCCATGTGCATTTAGACGCGCTAATTCCATCGCACGATCAAAATTTCCCAATGCATAACCAGAAACTCGTTCAGAAACTGAAAGAAACCAACCCAAATCATGATAATGTTTTGTTATTTTTTGATCATCTTCAGAAATTCCTGCTTTTGAAAGTAATTCGTTTATTTTTTCTGTTGCATTTTTTGCAATCTCGCCGATAAACGGATATGCTGTTCGGTAGATCAGAGCTATCATAATATCTACATTCAGTCCTTCTTCTTGGACCCAATTGATTATTTTTTTATCTTTTCTAATGAACCATTCTACCTCTTCTTCATTTGGTTTATCAAAACGTTTA
>QCWD01000026.1 GCA_013114725.1 Nitrososphaeraceae archaeon | reverse complement strand
TGGAGAGTAATGTTCAGCTTTCCATAGGCGGTACTCGTCTGGTCCAATTGAATCGGCCAATAGTATTTCACCGTTTCTATTTATGCCGTATTCAAACTTTATATCTGCCAGAATGAATCCCTTTGTTTTCAAGAAATTAAACATCTTGTTGTATATGTCTATAGAACGGAATTTCAGATTATTATAATCTTCATTAGATAAAATATTTGAGGATACTATCTGTTGCTTGTTTATTGGGACATCATGATTATCAGATTTTGTGGTGGTATCTAGTATTGGTTTTGGTAATTTTGCGGCCATGGTTGGAATAAAATTAGAAGGGAGATCATATGAAAAACTTTCTTTTTGAAATCGATCTATTAAACTTCCATAAAAAAAGCCCCTTACAACAAATTCTAATGGAACCATATCCAATTTCTCCACTAGCATTTTATCTTGATCTATAATCTTTATCATATGGTGTGGAGTATCTAAAAAATCAAACCAAAACTTTGCGAATCTACATAATACCTTTCCTTTTCCAGGAATATCCTGATTAAAAATCACATCGAATGCAGAAATTCTATCAGAAAAATAAAAAAGCAATTTATGTTTATCGTATTCATAAACATCCTTCACTTTTCCAGAATGTAACAACTTCATTATAGCAGAGATATCCATCAGGAAAATTATATCTTTTGAATTTAAGTTTTGTAATAAAATAATATAAAAAAGTATGAATATATTGATACTTGTTTGATGAATATTTTTTATTTAATTATAAAACAAATCGTGATCATAGCTTATACTACGGGATTTCTATGGTTGAAAAGAAATCCGCTTTCATTGTTCTTTTCTGCAATTAGTCCATTTTCCCTGCTTTTTGTTTTGTTTATAATTAGCAATGGAAAATACACCGAATTTGCGATTGCGGGAAGTTTGATAATGGCTTTGGTAGGTTATGGACTATCTCTCGGACAGGATATTTCTTTATACAAGACAGAATATAAAATACAAGACGTATTTGTAGCATCTCCAGTGTCGCCATTAACGTATATGACAGGGTTGGCTATTTCGCAATTATTATTTGGTTTTCCTGCATTGTCTGTTCTTGTTGCTCTTACTCTTCTATACATTCATGACTTTATTGATATTATAATGTTGTTTGTTACCATTTTAATAGTATGGGGAAGTGCTTCTTCGTTAGGGTTTTTCCTTTCATCACATATGATGCACATGAGAAATGCAACGCAGATAATTTCTTTTATCAACATTTTCCTCACTATTCTTCCGCCTGTTTTTTATCCGGTCAATATTATCCCAGAACCTTTACAGGCGCTTGCATACATAGTTCCCACTACACATGCTTCAATATTGATTCAAGATATAATGCATCAACCTGTGCCTTCTAATTGGTTTCCAGAACTAGGGTTTTTAGTTGAATTTTTATATCTTGTTGGTTTCGTTATGTTGGCAAAAACAAGATCGATGTGGAGAGAACCTTGAATTTATAATGGAGGTCATGATGGGATTTGGACCCATGACCTAAGGTTTACAAAACCTTCGCTCTGCCAGGCTGAGCTACATGACCCTTTTTAACTTCAAAACAAACAATTATTATATTAGATTAATTAACTTTTTCCCAAGACCAATTACCAATAGCATATTTTTAATGTATTTAAATAACGTAGTGAAATTCAAGTTGTGAATCAAGATAGACTAAACCAGTTCAAAGTGACGGTGACTGTTGAAAATAAAAAATATGTTAACGATCCAGAAGGTGAAACAATTTTTAGAGACCTTATTAGTAATTCAAAGTATTCTGGTATCAAATCAATTAGAACTGCTAAAACTTTTACATTATTAGTAGAGTCAAGTTCAGAAAGAGATGCAATTAAATCGGTACAAAATATGTGTGAAGAATTGAGGCTCTATAATCCAATAGTAAGCGATTGTACTGTTTCTATCAAGAAAGAGGATCAATAATTTAATGAAACTGCGCCTTCCAACAAAAGTATTGTTCTTAAATGTTTTGCAAGGTCAGTAACAGTAATTATTCCAACTAGAAATCCTTTTTCATTTAAAATAGGCAATCTACGAACTTTATTGTTGACCATACGTTGAATAGCTACATCTAGTGGCGTATCGGGAGTTGCAAAGGTTCGTATTTTCGACATTATCTCACTTACTTTTACCTTATCTAGTGATAGGTCCTTTAAACAAATTTTTTTGATAAAATCTCTTTCTGTCACAATGCCCTGAGGTTGATCATTAACAGTTACAATCAATGAACTTATCCCTCTATCGGTCATTAGTTTAGCAGCTTCCAATGTAGTTTTATTATAATCGATTGTCACAATATCCTTGGTCATGATGTCTCTGACCAGCTCAGTCATCAAAAATATATTCAATGGAATATTATAAGAAGTTTGTCATGTTTAAAATATAACAGAGAAATATCCTCCCAAAAATTTAATTAATTTTAATTTATTACTTACAAATAGTTGATAAAAATAGGAATTCCTGTATTTCCGGGAAGTAACTGTGACAGAGATGTAGAAAAAGTTCTGACAACACTTTTTAAAGTAAAGACTGAATTTCTCTGGTATAATAAGGAAAAGATCTCATCAGATTATGATGCGATTATAATTCCTGGAGGATTTTCATTTGGTGACAGATTAAGATCAGGAATTATTGCCGCCCATTCACCGATAATGGATGAAGTAAAAAGGTTGGCCAAAGATGGAATTCCAATATTGGGAATTTGTAATGGATTCCAAATTTTAGTAGAATCTGAACTGTTACCAGGTGCCTTAATAAAAAACGATTCTCTAAAATTTATGTGCAAATGGAGTAAATTGATTGTTAAAAATAATAAAACACCGTTTACAAATAATTTTAAGTTAAATCAAACATTTTCAATACCTATTGCAAACGGAGAAGGACGTTATGTAGCAGATAAAGAAACTATTAGTAACTTGCAAAAGAAAAACCAAATTGTATTTCAATATCAAGAAAATGATAATCCGGGTGGATCGTTTGAGTCGATAGCAGGCATCTGTAATGAAAAAGGCAATGTTGTTGGAATGATGCCACATCCAGAAAGAGTTTTTGAAAAATTATTACCAAAGATGGGTTTGCCTCAAGACGCACTAAAAATATTTGGTTCATTAACAAATTATTTAGGCAAATCCATGATTTTGAAGACAAAAATACGAAGAGGGTATTAGATGGCGTTATTAACTAGATCTGAACTTAAATATTTAAAACAAAATCTAAATCGAAATCCAAATGTATTAGAAAAAGAAATTGTGGCTGCAGAATGGTCAGAACATTGTTCTTACAAATCTTCAAAAAAATATATCAAACTCTTTCCAACAAAAGGACCGAGAGTTCTTGTTGGTCCGGGATATGATGCAGGAGTTTTAGATATCGGAAATGGATATATAATAACAATCCATATTGAAAGTCATAATCATCCTTCCGCAGTTGAACCTTATGGAGGTGCCGCTACGGGAGTTGGAGGCGTCATAAGAGATATTATTTCAATGGGGACAAGACCGATTGCTTTGCTTAACGCATTAAGATTTGGTCCTATCGATAAGAACATGTACCAAGAAAAATCAAAATGGTTATTAAAAAACGTAGTCAGAGGAATATCAGATTACGGAAATTGCATTGGAATTCCAACTGTTGGAGGAGAAGTGGAGTTTGATAAATCATTTAATAACTATTGTATTGTAGATGTTGCTGCAATTGGACATGGTAAAAAATCCAATTTAATATCAAACAGAGCCGATTTAGGAGATTTAATAATCTTGGCTGGAGGACTTACTGGAAGAGATGGGATTCACGGGGCTTCTTTTGCTTCAAAAAAATTAGAATCGGAAAATAGATCGGCAGTTCAAATTCCAGACCCGTTCCTTGAAAAATTACTAATAGAAGCAACGCTAGAAGCAGTAAATAAAAAAGTAATCAAAGCTATAAAAGATTTGGGAGGAGGAGGTTTGTCCTGCTGTTTATCAGAAACATCGGATAATTTGAATAAGGGGTTTGAAGTCGATTTAGACAATGTACATAAAAAATATGTAAACATGAATCCTACAGAAATTATGATATCAGAATCACAGGAAAGGATGTTATACATTACAGAGAAATCAATGTTTCCAAAATTAAAAAACATATTGGAGAAATTTGGTATCATGTACTCAATTATAGGTCAGGTTAAGAACCATAGAAATTTGGTAATAAAAAATAAAGGAGTTATAATAGCAAAGATGCCATCAAAGTTAATATCTCACGCCCCTCTTTTGGATCGAAAATTCAAGATTCCCAAATATATTAAAAAATTAAAAAGAAAAAATGAACCAAAAAAACCCAATGATCTAAATAAAATATTATTGAAAATGTTGTCAAATATTAATATCGCTTCTAAAAAATGGATTTTCCAGCAGTACGACCAGGAGATAGGGTTAAGAACAGTAATAAGGCCAGGTTACAGTGATTCGGCAGTTTTACGATTAGATAACGATAAATTTGTTTCATTGAAATTGGATGGTAATTCAAAGTTGTGTTACTCTGATCCGTATCAGGGAACATTGAATCTACTATCAGAATCATGCAGAAATGTGATTGCTTCAGGAGCTTCACCTGTAGGAATAGTAGATCATTTGCAATTTGGTAATCCAAATAATGAAGATGTGTTTTGGACTTTCAGAGAAAGTATCAGAGCTATTGTAGATTTTAGTAATTTCAATAAGTTACCAATAGTGGGTGGAAAAGTCAGTTTTTATAATGAGACAGAGTATGGTCAAATTAAACCGACTCCTGTTATTGGAATGATAGGTTTGATAGAAAACGAGAAAAATATAATGACACAACATCTTGAAAAAGATCAATCTATTTTCATTATTGGAATAACTGAAGAAAACATGGGGGGTTCCGAATATTACGCAGAGGTATACGATCTTGAGAACGGGGATGTTCCGTCAGTAAATCTCAAACATGATAGAATAGTTTCTAAAACTGTGATGAATTTAATAAAAAGAGGACTTGTAAACAGTATCCACGACTGTTCAAAAGGGGGACTCGCAATAACATTATGCGAAATGGCGATGCCAAAAAAAATAGGACTACAAATATATTTGAATAAAATTCCAAATTCTTGTAACAGAACAGATTTTATTTTATTTTCAGAAACTTCATCCAGATTTGTGATATCAACAAAAAACCCCGATAAACTGAAAAATTATCTCAATAAAATAAAAGGAATCAGATTTGGGGAGATAGGGACTAGCAATGATTCAGGAATAATCCGATTTTATGATATAAACGATAACAATAAAAAAATAATAAACCTAAAGATGGATACAATAGAGAGAGAATACGACAAAATAAATGAAATTATGGAAAATTAGGTAAAAGTACTTTAGGAAAGAATTTAACTAAACATATAAAAATGTTTAAAGTAAATTTAAATTCAAAGGATAGTCTAGATGGTTCATGAAAATTGTGGTGTAATAGGGGCTTTTTCATTAAACGGTTACAACGTTATTCCATTCATTATTGATTCCCTCCGTGCATTACAACATAGAGGACAAGAATCGTGGGGGATTGCGGTACCCAAAAAAAATCCCTTCAAGCATTTGGGACTGGTGTCATCAAGTGCAGATAAATTTCATTTTCTTACTGAAAAAATGAGATCACATGTAGCAATAGGACATGTAAGATATTCTACATTTGGGGGAAGTTCTCTTGATAATGCTCAACCGCTGAAGGTAAAAGATCTTTGTGTAGCACATAATGGAACGATAGCAAATGTTGAGGAATTGACTGGGATGGTTGGCGGATGTACCTTTACTCCTCAAACAATGAGTGATACCCTTGTAGCAACCAAAAGAATAATCCATCATCTTTCTAAGAATCAAAACGACATCAATAAATCACTAAAGATTTTCAGAAATGAGATGATTGGTTCTTTCTGCTTTACCTTTCTGAATGACCAAGGAACAATGTATGCAGCAAGGGATTCAAAGGGTTTTAGGCCGCTAGTTTTGGGTTTTCATAAACAATCAGAGACATATATAGTGGCATCAGAATCCTGTGCATTTAACGCAATTGGTGCACAGTTAATTAGGGATATAGAACCTGGGGAATTGATTGTAGTAAACAAAGATGGAGTGGACAGTCAATTTTTTGCCAGAGAAAAAAATCATGCTCATTGTGCCTTTGAATATACATATTTTGCCCATCCAACCAGTATAATGGAAAAGATTAACATTTATGCTGCACGCAAGAGAATGGGACACTTTCTTGCAAAGAAACATCCTTTAAAAGATATTGATGTGGTCATTCCAGTTCCAGATTCTGCACGGCCAGCTGCATTGGGTTATGCTCAAGAAATTGGCATACCTTTTGAAGAAGGACTGGTAAAAGATAGACACATAAATAAAGGATTGTTAAGAAGTTTCATCGAACCGTTTCAAGAGGATAGAATAGAAATAAACAAGGGCATAATACCGATTGGGGATGTCATAAAAGGAAAAAAAATTGCAATAGTAGATGACAGTATCGTAAGGGGAACAAGTTCTGCTGAAATAGTCAAAACATTACGTAGTGCAGGGGCAAAATCAATTGTATTGATAGTAACTTATCCGCCTGTAAGATTTCCTTGTTATGCTGGGATTGATTTTCCATCTAAGGAGGAGTTACTTGCAAATCAATGTGAAAATGATAACTTGAATATAGGAAAGGCGGTATCAAAACTAATTGCTGCAGACAGGGTCATTTACAATGATACATCCAATCTTGCAAATGCCATTGGATTAGATGAGAATGAATTGTGTTTTACATGTTCATCTGGTGATTACTCCGTACTAGGAAAGATTCCAAAATTTATGACAAGAGATCAGATCAAGGGCAACATACAAATATAAATAAACTTGTTTTCAAATCATCGAGGTAAAAAACAAAGTTTGAATATAATTTATATTTAAATATATTTTAAATATAAAAATTTGACTACCATACGTGCTTTCGCAATAGACATTGATGGGACTATGACTGAAAATGGTAACGGCATTATCTATCTACCTGCATTACAAAATTTAAGATACCTTGAAAACTTAGGATTTAAAGTAATTTATGTTACTGGACGCTCTTCGATTGAGGCGTTTGTACTTGCTATTTTTGGTGGAACCACCAAGATTTCAGTGGGTGAAAACGGAGGTGTAATCACAACTGGACCAAATGACCACATATTGCTGGCCAGTAAAGATGAATGTTTGAAGGGATTGAATATCTTAAATTCAGTAATTGGAAATTCTGTTAGAATAAAAAATGTAATCAACAGAATGACGGAGGTGGTATTAGAGAGAAGTTTTGATATAAAATTGGGACAAAAAATACTAGATGATAATAATTTGGATCTCTATTTAAATGATAGTGGATATGCCTATCACATCAATCAAAATTGTGTGAACAAGGGAGCCGGTCTTTCAAAGGCACTAGAATATTTAAAAATAAGTCCTGCAAACGTGGTAGCAATAGGTGATAGCGAGACGGATCTCTCTATTTTTGATTTATGCGGATACAGCATTGCATTGAGCCATTCAAAAAAGGAGGTGAAGGATAAGGCAGACTATGTGGTCTCAAGTGGTCCCGGTCAGGGTGTTGTAGAAGCAATTGACTATCTATCTCTGAATTATTTTCTGGAGAATAAAAGAAATGGTAATCGATGATAATTTAGAAAATCCAAACCCTTACAGAATAGTATTAGATGAACTTGGTCACTTATTTAAAAACATTATAAAATCTTTATGCAGGGGAAATGAAATTATTTTTAAGATAGATGAAACGTCCAATGAAAGATATGGTGATTTAACATGTAACATTGCCTTTCTTTTGACAAAAATTTTAAAAAAATCACCCCCGCAGATTGCTACTAAACTCGTAAATGATCACATAATCCCATATATGAAAAGCAAAAAAGATTCTTTTATCATTTCTGCAGAGGCACATCAATCAGGATATATCAATTTTAGGATAGATTACAATAAATTATTTGGCCTTATCATAAATAAAACGTTATTTTCAGAAGAATATAAATATCAGGATATTGGTAACAACGAATTTATCATTATTGAACATACAAGTGTCAATCCAAATAAGGCAATCCATATAGGTCATCTGCGAAATATCATACTAGGGGATTCATTATATAGGATATTTAAGAATACAAATCATGATGTAAAGGTACTCAATTACATAGATGATTCTGGAGTCCAAGTAGCAGATATTGTGGTAGCTTTTCTTTATGCAGGATTTCCAGAAACGCCCTCGGATCCAGAAACAAAATATGACCATTATTGTGGTGACGTTTATGTCAAGGTAACCAATATGATGGAGCAAGATAAATTATTGCTTGAAAAAAGGAAAATCGTCATCAGAGAGATCGAAAATGGTGATTCAAAAATAGCCGTTTATTCTTCCGACCTTGTTAAAAAAATTCTAAAGGAACAATTAAAAACATGTGCCGAAATGAGGTCCAGATATGATTTACTCAACATTGAATCAGATATGATAAAATCAAAATTATGGGAAAAATCATTTCAGATTCTAAAGGATAAAAATATAATATATTTTGCAAAAGAAGGAAAAAACGTTAATTGCTGGGTAATAAAGACAGCAGATGAAGAAGATGAAAAAGTAATCGTAAGAAGTGACGGCACGGTAACATATTTTGCAAAGGATATACCCTATGCATTATGGAAACTGCAGATTATTGATGACCCATTTGATTATGAGGAATACGAGAAACAATGGGATGGATCAAAGATATGGATGACAACAATTGATAAAAATAAACAATTGAAAAATCATAACGAAAAAAAATTCTTTGAAAAGAAACCGGCCAAGGTAATCACAATAATTGATTCAAGACAAGCCAGATTACAGAATTTAATTATATCTATAATAAAGAAGATAAAACCGGATGAAAATAATTACTATTATTTGGGATACGAAGCAGTCACCCTAAGTCCGCTTACTTCGAAAATTTTAGGTTTCGAACCAGAAAAAAATATCGTTCACATGTCTGGGAGAAAAGGGCTTTTTGTCAATGCAGATATTTTAATTGATCAGTTGAAAACAAAGTTAGTACAGGAAATAGAAAAGAGAAACCAGAATCAAACAATGCAACTAGATGAGATCAACAAAATTGCGCAAGGAATAGCAATATCTACCATTAGATATAGTCTGATAAAACAGGATCTTGATAAGATTATAGTTTTTGATATAAATGAAGCTACAAATCTTGATGGTGATACATCATTATATTTACAATATGCCTATGCAAGAGCACATAGAATTTTAGAAAAATCAGATGTCATTGATGATGAGTTAATCAGACTGGCTAAATTATATTCTGAAAAAAGAATTCCAATTTATTCAAGTGACATTGAAGTTATTTTTCAAAATGATCGTGGTTTCCCATTGGATACCCTGAACTTTAGGATAGAAGAAATTAATTTGATAAAGGATCTTGCAAAATTTGACCAAATAATTGAACAAACATTAGAAACGTTAAATCCAAAGGTTCTTGCGAGGTATGCAAACACCATCGCCACCAAATTCAATCTGTTTTATGAGAATGTCCCTGTTTTAAAAGAGACAGACCAGAACTTACGAAATGAAAGGTTATTTTTAGTGAAATCCTTTATCATAATACTCAATAATGTTTTTGATCTAATAGGTATCGTGCCATTATCTAAGATTTAAATTGGTATTGATATATCACCATTTCGCAAATTAGGAAATGAAAATAGAAGATAATTCCCAAGTTCTGTTATTTCATACCCAGAGAAAAAAATGGTTGGTTAATGTTGAAAAGGATAAAAAATTTCATACGCATTTGGGAATTATTGATTTTAACAGTATAATTGGCATGGAATTCGGTCAGTCCGTTAGAACCGCCACAGATAATGAAATATTTCTAATAAAACCAACAATTCATGATTTTATAATGAAATCCACACGTGGAACACAGATAGTATATCCAAAGGACCTTGGTTTTATAGCGATCAGGACAGGTTTGAAAAACGGATCAAACGTTTTGGAAATAGGAACCGGGAGTGGTGCACTCACCACGTTTATGGCAAGTATTGTAAAACCTGAAGGACATGTTTATACATTTGACGTAAATCCAAAATTTATGGAAATTGCAAAAAAAAATCTTACAAGGTCAGGTATGATAGATTATGTGACTATGAATCATCATGATCCTCATGAAGGTATTCAAAATCTTAAAGACATTGATGTGGCGGTGGTGGACCTTGGAGACCCTTGGAGTATAATTGAACAGGTAAAGCAGGTCCTAAACGGCAGTGGAGGATTTGTATCTATTTGTCCAACAATGAATCAGTGTGAAAAAACGGTGGCTTCGTTAAAAAAATACGGGTTTATTGATATAGAATGCGTAGAATTGCTTATTAGAAATATCGAGGCAAGGGAAGGAATGACACGCCCCTCTATGCGAATGATAGGCCATACCACATATCTGGTATTTGCAAGAAAATCATTTAGTTAAAAGTTTTTGTTCATAATGTTTGTTAATTTTTCTTCAAATTCCTGTGTTGTGTATATTGGAGGATAACATTTTAAATCGTTGCAAATGAATGCATACTCATCTTTAATTCCTTCTCTTTTATCTTTCGCATTTAATAATTTTCCTCTAAAAAATGGATATTTCTGCAGTTCAACCATATCTGATTTTTCTTCAATAGCGGCAGCACAACAATTGGGAAGAAAATGTTTATTTATTATTTCAACAAGGTTGGAATTATTATTGTTTTTAACAATGACAACTTCAAGTGGTTGTTGGATGTATTGATATAAACAAATAAGAATATTGCCATAGCCAAATGGATTGTAAGCTGCGGATTGGGAACAAAATGAAAGAATTTCTTCGGTTTTTTTGAGAAAATCATTGTTTCCTGTTATTCTGTTTAACCTAAGCAATGCCAGCGCGGCCATGGAATTTCCGCTTGGAATGGATAGGTCATAGAAATTTTTGGTTCGAAGGATTAACTTTTCATGGTCATCAGAAGTAAAGAAAAACCCTTTATTATTTTCGTCCCAAAAATGAGAGATCATTATATTTGAATAAAAAAGCGCCCTTTCAAGAAAGAATGGCTTGGAATATACCTCAAAAACATCCAATAATGCATTTATGTAAAATGAATAATCATCAAGATATGCATTTAATTTGGATATTCCATCTTTGTGTGTCCTAAATAGTCTTTTGTTGTTCTGATCAAACATATTTTTTTCTATAAAATCCAAACATTGTATAGCAAGGTTCAAAATCTCAAAATCATTGGTTATTTTGTATGCGTTAACCATACCAGAAATCATCAGGGAGTTCCACGAAACTAAAATTTTCTCATCTTTGCCTGGAAATTTTCGTTTCTGTCTATGCTTCAATAATAATAGTAAAGAAGTGTCCAAAATTGCGTTACTTTCATCTAAAGAAATAGAATTTTTTTTAGATAACACTTCAAGTGACATAGATACATTTAATATGTTTTTTCCTTCAAAATTTCCGCCTTGAGTTATACCAAAATAATTGCAAAAAATTTCAGATTTTTTATTATCATTTAAAATCTCTTCAATTTCCATTTTTGACCATACATAAAATTTTCCCTCTTCGCCATCAGAATCTGCGTCCTGAGATGAATAAAAACCGCCTTTAGGTGAGATCATTTCTCTTTTGATGTATTCTATGGTCTTAAGAACCGTTTTTAAATAAATCTGATTTTGTGTAATTTGATAAAGTTCAGAAAACAATTTTATCAATAATGCATTATCGTATAACATTTTTTCAAAATGGGGTACCAGCCATCGCTGATCAGTAGAGTAACGACAAAAACCACCTCCAATATGATCATGTATACCTCCTTCGATCATTTTCATTGAGGTAAAGTCAACAAAATTAAGAAATTGTTTGTTCCCTGAAAAATAAAAATACCTTAAAAGATACAAAAGGTTTGAAACATTTGGAAATTTAGGAGATTGTCCAAATCCTCCATAAACAGGATCTCCCATCTGAAGTAATCCCACTGCAGAAATATCCATAATCTCTCTGTTAAGATTAAGTTTTTCTGTACCGAATCTTTTATAGGGATCTTTTTTTAGTGCGTTCATAAATTCGTCTACATTTTTTGATATTTCAAATTGTTTCTCTCTATATAGTTCTGAGAGATTAGACAGTATTGTTGCAAAGCTGGGTAGTCCATAACGAGAATTCTTTGGAAAATATGTACCAACATAGAAGGGTTTTTGGTCGGGGGTTAAGAAAACTGAAAGAGGCCAACCTCCCGTCCCAACAAAGATTTGAGAGGCTCTTTGATAAATATCATCTATATCAGGTCTCTCTTCTCTATCGACCTTGATATTAATAAAATTTTCATTCATGATTTTGGCGATTTCTATGTCTTCAAATGATTCATGTGCCATAACATGACACCAATGACATGAGCTGTAGCCAATACTGAGGAAAATTGGTTTGTTTTCTTGTTTTGCCTTTGCAAGAGATTCTTCGTTCCACGGATGCCAATCAACTGGGTTGTGGGCATGTTGAAGTAGGTAAGGACTATTCTCATAAATCAGTCTATTGGGTTTATTTATACCATTATTAGAATTTTGCAAATTAACTTCATACTGATTATCTTTTTTTGCTGATATCAATGTATTTGTTCAGAAAAAATATCGCATATCGGATTTACGGTTAAAATTTATCCATATCGCAACGGGTATCCGAGAATATTAAAAATCCAGTCTATGAGATGTCATCAATATTTGAATTGTTTTTAAGTTGAATCTCTCTAAGAGATGGAGGAATTTGTGCTAGTGCAGGGTCGTCACTCTTTGTTAATGGAGCTAGACCATAATGTTCACGCAAGGTTTCCTGTTGTTTTTCCAATACATCGATGGAAAATTGAGGTCCTATATATCCAAAGCTAGCCCACATTATAAAAATAATGATAAGGGAAATTGCCATAATCAAAAAATAAACCAATAAACTACGGAATCCTTTCTTTTGACCATTCACAGGAGCAGTCATATCATATCGTAAATAATATAGATATATTAAGCCTTTTTCCAGAAAAAATAAAAATTTAATTTTTCTGAAATATCTTGATAGCCTGGGGCGGACAAACGTTTTCACAAGCAAGGCAAAATATACAGTCTTTTTCTCTAGCCATAAAAGGCTTTTTTTCAGAACCAGGATGTCCTGGAGTATCTAACCACTCATATACATTTACAGGACAAGCGTCTATACAAGCACCATCCCCAATACATATATCAAAATCTACACAGACGTTGTCACCCCATACACCAAGCTTTCCTGGAGCATCAATTGGACCCCAAACACTTACATTTTTGAATTTTCCCGAAACTTGTCTTTTTGATTTAAACGATGCATCAATAGGTCCTTCGAGGACAGAATAATTGACTCCACTTCCAGTTAATGAAATAGTAGTATCAGAGCCCAAATCCGAACCAATGGATACACTAGGAGCACTAAGATTCTCTTTTTCTTGGATTTCTGCAACCGTAGATTTTGATTGGGTTATAACGGGTTTATCATCTCTAGTCTTTGGATTTTTAGCCAAAGGAGTTAATGCCTCTAGTTTTGAAATAGATTCTTTTCGTGTTAGTTTTTCTGTCTTCTCAATATGTGCTATCAACCTATCTCCTATTATTGTATTTCTGACAATTGTATCAATGATGATTTTAGCATGTAAATCAGCGTTTTTCTTGTAATTTTTAACCCAGTATAAATCACCAAAATATTCAATTGGTTTTATCTCG
>QCWD01000192.1 GCA_013114725.1 Nitrososphaeraceae archaeon | reverse complement strand
AGCTACTGCATCCCAACTATCAATTATTATTAAAGGTGATCTTGCATCCATTAACTGACTTGTAATCCTTTCAAAAAGCGATTCAGGTTCATCAAGCCTTGCATCTTCGAAAAATGATATGTTATTATTTTTTTCTGACATTGACTTTAGTTGTTTAACTTTTATTTTAAAGTGATTTGCCATCCAGGGATATTGTAAAAAAAGACTCTTTGGTGAAACTCGTGTAGTCAAGTAGGAAAAATTTGATTTTATTTTTAATGCTTTTAGTATAGCAAAACACAAAGATGTTTTTCCTGTTCCAGGGTTTCCTTTTATTAAAATCGAGTATGTATCTTTTATTAAAAAGGAGTATAGTTCCACCGGAATATTTAATTCCTTAGATTGATTTACATGATTAAGATTTTTCATTTTACAAGATAAGAGAAGATTGTTTTAACATTAAATAAATATTCGTTTTGTTTTAAAAGATTGAATATTCGTTAGTTTCGTTTTGATATTATAAGTTATAGTGGTATTTACAGATGATTATTATTACTAAACTATATAATATTTTTTTTACCAGTAATTTTTTTTACCCGTAAAAATTTATGACCAAGGATTTATTCCCCATTGATATCGTAAAGAATCAATTAATCCTTCAGCATAACCGATACTCAAAATTGATAATTCCATTTTTTTCTGAATGAAAAATCTCTCTGCATCATATAGATAATATTCAGCGTTTTCTATAACATTATATATTCCTTCATTGATTTTTTCGTTTTGGTTGCTTTTTTTATTTATATAATTTCTCATCTGTTCTAAAGCTTCTTTGGCTTTTGGAATATACTTTTCTACCATTGACCTTGAAATATCGTAAATCAACTTGGAATTATCTATTGGTTCATCGATGATTTTGCTTAAAATTCTGAGTGCATCTGTTTCAGTAAAATGAAGTATACCAGGAACTATTATTGAATGAGGCCCATTCCCAAAGTCAAAATCTTTCAATGATTCTATTTTTCCTGCGATTATATTCTGTTTTATGCTACCAATACGTGATGCAACTATTACAAAGGTATCATTGGTAAATACGTTATATTTTACATCGGTTTCTATCTCTTTTAACATTTGAAACACTTTTTTTGGGTCTAGGAAAAAAGGACTGTTGTCATTATTGATGTTACTATATTCAGTCAATATTAGAGAATGATTTCCTGATTTTAAATTATCATGGACAATATTATAGACACTTATACATGATTGTGGATCCGACATTACTGTTACAGTTCTTCCGAATTTGTATAAGTGTAAACCAGTTTCTCCTATCAGCGAAGTTAAACCTGATGCAGCATGAATTATACCTGTTTGTATTGAATTTTTAACTGCCCGTACATATAATTCATTTAATGTAGTTGCAATAAAAGGGTCGCCATAAGTCAAGATGGCAATAATTTCATTAGATGACATAGATAAAATCTCCCTGCCGTCTTCAACATACCATCTTGGAACTATTTTAATTATTTGGTTACCTTTATTCTGACCATATAAAATATCATGTAATTCGTCTATATCAGAATCAGTCAATTGGCTTGTGAACCGCTCTATAAAGATTTTATCACATGTTTTTAAAATATCTAATGCATGGAGACTAATTCCCTTAGCGCCATTTATTCCTAAACCGATTATCCAAAGCATAAAAGGTTAAAAAAATTAGATATATTAATTATATTCGATCTGATGAAGATATTATTTTAAATAAAAATTGATCACAATTTCACTCAATTCTAAATACTTATAAAATTTAATAATACCTACCAATTATTTTTGTAATTCCTTTTTTTTATGGAATCTGGATATATGAGAAATTGCTTTAATGTATATATCAACGCTATCTAGATATTCTTGAATATTTACATGTTCGTCTACACTATGTGAAGAATGTGGGTCACCAGGACCATATGTAACAACGGGAATTTGAAAGGTATTGCCCAGTATATTCATGTCTCCAGTACCTGTTTTACGTAACAGCACAGGTCGCTTTCTATATTTTTCTATTATGGCCAAGGATAATGCTCTGACCAACGGTGAAGAATGTTCTGCTTCGAAAGGTTCGGTAAAATCCTCCACTCTAAATGTTGCCTTTACTCCTTTGTCTTTAGAAATTTGGTCAATAATTTTTTTTACTGAATCTAATACGTTTTGGCAATTTGTATTTGTTGGAACACGAATATCAATAGTAATTTTACATTTTTGTGGCGTAACATTATGACTTGATCCTCCACTAATCTCAGTTAAACTACAGCTGATCGAATCGGTTTTTTTTTCATACGTACCTATTCTTAGAATTTCTGACTTGATCGCATTCCAAAAGTCATACATTTCTTCAATAGAATTTTTTGATAGCCATGGTGCACTTGCATGCGAACTTTCTAATACATCACATGTTAGTCTGATTGCTAATCTTCCTTTGTATGATATAGTAATATTGTTAATTCCGCTAGGTTCACCAAAAATCGCATAGTCAAGATGAAAGTCATTATTTTTT
>QCWD01000025.1 GCA_013114725.1 Nitrososphaeraceae archaeon | reverse complement strand
TTTCACAAGGTTCTTTGAGCAATGAAGCACCTTTTAGTAATAATTCGGCTCCATTTTTGATAGAATTAGAATAATTGTTCAATGAAAATGATACTGCCTAACTTTATTTAAACCTATGAATTCATGGGTGCTGTAGAAACGGTCGACAACACTAACAAATTTACTATTCTATGAAAATTATATTATTTGTAATACATCTGAAGATCGATTCTCTATATTGCATTTTATTAATCTAGATTTTATATGTTCTCCAAACAATCTTTTTATCACCGATATGATGGTCTCATCCTTGTTCCTCTGAGTATATATGAATTTACTATATCACAGTTTCATCTTCTTTTTATATCTATACAAGTCCTACAGACATGTACCTGTTCAATTCTTGCAGATATGATGTTGTATCCATGCAGTTTTCCAGTATCATTACGCGGTTTTACTGCCCATAATATCCTTTGTCTGCACCGACTGCAGATATTTTTTTATTTTTGACATTTTTATTAAAATAAGTTTGAAATCAGAATTATCGTGTTTGGTTGGACCACGTCTTACCTTTACACAGTCAATCTTTACCAGGACATCTGCTCCGAAATACAGTTTGGCGTAGTTGCTTCTCAGTTTATCCCTGGAAGTATAGTATTATGATACATATATGATTTTGAAACCAGTAGAATCTATACCGGCAAATATGTGTCTTGTACTTGTACTTGCAAAAGAGTATAAACTATGAAGTTATCCTTCCAGTACAGCAGTATTGGTCCGTTCTGCAAATTTCTGTAGTATATTCTAGTGTGATATTTTTGATAACAGCAAAAACAACCTCAGATAGTATGCTTTAACAAGCCATTAAGCAAACATACGGTAACTTTTTCCCTCATACTATCTTACGATAACAAGTACAATTACTGCCAAATAGTGTAGATATGGTTGCTCTTTCTGTGCAGATATATGATTATTATGCATTGTTTTAAAATACGCAACAACTGTTCTGTCAGTATGACGTATCTGGATTGTTTTTGATAGTTCAATAATTGACTGTAGAATGTTGTTAGCTATAATGGTTTCTACACAGCCAATTCATGAAACTATCAACTAAAAGTTAGATATACGAGATCAAGCAATAAATTAAACTTATGTATAAATCTAGTAGCGGTCATAATTATGGTTAATGAGAACGATAGAATAAAAATTGCGTTAGAACGATTATCTAAGAATTTTTCTATTGAAAAGAAAATATATGATCTTCATTTAGGAAAAATAAACAAAGTTGTGGATAAAAAGATAAAGGTAAATAAAATTATATTTCATATACCATATTTGTATGATGAAAATCTCTTTGTGTTATGGAAATGTCTCTGGCCTGATTGCCACAATTGTTGTAAAAATCAGGCACGTCTTCCATTGACAAAAAACGATATTACTAGACTTACTGCCGGATTAGGATATAAATCGAAAATTGATTTTATTAAGAATGAAACTAAAATATCTTCATGGAACGAATCGGAGTTATTTGGAAATGTGATTAGTACAATAACTATGTTATCTTTAAAGAGAAAGAAGGAAGAAAAGGAAGAAGAAGATGGAAATCCAATAAGATGTAGATTTTTAGATTTGAATGGAAATTGCGATATCCAAAATTTTAAACCAGGTGTTTGTTCATTATATCCTTTTTCATCATGGATTCAAGTAGATAATGGCTTGTCACAAATTCATGCAACTTTCCAGTTTACTGGAGATTGTCCAGGTTTTTATACAAGCAACTCACTTGATCCAATTAAAGATATATTAGAACAATATTCCCATATAATATTTGACTATAATATGGAAGTTAATTTGACTATAAGAGAAAAATACGCTTGTATTAACCTCGTTGAAAATCATAATTAAGTGTTTGATATTCTTGAAGAATGCAAAATTTTATAATAATTTTACTGATTCTGTAATTAATGGATGTTGTGTATGGATACTATAAAATTTTGAAATAAAGCTTGCCATATTTTGAACCTTTTGACGTTCTCCATGATTGACTAGAATCCTTTTCAATTTTGGACGCAATCGACGTATATATGCCATTAATTGATTATAATCAGAATGATTAGTAAAACCGGGCATTGTTACCACTTTACAATTAACCTTTATTTTGCGGTCATTAATTATAGGCCCATTTCCAGTTTGAATATCATAAAGCAGAGTATGTAGATTATAATATCGTGGAAAAATCAGGGTGTTTTTTTCGTTTTTGATTATTGCCTTTAATAATTTTAATGAATTGGGTTCTTTAAATTTAGATGATGTAAGTATTATCCCCTTATCGTCATTCATAATTTCTTTCTCTTTAGTAACTACATGATCTAGAAAAAAAAGATCAATTTTGGGATTTGCTTCTCTTAAATCTTTGCTCAAATATTCGTTATAAATTTCGTAAAGAGATGAAAATTTTACGATAGAACTGTCTACAGATACTTTAGTTTTTTTAATTATCCCGTCAAATATACATTTATTGATTAAAAATAGCAATTCTTGAGAAATACCTAGTTCATCAACTGGGATAAGAATTATTCCGTCATTATTTAATGCAGAATTTACGGTATCAATAAAAGTTTGTTCATATTCATGGCGTTGTGGATATGTATCATCTTTTATTCCATGAGTTCCCTCAATTATCAGTGTTTCTATCCTAGGAAAATTCCAAAACGCGTTATCAAGTAAATTACTTTTTCCAAATTTTAAATCGCCTGAATACAAAATATTATGATCGCCATTGCCAATATGCAGATGTACAGATGAAGATCCAAGAATATGACCAGAATTATGGAGGGATAATTTTATATCAGGAGAGATATCTGTGACTACACCAAAATTGAGTGGAAAAGTATGATTTACTAATTGTTCAAGATTATATTTAGTGAATAATAAATTATCATTGTTTGTTTCCAACAAATTTTCACATAACAAATACGTCATTGGTATATTTGGTTCAGTACAATATACTGGTCCATCATAACCAAACTTAAAAAGTGATGGTAGAAAGCCACTGTGGCCAAGATGAGAATGGCTAAGTATTACAGCATCAATTTCATCCATATTAGATCCCACAATATCAAATCGTGGAAATTTAGTTATCGTTTCGGTGGCAAATTGATTAATCCCGCAATCAACAATTATTTTACTTTCGTGAGTAGATAACAAAAATGATGATCTGCCTAACTCAGCAAATCCTCCCAGTGCGATAAGACTAGCTTCAACTGCACTATCAAGTTTAGTTCTAAAGATCCTTTCACCCACTTTTTTATAAAAACGGATACGTTCGTCTACAGAATTTTTAAGTATTGTATTGATAGTGTTTATAATTTTCATATCTTTAGATGCTTTTTTGAAATTTGTTTTCCAACCAATTTGTTCCAATAATTCAGAAGTATAATTGAAAGTATTATTCAATAACCAAGGCTTATCAACATATAAAAAAACTTCTCCTATAGCATCATCAAAAAACAATTCAACAATCTTAACATCCTTTGGAAAAGTTTTATTTATCAACAAAATTGATTCTGATTCAGTACTTCGAATAGACTCATCAGTTCTTATTACAATTCTTTTATGGACAGAATTTACAATATTTGAAACGATCTGAGGACGTTCAAATAGGTATTTGGGATTTTTAGTGTATATAGCTATTGATGGTCCCTCATATTCTACCCGAGAAAGACCTGATTCACGAGGTAAGCTTTTAAGTATAACTGCCATAACATTTTGGCTAGAATATTCAGTGTAAGATGTGAATTCCATAATTATTGCCCATTATGTTATAATAAATATTTTTAATAATTGCTTATAAAAATAAACCTATTAATGTTTCGAACAAAGATCAAAATATTAAAAAACATACTTTATATTAAGGGGGTATATTGTATTTTTATAAAATAGGTACTGATTCATTTGGAAAATTTTGATTTGGAAACAAAAACAGAGAAATTCGATTCAGTTGTTGATGAGAATTCAAATCCGTCTCAAGGAGATATAACACAGGGAGGAACCCGTCCGGGTTTTAGGAGATTCAAAACCTTTAGACCATCACCAGTAAGAGCAGGTGAAGAATATGAGGTAAAGATTGAATCTATGAGTCGTAGAGGAGATTCTGGAGTAGCAAAAATTCAGGGATTGGTAGTTTTTGTTACGGGAACAAAAGTTGGCGATGAAGTGAAAGTAAAGATAACCAGGGTTGGTTTGGGTTATGCTACAGGAGAAGTAGTAAATAAAACCGATTCTGAATCTGAACAAACGGTTTCAACAGAATAAAAGAGAGTTATTTTTTATATCAAATTTTACTTTTTATTCTCTATGCTTTTAATTATGCATAATATTCAGCATTTATGACTGCAATATCACCTATTCATATGATGGAGCTCCCAAGAAAAATTCTGATCGGTGATGGAGTATTTAATGAATTAGGAAAATTTGTAAAATCGATTGATAAAAATTCATTGAATATAATTTTTATAACTGGAAAAAATGTAAAATTAATGACAGAAAGAAATGCAAAAAATGCCATGAAGGATTTTTCTATCAGAGATCATTGGTATATTCGTTCTGATTCATCTATTGAATCTGTTTGCAAATTAAAAAATACTATTAACAGTAAAAAACCAGACATGATTATTGGATTGGGAGGAGGAAAATCGGTAGATATTGCAAAAATGATAGCTCACGAATTAGACAAACCTTTTATAAGTATTCCTACTTCTGCATCGCATGATGGAATTGCAAGTCCTTTTGTATCTTTAAAAGGTACTTCTAAACCACATTCGATTAAAGCGAATACCCCGATAGGGATTATTGCCGATACAATACTACTCTCAGAAGCACCCCCCAGATTGCTATCAAGTGGATGTGGAGACCTTGTAGCAAAAATTACTGCGGTCAAGGATTGGGAATTAAGTAAAGAAGAAAACCAAGAATACTTTGGTACTTATTCTGCAAACTTAGCTCAAATGAGTGCAAACATTATTGTTGATAAATCAGAAATTTTATTTAGAGACTTGAAAATTGGAATTAGAATTGTTATTGAAGCGTTGATTAGTGCTGGAGTTGCTGCATGTATAGCAGGAAGTAGCAGACCATGTTCTGGAGCTGAACATCTTTTTAGTCATGCGCTAGAGTATTTAAATGATAATGTAGGTGGTTTGCATGGAGAAAGGGTCGGAATAGGAACAATAATCATGGCTAAACTCCACGATTTAGACTGGGAATTGATTGTACGGACATTGAAAAATGTAAATGCTCCAACAAGTGCTTCTGAAATTAATATAAGTGAGAAAAATATGGTAGATGCGTTATTGATAGCAAAAAAGTTAAGACCAGAAAGGTACACAATTTTGAATAAAACAAAACTCAATAGAGATTTGGCATACAAACTTTTGAAGACGGTAAAGGTAATATAGATTTTAGATGGGATATAATAAATATTTAAATTATAATTTTAGTGAAAAAAAATATTATGTTTGTTGAATAGTTTTTTCTTCCTCAGATGTAGTTGAGTTTACCTGTTCAGTTTCAGGGATGCCTGAACTTTGTGATTCAAGAGATTTGTCATCTTTTTTTGTTGATTGATAATCCTCAACAAACTGAAGATTTTTAATTTCTTGAATATATTTGAAAATATCGTTGGAAATTGCCTTTTTTATTATTTGTAAACCTTCTAAAAGGTACATTGTTTCAGGGATATGGATTTTTAAATTGCCATCATCCTGAATAGTAAAATCAATTTTTTCTTCATCAATAGGCAATCTTCTTTTGATTAAATTTTTGATTTTTTCTTCATTGTTTTCTAATTTTTTTATTATGCTAACATCATAGATCAAATTTTTGCCGGCCAATCTATGATTATAGTCGATCTGTACTCTGCCAGAACCGATATATCTAACTGTCCCGGATCGTTCTTCAATTTCGACGACATCGCCTACTTGTATCTCAGCAGCTTTTTCACCTAATTTTCTTTGTGGCATCATTCTAACTTTACTAGGATCTCTTTCTCCAAATCCTTTGTCTGGAGTAATCTCGATGGTAAGGTTATCACCTACATTGGTATTAGACAATGCTTCATCCAAACCTTTGAGAACCCATCCATCTCCAACAGATACTAGACGTGGTTCGTATTTGTGGTTCGATTCATATAAGGAGGATTGTTTAGCATCATCTGCTCGTGTGGTATCAAAGATTTCTCCAGTATCTTTAATCTTTGCAGTATAATCTAATAAAATAAGAGATCCTTTATCAAGAGTCATGTTTTTCGCTATTAATTTACCTTATATTAAGTTTAATAGAAAAAGATGTCAGAGGGGTTTTAATTTTTCTAATGCAACTGACATTGCTTCTGGATTTACAGTTAGACCGCACATGTTTATAGCCGATGCTATAGAAGAAATAGTTCTCATAACATGATAGCGATTAACTTCGCCCATATTTCCGATTCTAAAAACTTTACCTTTCAAGTTTCCGAAACCACCAGCCACTAATACTTTAAATTCGTTGGCCAGTAGATCCCGGAATTGTTTATCATCCATACCTTTTAAATAATTTACTGCTATCACTACGTCACTCCTAGCATCTTCAGCTGCAAATGGAGTCAGACCCATTGTATTAAGACTAGAATAAAATGCGTCTGAACAAATTTTATGCCTTTTTATCCTTTTTTCCATTCCTTCTTCTAATATTATGTCCAACGCTTCGTTAAATGCGTAGAATAAAGGTAAAGCAGGAGTGAATGGTGTTTCGTAATGTTCATCAAAATATTTGAAATATCTACTAAGGTTTAAATACATTATTGGTGGGGGATTATTTTGCATATATTTTTTTGTTCTTGCGTTTATTGAAATTGGAGAAACACCTGGAGGAGCAGCTAAAGCCTTTTGTGATGCAGTTACGCAAATGTCAATATTCCATTTATCCACAGGAAGATCATCTCCACCTAAAATAGAAACTGAATCTGCAATGAAAAAGGATCCGTATCTTCCACATAACTCGCCGATTTTATCCATATAGCGAATAGTTGTTCCTGTCGATGTTTCATTGTATACGGCATATACTGCTTTTGTGTCTTTATTCTTTTCAAAAGCCTCTTCTAACTGGTCAAATGATGGATTTTGACCAAAAGGAGCATTGATTCTAATTGAATTCCCTCCCCAGCTATCAATTAGATCAGCTAGTCTTGTAGAAAATTCACCGTTTACAGGAATAATCACCTTATCATTTTTTTTAATTAAATTAACTACTGAAGCTTCAACTGCACCAGTCCCTGAGGTCGTTAATAACACAATTTCACTTTCTGTTTGAAATACACGTTTAGTTTTTTCGGTTATTGTTTTATATAATTCACGGAAGTCCGTACTTCTATGATTAATTACAGGTGATAGTAAAGCATTCATTACGCGATTCGGAACATTTGTTGGACCTGGAAGCATGACTAGATATTCCATTTTACTACGCTTATTGCCACATGTTACGGATATTTAAAATTACTTGGGATTTGGTTTAATAATTAGCATTTTATCATGACTATAAATATGATTAACAGAAGAAAACGAGTATTAGATCATCTAAATGAAATCGGATGCAATAAGGGGGTTGTTTTTCAGCCTGAAAATATTTTTTATTTGACTGGTTTTTGGGGAGAAGGAGTGGTGGTAATTGATAATGATAAAACAATTTTATTTTCTCCTCAACTTGAGTACAATAGAGCTAAAAATGAATCAAAATATTGCGAAATAGTACGAACCGAAAGAGGAGACAAACTAATTGATGCGGTTAAAAAGGAATTGGACGCTAGAAAATTTTGTAGTGACTGCAGGGAATACCAAATTGTGGACAAAATAAGAAAAGAATTGGTATATCAAGAAAACATGATTTTAGATGAAAATCAATTTCTTAAAGCAAGAATGATAAAAGATGATGAAGAAATAAAGTTAATTTCGCATTCTGCAAAAATTATCGATAAACTTTTTCAATTTTGTACTCATGAAATAAAGATTGGTGTTACCGAAAGAAAGTTGCAAGCCAAGTTGATTTTTGAAACCTTTGAAAATAATGCAACCACAACGTCTTACAATATGACTATCAATCCATTTATTATCGCAGGTGGTCCTAATGGGTCTTTTCCTCATGCAAATATTTCTGACCGTGAATTTCAAACTGGTGATTTTATTGTTGTTGATTTAACGTTAAGATATAATGGATATATTGCAGATGCCACAAGAACTTTTGGTTTAGGAAAAATAGAAAAAAAACAAGAAAGAATCTATAACATTGTAAAGGAATCACAGAAAAAGGGTTTGGAAGCTGTAAAGATCGGGACTGAGATCGGAAACATTGACAAATCTTGTAGAGAATTTATTTCAGATAGTGGATATGGAAAATATTTTATTCATTCTACAGGTCATGGGATTGGAATTGAGGTGCATGAACCGCCATGGATAAGAAAAGAAAATAAAGAATTGTTAAAGAAAAACATGACCATTACCATAGAACCAGGGATTTACATTGAATCAAAATTTGGAATAAGGATTGAAGATAGCATACTAGTAAGAGAAGGAAAAAAAATAACCAACTTTAACTCTTTCACCAAAGATTTACTGGTTTTATAACTTTCTATCTGTTGTGTTATTTGAAATATTTTAATATAATTTTAAAAAGTTCTTTAACTATAATTTTTTTTTCGTTTAATTTAATATGTGTTACTTTTTTATTTGTGTCTACTACGAATAGTTCATTAAAATCAGAACCGATCTTTGTAAATTTTTTTCCTACATCATTAGCAATAATGAGATTTGCATTTGATTCCTTGAGTTTTTCAAAAGATTTTTCGATCAATTCAGACTTGGTCTTACAAATATCGGCCTTGAATCCTATCAAGAAAATGTTTTTATCAATTTTTTTTATTTGATTTATAATTTTTTTTGTAGGAACAAATTTTAAAATAAGTTTCTCAGTTTTGCTATCAATTTTATACTTACTAGTGTTTGTAGGTTTAAAGTCAGATACGGCAGCAGATAATATTACCATATCGTAGTTACTTGAAGATAGTTCATAATACAATTTTTCTTCCATTTCATCACTAGTAAGCACTTTTTTAACTGTTAAATTAGGATGGGCCATTTTTTCCATTTGTAAAGAATTATTTCCAACAATTAAGGTTACATTTCCTCCTAATTGGAGAGCCTCTTCCGTAATAAAAAATCCCATTTTTCCTGAACTCAGGTTACTTATAACTCTAATCGGATCGATATATTCAGATGTACTTCCTGCAGTAATTAAAATTTTTTTTCCAGATAAGGGAGTTTTTTTCGTAATTTTTGGAAACAATTTTAAAATATAAGACAGTGTTGATTCTGGAGTTGCAATTTTTGCTTTGTCCTCATCTATTGATGGTTCAATAAAAAATACTCCTTTTGTTTTTAATTTTTCGATATTTTCGATAATAAAAGAATTATTATACATGGCTTCATGCATTGCTGGAGCAATTATTATTGGAATCTTTGCACCATAGGCTACTGTCAAAATTGATGTAACTGGGGTATCATCAATTCCATTTACAAATTTTCCTATGGTATTTGCTGTAGAAGGATATACTAATACTAGATCGGACTTTTGGAAATTAGATAAACGTATATGTTCCAAATCTCCGGTAAGTTGAGTTACCACGTTATTTCCCGTGGCCCATTTTAAAATTTCAGGATTCAAAAACAGAGATGTTGTTGGAGACATTACCGGAAATACATCGGCGCCATAACGCATCAGTAATCTTGCTAGGTCTATGGATTTGTAAGCAGCAATACTGCTGGTAACACATAAAATTATTTTCTTGCCTACAAGGGCCGATCCGTTTGTACCAATGATTTCTTTAGATGGATGAATATTTTTACCCGCTATTTTTATTTCTGTCATTTTAATACAATATCTTTTAATTTTGCTAATTCATTTTCTTTCATTATAAAAGAATGTTCTATTGATGGAAAGTCATTATTCTTTACTTCTTCATTATATTTTGATACTGCATCATAAATTATCTTTCCAACATCTGCGTATTTTTTTACAAATTTTGGTTTCAATAAATCATATAATCCAAGCATATCATGTAATACCAACACTTGACCATCACAAGAATTTCCTGAACCTATACCTATTGTGGGAATTTTTATGTTATTTGTTATGATCTCAGAAACTTCTGATGATGTCATTTCAAGCACTAGACTGAATATTCCAGCCTCTTCTAGCATTTTTGCCTCTTCTAAAAGTTTTAAAGCGGCAGATTTTGTGGTGCCCTGAACTTTATATCCCTCCCATAATGTGGAAGTTTGAGGCTTTAGTCCAATATGACCCATAACAGGAATTCCAGCCCTGATTATTTCCTTGATTGTTTTGCTAATCTCAATTCCTCCTTCAAGTTTAATTGCATCGCTGCCGGATTTAATTAAATGTATAGCATTTTTTACTGCCATGTCAGAATTGATCTGATACGACCCAAATGGCATATCCGTAACAATCATTGCTCTAGAGACGCCATTTGACACTGATTTACAAAATATGGTCATCTCTTCCATTGTAACATTAATTGTATTTTTGTGTCCCATCATAACCATCCCTGCACTATCGCCCACTAACAAAATATCGATCCCAGCCTTATCACAAATCTTCGCGGTGCAAAAATCATATGCAGTAAGAACAGAAATTTTCTTTTGTTTTTCTTTCATAGAGATAATATCAGATACTGTTATTTTTTTAGTGTGTATTTTATTATCCTCATCATGTTTTAGTTTATCATAATAAGAACCATTTGTCAAGAAAAATTACCTCTTATTAAGTTAATAGAACCATCAAGGTTTTTCTTATTATCAAATTTTTTCAAGTAATTGTCCAAAAATGATTTTTTCCTTTTTTGAAAATCAAACAATATCTGATTTAACAGTGGCATCACTCTAACAATGTTGTCAATAATACTGATATGAGATGTCTGGGCTGTTCGTGATAGCGGATTTAAATCAACGGTTATTACCTTTTTCTTTAATTTGACAAGAGATTCGGTCCTATCTCCGTCTTCTAGAGGAACTAGCACAACATCTGCTTTGTAAATTCCTTCAATGTCAACTCTACGTCTGTTGCTTGCCAATTCAGGTAAGGAAGTACAAGATTTAGTATCCAGTCCTAAGACTTTCTCTGCTCCAGACTTTTTGAGCATTTTAGAAATTGCCTTTTCTCTTTTATCTGTTCTGTAAAAAAGGTTTACTTCCAATGGGATCCCAAAAGTCTTACTTAATTTGACTAGATCATCAGAACAAAGCGCTGCTACATTTCCATTGACAGAAATTATTGGATGTCGTGCCAACAATAACTGGCATGCAGCAGCACGTATTGCATCAAGAGCATATTTAGTGGTTTTTTCTCCCAAAAGATAATCAAAAGATTCGCCTCTCCCATGAGCTATTAAACCTTCGTAAGCTACAGCTCCAATTCTAAATCCTTCGACTAATTTTTCTCGTATATGAAGTGAAACGGACCTTGGATGAGTTAATGGTATCTTCACATTATTCATCATGGAATAAAACACTTGCCCCAGTATCATCGATATCTGAAATTATCAGTTGTCCGTCGATAGAAGATAAACAATCTACCACTTTTTTTAATTCGTCACTAGGAACGACAGTAAAGACAGTATTACCAAATAATGCTATGCTAGAATTATATCCATGATTTTTTAACGTTAGTATAGCATTTTTACATACACCATGTGTTAAATTTAGAGTCTCTGAGAAATAATTTGACATTATTAAAAATTCATTGATATCTCCAGAAAGCTTCAGTCTTTCAATCATAGGATCAACAATAGAGGGTTCTATATGTAAATGATTTTTTGATAGAATTTCATGGGTAGAGAGAGGAGATATGCATAAAATAATGGCTTTGTATCCTTTTAGTGGAATCTTTTTAACTGTACCCACTCCAGGACCTCCAGGACTTGTTCTAAGTTCAAAACCACCAAAAAATTCTGTAATAACAGACCCAAGGCCTGTTTTGCAAGATAAATCGGCTAAATGTGCTATTTGAGCAACCTTATATTTGTCAAATTTGAGATTCAGTACCTCATTAAGGGCATATGAAAGACTCAGAGCAGCAGCGCCACTAGAACCAATCCCATAACCAATTGGTATATCTGTAAAATGTTTAATGTCAAGAAAAACAGGTGTTTTTAGAAATTGTAGATATTTTTTTACAACAAATTTTGATACCAAACCATTGTAATTGTTTATTCCATTAAGAGATATATCATAATCATAATGTAAACTATCGTATTTTTCCACTATAGTAGTTACACCTTTTTTTATAGATATGCCAGCACCGGTAGAACCAGATTCTAAATAGTTTTTGGATTGAAATTTTCTAAAGAATCCGGTAATATGTCCTGGGGAAAATGCTTTTGAAATAGCTACTGGAGTGGCTATCTGGTAAGTCATCAAAGTATATATAAAAAAAATAAAAATATAAAAATATTGTTTAATTAATATAAACTAGTATATACTTTTATGACACGATATTCAAGAAGAATACAAAAAATTGGGAGCAGTATGATCATTTCGCTTCCTGTCGAGTGGGTAAAGGGAAATAAAATTGAAAAAGGAGACATTATAGATTTGGAGATAAATCAGGATAATTCAGTTTCAGTATTGCCTCCTACTGAAATTATCGAAAATATCAGTGAAGTAACTATTCAGGTAACGGAATCAGATAAAGAGAGTCTTGTAAATCATATCTATGGAGCATACCTATTAGGATTTAATATAATAAAAATAAAAGGAAGGGAGAGTATTTCATTTGATACTCGTGAGAATATAAAAAATGTTACTAGAAATCTAATGGGTTTAGAAATAATAGATGAAAACTCAGGTGGATTGACGCTTCAATTTCTTTTAGATATGGGTACATTAAATGCAGAAAAAATTCTAAGAAGAATGAGTTCAATTATTATCGGAATGCAAAAAGATGCATTTAGCATATTAAAAAATCATGAAAAAAATGTCCAGAGGATAATACTAAGTAGAGACGATGAAGTTGACCGTCAATATTTCCTTTTAGTTCGATTGATAAGAAGTGCCATGATGGAACAGAAACTATTAAAAAAACTAAACCTTACCAATATTGATATTTTAGACTATAGAATTGCTGCAAATTATCTTGAGAGTATGGGAGACCATATTGTAGATTTTGCTGACTCCATATCATCATGTAAGAATATTTTGTTAATTGAATTAAATGATTTGGAAAGTATAATTGAAGATATGCATGTAAAGGCAATCTCTGGATTTATTAATAGGAATAGGTCAGATTCAATCGAAGTTATCAAAAGTTACAAAGTATTAGATGGTTTACTTAATCAGATAAAAGAAGAGTATATGCGTCAGGAGAACAATCCAACTGATGTAACTGTAAAAATATTGAATGCGATTTTTTCCGTTGATAAAGCAGCAAAATGTTTAAAGGATATTGCAGATTTAGTTAAACCAGTAGTAAACGTTCAAAAAAAATGAAACGAGATGAAGTTTGACAATAAATGTAGAATAAAAAGTGATTTTTTTTATAATTTTGATAAAAATTTATTAAAAAAATAGATCTATAAAGTTTGTTAACAGGTATGTAAATACAGGGATAGTTATTTCTTTTCAAATATTTGTGACTGCGTTCACTGTATTGTTTTATAATTTCTGGGTTTTTCAGATACTGCTTTACAGATGGCGTGTTTGTGATGGTGTTCAACCGTATGATTAGGATTGTTTCATGCCTTTCCCTGCATTTGCATCCATTATCTTAACCTAATAAGATTCAGATTCAGTTGCCTGGAC
>QCWD01000024.1 GCA_013114725.1 Nitrososphaeraceae archaeon | reverse complement strand
TTATGGTGTATTTGCATCTCATAGTCCAGAATCATGTCCTCTGAACAACACAAACAGTAAAGAAATGTTTGTCAAAATAAAACAAAAAATAGAAGAAAATTTACAAAAATACAAGATACAGAAAATAGTAGATTTTTACATGTCAGTACTCGAACATGAATGGTTTATTATTGTCCAAGCATCAAATTCTCATGAAATTGAGAATTTATGTATTGATGCAGGTATTGCGTCTATAAGCAAAATAAAAATAATTCCTTTAAAACGCTATGATGATGTAATTAATAAGCTTCAAAAAGGAATCAATTGATTTATTGTTTTTAGTTTTTTAGAGAACAGTTTTGTCCAAACTGGTACTGAAATTTTTTTTCGAAGTCTATTTTCAGCCTTTTATGATTTTCGTTGTCTGTTGTAAATTTATCAGATAATTCCTGTAGTATTGTTTTATCTTTTTCCAAAATCAATAAATAGTCGTTTTTTTCTTTTTCCAATGATTCTATTCTACCTGTATTTAGTTTAGATTTTTCATCAAATAATGAAAGTAATCTAGAATGAAAAGCCTCTTCTAATTTTTTATGCTCATATATTGAATCAATAATTTTATCTAGATAAAATTCTGTTTTTTCAGAATCTTTCAAAGATATTCTTTTAGTTTGTAGTTCTTTCTGTAACCTAATCAGATGATTAAGATATAAAGAAAAATCATTATCCAAGAAAATTTCCCATGGAAAATTTAACATTCGTTGTATCATTGAGAGATCATTCTGATTGAGTCCATACGAATATTTTACCATTGCTCTTTTAATTTGTCCGAAATTATTGAGTAGTTGTTGGTGGAATTTTCCTATTTCTATATTTAATGAATTAATTTTTTCGTCAATAATCATTAATTGACTATATTCATTTGAATTTTTAATTATTTGAATTTTGGTTTCTATTTCTTTTAATTGTTTTTCAGTATTCAAAATGTCAGAATTTTTCTTATCAATATCTTTTTCCATACTGTCAATAGAAGATCTGATTGATTTTATTTCAGATAAAAGACGTCTAATTTGTGAATAAGAAGAATTTTTCAGATTATAATCTTGTAAATGTAAATCAATTTTATGATAAATACCAGAAATGGTATCTATTTCTGATTGTAATTTGCCAGTATGTTTTTGTATAAAAAAATTAAATATTTTCCTGTGAGATTTACTTAAATCTTCAAATTTTTTTATCATATTACTTAATTTGTTTTTAAAAGATATGACATCATCAATTGTATGAAATTCATATTTGTCAAATGAGATTTCTTTCTTTAACGATTCAACTACTGTTTTTTTTGATTTTTCTACCAATGATTGAAATCTAGAATCTTCAACATGAATTTTCTCTTTCTCCAATTGATTTAATATGGATTGTAGATTTTTTAATGTGTCATTATAGGTCTCTGTAAATGGAGTAATCTTTTTAGCGATATCTTTGAGATTTTGTTCTTCAATTAAATTGATTTCAGAATACACATCAGATAATGACAGTGAGATTATATCAATATTATTTTGTTTATTAATAGATGATGCAATGAAATTCTCGTCTTTTTTTTTCTTCAAAAAACCTAAAAAAGGTACCATAGAAAATATTATACTGTCAATAATAAAAAAACCTTTATAAAAAAACGTTTTTGATTGTAAATGAATTGATGGTTGGACTCTGTTAATTTAATAAAAATAAGTCTTTAATTCTAATTTCCCAGATATGTTCTATGCTCAATTTTAAGAGAATTTTCAATTTCCATCATGAATCGCGTTTAACTTAGAGCCAATGATTCTATACAAAGTTAAATCATAAAATTGGAAAGAAAAGGCAGTCATTAGATCTTGACATAAAAAAACCCATCCATCCCAAGTCGGTGAATTCTGTCACATGAGCGTGAAACATATATTTCCCAGGATAATCATATTTGAATTCCAAAATTCCTCTATCACCCTGTCCAAGTGTTATAACATCGGTGAGAAAATCAGGAGATTCATCAGTACCTGCAACAATATATTTGAACATATTTCCATGCAAATGAAAGGAATTAACCAAGTCAAATTCAACCATATTGACAAGATATATTTGATAAGATTTACCTGTTTCTATAGATATAGGATTCATAATATAATCAAAAGCTTTTCCGTTAACGGTATAGATTTCATTATCTCGCTCGTCTTCAATTTCAGAGTCTTCACTGTATATCTCGTCCATTGAGGGAATCACTGAAGGTCCTTCCTGGTCGTAATTCATATCATATGCATTCATCGTCATTACAAATTCGGTCATTTCTGAACGAGATTCCTTTGGATCAATTATCATTACACCGTACAATCCACGATTAATATGGTCTGCTATTGGGTCCACATGACAATGGTATGGATATACACCATACGGTCTAGCAATAAATTCGTATGTAAAACTCTCCGGGCTTAATAAAACCTCCACTATAATTTCCCATCGCAACTCCGTCCATCTCAGCAGGATGAATAGAAGGGGGTATGGAATGAATATGAAAATTCATTATTTTCACTATTTACAACGGTTATCTTCACAGATTCACCCTCTGTTACTCTAATGGTCGGACCCGGAATAGTTCCGTTAAATGTCGATCCATTAAAAACATGCCCACTGTGAGAAATAGGAATTTTTTGGTTCTCGTCTATTATTAATGTAAATTGCCTGACTGTTTGATTATCAACATTTTTTATTATTCCACAATTAAAATGAGTGAGATATTCAATAGAATCTGGTTTTTTTTGTAAATCTGTAGAACAATTCTTCGATTTATCATGCTGTTCTACTCCAAGAAACGAATTTGTTTCTAGTGATGATACTTCAAAGTAAAAATCCACTTCAGAAATATTTACAAAAGTTAAAACAAAAAGTATCATCGCCAAAAAAATATGGACTGTCTTTTTTCCAATAAGAATTTTAATATTTTAGATCTAATATATCTTTAGTATAAATTGTAATTTTTTATTGATATATTATAATATTATATTTATGACATATGATTAACGCTTATTAACTATCCTTATAAAAAAAATAAAAATGAAAAGAATTAAAACTATTATTTAAACAATATTATAAATCATCAACCAAGTAAAAATGAATCATGTCAAAGTATGAAGAAAAAACTATTCTTATCACCGGTGCTTCTTCAGGGATCGGAAAAGCGATTGCATTTGATTTTGCAAAAAAAAATGTTAAAAAAATAATAATGGTTGCTCGTTCAAAATCCAAATTAGATCAGGTTTACGAGGAACTAAAAAATATTTGCGAAGCAGAGGTCTATTCTTGTGACATATCGATCAAAGAATCAGTATCCAAAATGAAGAATGAAATTGAAAAAAAAGACAAAATAGACGTCTTGATAAATAATGCGGGTTTTGGGATTTTTGGTAGCGTAAAAGATCAGACCATTGAAGATATAGAATCAGTCATGGCCACAAATTACTTTGGTATGATATATTGCATTAAAAATTTTCTTCCCTCAATGATGAAAAATAGATCCGGACATATTATCAATATAGCTTCATTGGCTGCAAGTTTTGGAATCCCGATGATGGCACCGTATTGTGCCTCCAAATATGCAATGTTAGGTTTTTCCGAATCGTTATATTATGAACTCAAAGGTACTGGTGTAAAAGTTACCGTCATCAGTCCTATAGCTGTCAAAACAAATTTTTTTAATAATCAATCTTTTAATAATAAATTTGTTCATAAATTTGGTTACGTTCTTGACCCGAGGAAAGTTTCAAAAGCAGTTATAAATTCAATTAATTCCCCAAGATTTGAAATTACAGTTCCGTTTTTTGTTCGAGGTGCGGTTTGGTTAAAACACACAATCCCATTTATCATAAATCCAATAATAGATAAATCTTTTAAAAAATACATGCCATAAATATGTTGCATTAATTTATTTTTTGAAAAGAAAATATTACGTGTGATCTCTATGGTTTGTTTTAAGATCGTAATTAAATTTACTAAGTCAATCTAACCTCTGTAGAAAACATTAACAATACTATCGGATTTACCACCCTATGAGTATTGTATGCTATACATCTTAACATCAATTCTCTATTCTGCATTCTTATCAACCGTGATGTGATATGTTCTCCAAACGGTCTTTTTATGACCAATATTATAGTTTATTATAGTTTCATCCTTGTTTCTCTGATGATATAACAACTTGTTGTATCCACGTTTCAGCTTCTTTCCAAGTCTTCCACGAGTTTTACATAAAGGTACATTTTCATTTCTTTCATGGAAGATGCTGTATCCATTCAGTTTCTGCAGTACCAGTACATGATTGTCCTCACCGGCGTATCCTTTGTATGCAACAACTGTAGATAATTTTTTTATTTTTGATGTTTGTATTACAATTGGTTTGAAATCAGCGTTATCATCTTTGGTTGGACCACGTCTTACATTTACCCAGCAGACAATCTGCAACAGTACATCGGCTCCATATAGTTTAGCGTATTTGCCTCTCAGTGTAGTTCTGGTAGTATAGTATTGTGATGAATGTGTTGTTTTGAACCCTGTTGCAGCTATACCTGTGGATATGTGTCCTAACTATCGAAAATGAGTCTAACTGATGAAATTATTTTTTGCAGTACAGTACTATTGGTCCGACCTGCAAATTTTTGCACTGTAGTATAATGTGGTATTTTCGATAACTGTAAAAATAATCTAAAATAGTATGCTTCAGCAAGCCATTCTGCGAACATACGATAACTATTTCATTAATGCGGTCTCATGGTAACAAAGAGAATGTGTTGCCAGACAGTGTAAATGTATTTGCTCTTTATGTACAGATATAGTGGTATTCTGAAGTTTTTTAAGATACGAAGCAACTGTTGGACAAGTTTGACGTTTCTGGATTGTTTCTAGTAGTTGTATAATCTACAGTAGAATGTTGTTAGCTATGACGGTTTCTAGAACCCAATCTACAATAATCTTTAAATAGCATATATTGTTTTTAATTCTATATTCAAAAAAATTAGATATAAATTTTTTATTACCAAATATGCCAGTTAAGAAGAATCGACTGGACCCTAATTTAGAAGTAACGTTTCTTGCGCGCTAACTATGAAATTTAATTATGAGAATGTCCGAAACAGAAATATTTTATAAATTATAAAAATAGTATTGGATATATTTTAATAAAAATAGAAAGTTTGTTCCTCCTATAAGGATCTTTTTCTATAAAGCGATTGCAATGCAGTAAATAGTTCGTCCTTGTCCAGCCCATCACTGGTGTTAATTTGGGAATTCTGTCTAATGTCATCTAAGACAGAATCTGCAAGTTGGTCCAGTTTGTCTATATCTTTAATATTTGTAATTTCAGATAATTGTTTTATTAAATCGTATCTATTCAAATCTATCTGAGTAGTTACAAGTTGTTTCCTATCATCATCATTAAATTTTTCTACCAATTGTTTTGGCATCGAAGACAAAAGACTTTCAGCTGTTTTTGGGCTAGATTTTTGAAGAACCATTTTTGTTGCAGCATTAATTGCAAGATTTGCAACTTGTGGTGGTATACCAAACGAACCAGCCAACATTTTAATTATGTTTTCCATAATAAATTAATGTATGAAGACATATATTACCTTTTTTAAAAACCTCTGTTTTTTATATTGATATGACAAGAATTTATGTCATTCATATTAGAAATCATTTTTTAAAAACATGTCTAACAATCATTACAAATAGAATTAACTAAATTTGAAAAAAACTATGATGATTGTAAAGATTTTTTTTAATTAATACATAGGGTAATTGATTGTCTAACATATTAGACATCTTTATTCATATATTCAGGTTCTAATCCTTCCTTCATTTCTTAACTCTTTAATTATAATCATTAAGAGATCATAATCAATGTCAATCTCATTCAGTATAAAAACGTGATCGATTCTATTCATTTTCTTGATTAACTTTTCTACTGCAGTTTTTTTCTTTTGATAAACCCTACTTTCCAAATGAATACCGATATTGTTAAATCATCACAAACTAATAAAATTTTATAATTGCTCAAAAAAATATAAAAAGATTTATTTGTTGTTTTTCACATTTTCACTGTGTCTAATTACAGGTGCCCAAATTGTAAAAATTCTAATTATGTGGAGATAGAGAAAATATTTGATAAGAGATTATTATTCCTCTGTTCAAAATGTAAAATATGTATTTTTGTTGAAGGAAATAAATTTAATAGAAATTTAGATGAGGTTTATCTTGATTTTTTGGAACAGTACGATAATGGAAATTTTACAAAAATAAATGAGTTGAAGAACTTGTTAGAACAAGAAAAAATTATAAGGCCGTTCTATGAAATTCAAAAAATTCTTGAAAAAAACAATTTAGTAAAAAATGTGTTATTAAAGAAAATTCTTTTTACAGAGAAAGATTATTTGGCAGATTTTAGAATAATAGACGAAATTCAAAATCAGAAGGGATCAGATGTTGAGGATTTACCCGTAAATCAAAAAATAATTGATTATCTTAAAGAAGTTAATATTAATTGCCTCTACAAATTTCAAGAAGAATCAATTATTAAAATTCTAAGAGGAAAAGATGTAATAATAATCGCACCTACAGCATCTGGAAAAACAGAAGCATTCACAATCCCAATAATAGAAAGAATTCGTTCCGAGTTGGAAGAAATTAATAATAAAAATAGTGCTAACAGAATATTAGCATTGTTTATTTATCCTACAAAAGCATTGGAACGAGATCAATTAATTAAAATTGAAAAGATTGCAAAACTGCTCGATATATCGGTAAAAATCTTCGATGGAGACATCAAAACAAATGAAAGAGACCAGTTTTATAAAAATCCCCCTAATATACTCATTACAAATTTTGATACTATACACTATCATCTCATAAATAATACAAAATTTGCAAGACTTCTTAATACAATCAAATATATGGTTATAGATGAAGTTCACACATACACTGGAATTTTTGGATCAAACATACATTTTATTATGAAAAGACTTGAAAGATTATTAAAAACTAGAAGAATACAGATAATCGCATCGTCTGCAACACTTCCTAATGCAGAACAATTTTGTAATGAATTATTTACCAGAAGATTAGAAATCATTAAAGAGAATGGAAGAAAAGGTAGAATAAATTTTGCTATACTCTATCCGACATTAAGAACACATAGATCCCTATTGCTGGATTTAACAAAAAGGATGATTAAACATGGTCATAAAACAATTGTTTTTAATAACTCCCATCAAAGCGCAGAATTATTTGCGTTTCATGCTAAAAGGAATGGAATTGATATAAGAGTTCACAGGTCAGGAATATTACCAAAAGTAAGAAAAACAATTGAGGAATTATTTAAAACAGATAAGCTGATGGTTGTTTCAGCAACACCTACGCTTGAGCTTGGTATAGATATTGGAGATATTGATTCTGTCATATCAAATATTGTTCCCATAAATAGACTCATTCAAAGATTTGGAAGAGCAGCTCGAAAAGGGCAGGAAGGATACGCATTCCTTGCTTTAGGTAATGATCCAATTAGCCAGTACTACAAATCGCATCCTGAAGATTATTATCTAGACCAAGAAATACCTTATACCGATGCTTCAAATCCTTTCGTGAAAGAGATTCAAATTCTAGCCATGTCGATGGATAAACCGATATCAATATTTGAGTCTAAATCATTGAATGATACAATACAAATCTTATTATCAAAAAAATTGATCCAATTATCGGAAAATAATTTTATACCAACTGCAAGAGGAATGGAGGTTATAAAAAAATTCAATCTTCGAGGGATAGGAACAAGCGTATACATCTATTTTAACAACAGGAAAATAGGAGAGAGAAATTTACCTCAAGCATTAGACGAATTATATCCAAATGCAATATACTTTCTGGGAGGTACACGATTTCAGGTTGAAACTTCATATATTAGTGAATATAATGATCTTGAATTAATAAAATATGCAAAATTAATCTCTATTCCTAAAAATTATCCTTATTATACCAAACCGATTGTCGAGGAATTTCCAGAAATTTTAGAAATTTATGAACAAAAAAAAATTTATGAGATGGAAGTCAAATATTGTTCTTTAAAAATAATCAAAAAAATCACTGGATATTCAAATATTGAAATAGGAAAAGAGGAATCAAAGGGTAAGAAAATTTTTTTTGATGAACCGATAATATATCAGTATGTAACCAACGGCATAATTTTTAAGGTTCCAAAACCATCAAATATTTTGTTAAAATATGAAAATAATCAGAATATAGAAATGAGTGGCTATCATGCATCAGAACATGTCTTGATTGAAGGTAGTTCCATGATTACAGGAGGGGCTTCTCAGGACCTTGGAGGGATTTCTCTTGGA
This sequence comes from Nitrososphaeraceae archaeon, assembly GCA_013114725.1. Lineage (GTDB taxonomy): Archaea > Thermoproteota > Nitrososphaeria > Nitrososphaerales > Nitrososphaeraceae > QCWD01. The sequence goes on along the minus strand of QCWD01000024.1, from coordinate 8,752 downwards.
TCTTCTGGAATAATAGTGATTCACGATAGTGCGATAGGAGGAAATGGTGCTAGTAAAACGTTGTTTGAAAGATTTGAAAAGGCAATTGATCGTGCCTTCAAAATTCTAAGTGAATGTTCATGCACAAATGAAGATGGATGTCCAAGATGTACGTATTCGTACAGATGTGGAAACAATAATGAGTTTTTGCATAAAAAAACTGCAATTGAAGTTCTTTATAGGATAATGGAAAATGAAAAAATAGAATTAACAGATATAGGATTGTTTGAAAAAGCATTCATTTGAATTGTCTCCATATGGTCACAATATTAATAGAAGTTGTTATATAAAATATTATCTGAAATTATCTCGTTCAATTTCTATGTATATTTTTGAAAGATTTACATAAGGAATAGTTTTTTTAATATGTGCCTCGATATTATCTATAACAGTACCAATCTCATCGGTATCTAGACCGTCGATTACACTTACCTCCATTGCTATAAGGACGTCTTCTGGGGAAAAGTGCATTGTACGAAGTGAAACTATTCTTTTTACTTCAGGGATTTTTTTTACAACTTTAATGATTTTATTGTATTCAGATTTTGAAATTGCCTCTCCGATCAACAGTGCTCGGTTTTCTTTGGCAAGAAAGAATGCAAATCCCATTAAAACACAACCGATTGCCAATGAGGCTATTGAATCATATATTGAATCCTTAGTTAAATCGGATATAAAAATTCCAATTCCTGCAATAAAAATTCCCAATAGTGCTGCAGAATCCTCCACCATTACGGTAATGAGTGCTGGGTCTTTACTTTCTTGAAATTCCCGGAACAAATTACCAAGTGTTATCTTTTTATGCTGTCGTTTGATAGCCTCTTTAAAAAACTTAAAAGCAATACTTAGTGCATATCCTTCAAAACAAGCCGAAATTAAAAGAATAAGATAACTCAAATTAACATTTTCAATGGTATGTTTAACCTGCAAATTTAATAAATCTCCTATACCATGTTGAAATGACAATATTCCAGAAATTCCAAATAGCATGGTTGCCACAATAAATGACCAGAAAAACCTATCTTTTCCATAACCAAAAGGATGTCTTTCGCTAGCAGCTTTCTTGCTAGTTTTAATTCCTAATAATAACAATAATTGATTTGAAGTATCAGAAAACGAGTGAAATGTTTCAGCTAACATTGCAGTACTCCCTGTAAATATTGTTGCTATAAGTTTTGAAATTGCAATTGCCAGATTTCCAAATAACGCTGCATATATAGCTTTTTTAGAACTTCCCTTCAATTCAATAATACTCGATTTTTATTATCATTCTTTTACCTAACTGAATATATAATTGATATGAATAAAAAGTAAAAATTATCGATATTTTATAGTTGAAATACACAAAGATTTACTATTTTTCTTCTGCAAGGTTATTTATTATATCTTTTGAAGATTCAGAAACGATCTCTTTGATTGAATCTTGGGCATTTTTTGTTATATTTTCTACAGTCTGAGTGATTCCTAATTTATCGGCTCCTTTTAAAACGCCATTAAAAAAATTATCCCATCCCAATCCCACAATGGCTAAAAATGTGACAAATAAAGTAATCCAAAGAACGTAACCCATTTCAAAAATTAATATGTAAATATATATTTTAATAATTACTACAATTTTTTAACAATTATTTATAATTCAAATTTTTGGTAAAATTTCATAGAATCTTGTACATGATTTTCGTTTCGATTTCGAAAAGTGGAAAAACCCATGTCTCACGACGTTGATGATAATAAAGATAAGATTCAGTTCTAAATCGGAAAAAAATGAAAAATTGTAATTTAATTATATGAAGTTAGGAAGTAAAAAATAATCATATTATCAAAAGGTAAGCAGATAGCGTGTCAAGATAAAAATTAAATCACAAAATCAAAACATGGATTGTCTTTAATACAGAAACATTATCATCTTCAGCCCCTAACATCAAAACATAATTGCCGTCTACTTGGTCAGGTGAAATGTTCAAGATAAATGAAACTTGTCTTTGATTGTCTTTTTCAAGAGATAATGCATTTTCATTATAGTATCCTACAGAGGGATTTAATTCACCAGTTGAAGTAAATGTGGAAGAAGAAAGTAACTTCAGATTAGTATTTTCGTTGGCGTGAATAGTTATTGGTATTTCTTTAGTCTGGCCTCTTTTTATCACTATCGTATCGTATGAAGATGATACAGAGAACGGAAGTGAAATATTTTTGATAAAACCTATTTTATTTTCTGACCATTCGGTAAACCAGATTTTTCCATCTTTTTCATCTGAAAATTGAAGAACGTTGCCTATTCCACAATTTATCATGTTAGTTATATTTGGATCACACGGTCCAAAAAATTTATTTTGTGACGGTATCCAGTATTCTACCAAAATTTCTTTGAACGGATCAAATCTTGCAATTTTATTTCCTGTATGTTCATTGAATATAATAGTTTTATTAAAGCCCTGTTTTAGCCAATATGGTAATGTATAAGCCCCGGTAAGCGAAATACCTCCAAACAATTTAGGTGAAGCAATAGAGGTGGTGTATTTAGTTATATTTCCAACAACTGTATCGAGTTTAAAAAAGATATTTGTCCCGTGGTCGGTCGCCCAAAGACCATTATTTGAATCCAGAAGCAGGCCTACTGGCGACTGGAGGTCAGGTGGTAGTTTAAAAGCCTTAAAAGAATTATTCAAAATATCATATTTTAGAATTGCACCCTTTTGTCCAAATGCAAGCATGGAAATCCATACAAAATGATTTTTCTTATCCACCACAATTGAACCCACACTTACAAGTTCGGGTTCAATTCCTTTGAATTCGTCAGTGGGAAGATCTATAACAGAAATACCAGAAGATGTTCCATTTTTCATCTGTGAAATGTTTCCAATATACAAAGATGGGGTTCTAATTCCTACAAAATATATATTTCCGGTTGAATCAAAATCAATTGATACAGGATATGATGTACCAAATGTACTTGAATTTGATGGGACAGGAAACATTTCAAAAGATTTACTAACTTTATTAAATTTCCAGATCAAGTTCTGTTTTTCATCAGTAAACCATAGATTTTTTCCAGATGGGTCTGTTTTTAATGTCCACACCTGAGATGAATCAGTTGGAAGATTTCGGGATTTCCATAATGGCAGTGGATAATCAATAAAGTCTCCGGAGTTAGGATCATAATTAATTAAAAAACCATGTTTAGTAGACATATACCAAACCCCATCAACATCTACAGTAATTGCTAATGGCATCTCGCATTTCATAGACGTCTTTAATTCGTTTACATACATAGTAGAATAGGTTTGAGTATTTATTCCACAAAACTGGGATTCATATTTAGATATTGCATCTTTCTGTGATTGTGCCATTTTATCATGAAAATTATTGTTTTGAGATTGAATGTTTTGTTCTTGTGCGTTTGCTATTGAGATATTAATTTGTAAAAATAGTATAAAAGATACTGCACAGGTAAATAAAATGATTTGTAAGTGATATAAGTGATTCGAATCGAATCTTTTATTAATAATCATACAAAATTAAATGTTTAATGCATTTATATTATTATCGACAAAAAATGATGACCTATTATTTGTAATATTGAGGTAAAATATGTGTTAAAGATATAGCATGATCATCAATCATGCTGCCGACTCCAACATCACTGTCACGAATTTTTAAAGTTAACAATTCTGTTTCATTTGAAGTAAGATTGTAATACAAAGCTAAAAAAGATTTAATATGTTTATTAATGTCTAAAAATGTGTTAGGATTTATTCTAGAAGTAAACATTAAATCGATATTTAGCTGGTCTTTTGGTATCTTACCTGAAGGATTATTTGTTATCTGGAAAATTATACTTCCTACAAGTACTTCATGCGGTAGTTGTTCCAATGCATTGGCGGTATAAAATACTTGTACGTCCAATAACCCCGTTTCTGTTTGACGAATAAAAAGTTCAGATTTCCGTTCAGGTGTTTTGCTCATACTACTAATATCATTTTCTTCAATTATAACAAATCCTTCAATAAAATTAAGATTTTTTTGATTCTTAGTTAATAAATTCAAAATATCCTTACATACAATAGCAGTTGAGGATTCCGGACCAAGGGTTTTAATAATTGCATTACTTACAGAACCTTCGTTTTCAATAACATTCCAAAATATACCTACGGGATATTTCTGTTTATTATAAATACTTATATCGGTGTCATAGTGACCTGGTCTTAGTGGTCCTTCATTTCCTGAAATTGAACCACAAACAAACTTTGCGTTATAAGTATATGACTTTTTTTCATCTTCATAAAAGTTTGATATAGATGATTCTATTTTATTTTTGTTAATAAATGTAAACGAATAGTTTTTAGATTCACCATCAAATACGAAGGTTTTTGATATATTATTTATCTGATATTCTGGTTGTATATCGTACTGTGTAATTGTAAAAGTACCATAAGGTAATCCGGTTAGTAAAATTACACCATTTTTTTTATTTTTATCTAAAAGTGAATTATCAGAAAGTTTTAGAAAATTTTGATTTATTTCAAAAGGATTTGGTTCGATCAAGAATTGACCTCCAGACAGCCAATTCCCTTTCTGTGAAAATGAAAAAATTGTCAAGTTATTATCATAATTTCGTTCGAGTGAAAAACTGGGTATAATAATACCAAAATTATGAGATAAAAAAAATACCATAGAAAATAAAAAAATAGAAAATATAGTATATGAAAATTTAAACATTAATGTGTCTTTTTCTATTAATATTTATAAATCTTTATTGAATTCACGACCATTATTTAATCGTGAATATAAAAATAAAGATCTTAAAAATAAGGTGTATCCTAATTTCAAAATGTTAGATTTTCATATGATAATTTAATTTTCATGAATTGGCTAATTTAGTCATTTTAATAGTCGTCTAGATCAATTTCTAAAAATAAAATCGCATATTCCTTCTCCAAAAAATTTTAAACATTCATTATAACTATCAGATGAATAGTCATTATTAGAATTTGAGTTTGAATCATGATTAGAATTTTTATTGTTATCAGTCAGATTATTGTCATGAACATTGGAATTAGAATTGGGCCTTTTGTCAAGGACGAGTTCAATTTCTTTATATTCACCATTTCGATATACTGTAAGTGCAATTTTATCTCCTACTTGCTTTTCTCGTTCAAGAAATGTCAATATAGAATCAATTTTGCTAACTTGTATACCATCAATTTTGATAATTACATCTCCCCCAGTAATTGAGATGTCACCATTAAATGATTTTACCTTTGTTGCGGGATGGATACCATATTTTTCTGCGGGACTGTTAGGAGTTATGCCGGTAACCAAAAACCCACCATCTAGTGGCAAGTCCAATTTTTTCGCTAACGTATGTTCCGGTTTTTATTATTGATGGGACAACTTTTTTAATCGTTTGAGAAGGTACCGCAAATCCTACTCCTGAATAAACACCGGTGTTTGAAAAAATAGCAGTATTAATACCAATAACTTCGCCGTAAAGATTTAGTAATGGTCCTCCTGAATTACCAGGATTGATTGCTGCATCTGTTTGAATAATATCAGACATAGAAAATGTTTGCAGCGGTGATTGATATATGCCGTTCCCTTCTGTCGCGGGCAGAAGTCTTCCTAGGCCACTAACAATTCCAGTAGTCATAGATCCTGATAGACCAAATGGATTTCCTATAGCCACCACAGTTTCACCAACTTCTAAAGTCTGAGAATTACCAAGTGACAAAGGATATAATTTTAATGAAGATGGATCTTTAATCTTCAGAACAGCCAGATCGGTAAATAAATCTACACCAACCAGAGTTGCTGAATAGGTTTTGCCATCCAAAAAAGTTACCTGCAAATCATTTGTATCTGCATTGGAAATTAGAGCCACATGAGCGTTGGTAATAATGTGCCCCTCGTAATCAGAAACAAATCCTGAACCCAATCTGGAAGCAACTGGATTGTTTAGATCAAGATGGGTTACTTGAACAACGGAATTTTTTACTTTTTTAAATAAATCAGGAAGTGAAAGTAGATTATTCGTATCAGGTCGATTTATATCAGTTGATTGCGCGAATGTTGAATTAACGTTTGGTATTAAGAAATAAAAAATTGAAAAGAAAATAAGAATAGCAAAATAAGAGTCATATCTCTTGAAAAATAAAGTTGTTAGCACAAATGGAATTGTTTGAAACAAGTATTTGAATCATTTCCCAAGAACGCCCAAGAAACCATTATTGCTAGTAATAGCATACAGAAAGTTATCGATAAACAACCATCAAAACTTGTTATAATGGCAGGCCAATTATTATTTTAAAACATTTCTTGATTCTAATATACTTGCAGGAAAGGTGTAATTACGTCTGTATAAAATGATGGCAAATGTTTCTTTTTGCAATAAAATGGCATGAGTGATCAGATGTTTCCTAACGTTCTGATTAAAAATTATTATCGGAGATTGTTTGTCAAGGCGCAAAGAATTCATAAATTATACGATACTTTAGAAATTTGCCTATAGAATTAACATCACGTTAGTAGAAAAGATAATTTAATTATGTGTTATAATTACTAAAGACATAAATTTGCATGGATAAATTCAACTAGAGTTAGAAAAATAAATCTATCACCATCCCATACACATTCCAAGTTAAAAATAAAATACATCGAATTATTTATTGGAGAGGATGTTTTCCAACAGATATTCTGTCAAATTAATGTAATAGGAACAGAAAGTAAGAGGATATTGATTTCAAGCTCTTTATGAAATGAATATCAAAAATAAAAAAATTATCTGAATTTGTTGCAGTCATAGAATACTATAGTGAATACATTAATGTAATTGCGAGAAAAAACTAAGGCATGTATTGTCATGTATGCGATGTATGACAAGTATCAATGTGTAAGATTCATGGCGGACTTGGAAAAAAATCTGAAAGGGATCGTAACAGAATTCAGTATTATTAGAGTTGCAATAATGCATCTGTCATGAAAAGACCGTTTGGAGAACATATCATATTCTTCTGAATAAAGATGTGAAATAAGATTTGGTGTTAATTTATATTGCGTATTATCTCATCCAGTGAAAAATTTATCAGTTATTGCATGACTTTGTAAACACAAAATTGATGATATAATCTCATTATAGCCATTCATATCTAAACTTAAAAATAAGTAGGAATATAAAAAACTTGAATGATATTTAAAAATTCAAAAAATGACTGGAATTGCATTTACGAAGATTCGTATTACAAAATTTATGACTGGGATAAAAATTTGACAGGATATTTTTTTCCAGTATATCAAATAGATGACGAAAGAAGTGAAGATAGTGTTATTCAAAAAATGAATGAAGATCATGAAGAAATTCATAATGGATATTTTATGTTACCGTTCATAAAGATTAACATATACGATAATCAGGAATTGGATATTAAAAGAATTTATGAAAACTTTGAAAATAATCTAGATAAGATAAAGAATTGGATGGATTGGATCAACCAAAAGGAAAATAATTTTAATATTATAAATAATATTGTGAGTCCGTCCAGAGAAGATTTGAACATGCTTTCAATAACATTCTTTATAAGAGACACGTATATTCTAAAAGAAAATGAAATATTGAAAAAACTAAAACCAATATTAGACGATCTTCATCAAAATAGATTGATTTAGAGAAATATTTTATACCACATATGACTTTTAATTTAACGAAGGAAATATTGTTGGGGATCCTATTTTAACGCATATTGTTAAAATTTGCTTGAAACAGAATATCCAATGTCATAGTGATGTGCTTGTTATATCTATACGTTTTGGGTTTGAGTTTACGAAATACCGGTAAAGCACTAACCATCTTTGGAGATGATAAAGAAGTTACGTGTATGTATGGAACTGGATACAACGATGGTTTATTAGCTAAAAAGTTTATAGACTAAAAAGAATAGTCGTATTTATCGGTGATGAAACAGTAATCCATATAATATGACGGTAATAGTATCTATGGATTGCTACTTTACCTGTACATCGTTTTATACTTGAAATTTTTTATCTAAAGATCTGAGCTTAGAGATATGCTATTGCAGGTCATTTTATCGAATCATTGATAATCAAATATGGAAAACATTTGATATATTCAGATGTTGGTTACCTAGTATCCAGAAGCATGCAAATATGCCGACACGTAAACATAATCTACATTCACCTTATGAAAATCTTTGATAAGAAATCGAAAGAGTTAATCCGTATATCAAGTACAGGAAAGTTTTGGTTATTATTATCCATGCAATGGAAAAAGGAAACGAAATTGTGATCTGGATCACATATACAATTGGAAATACGTCTTTGTTTCAATGTACAACGATACTAAAAATAATAGATTCAAAATAGAATTAGGAGGTGGAGAAATTGTTTTAACAGAACCTAAAATATAGCATTACAATTAATTATTATGGTCTTGAAACATATTAAACTATACAAATCTTATTCTAATCATTATAATAAAAGATCGGAAATCCAAATGAAATTTACATACAATAAACTTTAAAATGTTTATTCTCTTCAGGTAATGAATATAAATCCTTTTTTTGAATATTTTATAATGTATTGAGTGATTCATTAAAAAAAAATATGATTGTGTATATAGGAGAATTTGATAAACATGATCAAGATGGTAAATTGTTATGTAGGAATAAAAATTGCATAAATTTTCCAAAGAGACCTTATA
>QCWD01000191.1 GCA_013114725.1 Nitrososphaeraceae archaeon | reverse complement strand
GACATAATAGAAAATATCCTCAAATAATTTTTTTAAACTTATACGTTTCAGCATTATTGATTGACATGAATAATAGATAGAGGGTTTTTATTATTTTAAGATCCAATTGCATACATTCAATAAATGATCTATCTTTTCTTTAATTAGCCAATACGATTTAACCTATCTCGTCTATAAATAGAGATCGATCAACCATTTTACCAACTCTTCAATTGTTATTATTACTATTGTTTTTTTAAAGATTAACCTATTAAACTTTCTGAATCTTGTAGCTCATTAAGAGTAACGTTATTAATGTGAAGACATTCAACGGTGTTTGATTTATTATTTTGTATTAACTGCTTGAACCTAGAAATCTTTTTTTGAATAAAGTTAAGATAACATCTAACATAATCAATTATATTGACTTAATATTTTCAAAATATATGGTGTCCTTTCTTTTTCAAACGATTCAATACAAGGGGTCCTATCAAACAAACTCTTGGTCATTTAGGTATTGAAATACCAAATTAAACTACAATTACTGTGAGTGTCAGATAATAATTCAGTCTTTATCGATATATCGATTTGAATAACAAAGTAAAATACAAATAATTGTTTCAAATATTTGATAAAAAATCTATTTTCGCCAGTATATTTTAGATTAAATAATTTTCAAAATAGAAAAAAGCGTGCAAGAATAAATGTGTATGTGTACATTGATACACATTACTAAGGCAGGTATGAAGAATAGGAAATTATTTTATTTTTATATATTTTCCGCACATATTGCAGAATAATGCCTGCTGTGGATTTTCGTGTGTACAGTTATTACATTTAAAATTTTTATGTTGTTTGACATCCATCTTGTTTTTCGTAGAATTAGCGTATAGTGTATTAATCAAAGAAACAAGTATCGAGATATCCTCTTTATTCAGTTTTTCGATATTATCTATTTTTTCTTTAATCAATAATCTAATTTCCTGATTTTTATCATCACTATTTTCATCACCTTGACCTTTGTATTTATCTTCATTTTTATTTCCTTCGTCTTTTTTAATTCTCGAGTCTATCAAACTTGCCCCCAGTGTTGAAACAAAGAGTCCTATAACTGCAATTCCAATAAACATCAAAATGGAAGCGATTATTTTTCCTTCAATTGTTATAGGATATACATCACCGTATCCTACCGTTGTTACAGTCACAATAGCCCACCAAAATGCATCTCCAAATGTGTTAATTTTTGTGTCTCGAATATTGTTTTCTAAAATAAAGATACAAAGTGCCCCAAGTGTTACAGAAGCTATTGAAAATACAACTATGTATAATAACCTGCTGTTTGTATAACCGATCATAGTAGTTGTTCTTGAAACCAGATGTATCAGTCTAAAAAGACGCAATAGACGCAAGCTTCTCAACCAAACATGTGTAATTGGACTTGCTTCCAGTATTCCAAATAGCATTAACGGTATCATTGCAGGTATTTCGTAAATATGTGTGAGTACATATTTTTTTGGATTTGAAGATTTTTTTACTCGTTTATAAAAATCGACCGCCAAAATAATTACTACGGCTAGATCAAAGGCATATAAAATCCCCAAAACAAGACCTGTCGGACTATAAATAATTTGAACAAATATTAAAACTACGGAAACTATGATTAATGCAGAGATAAGCCATTCTTTGCTATTAGACACAGAATCAATATATTTCTGAAATAGATAAAAGTTTTTAATTAATCTTTCATCGACTGCCTGTAGAGTCTTGTGTTAAAAAACTATGTACTTATATTGCCATGTTATTGTAAAAAAGAAGACAGGTAAATAATATAATATATACAGATATTGGTTATAATGAACAATCAATTTTTTCGACACTTGAGTTATAAATACAAGATTTATGTAAATACAAAATTTCTTTTCGACAATTTGTTCCTCTAAAATTTTATATAATTTTGTCGATGATATGATTCTGCAGACAAATCACAAATAAGATGATATGGGATTTACAAAAATAATGAAAGAGATTGTTAGTAATGACGTTTAGATGCTTGTTTTAATTACTCCGAATCTTCAAGAAAATCAAATGTTATAGTTATCTGGGAGTCTTATTTTTGACATGATTTTAACTGTATAAGATATGAATTAATTTCCTTTTCTACTTTTTCCTTCAAAGCCAGTGACATATTTGTTCTAAATTCAGTTCAAAAATACTAACAAAAGATGCAACTTGTCAAGTAAAATTATCAGTAAAACATGTTTCACATGTTGATGTAACAGGTTATTCTTCTTGCACCTGCGGTGTAGCGTTGTTCATTTTATTCATATCGGCATTAATCGGTTTTCAATTTTACAATTGTTATCTTTTATACGTTTGTTTTCCTGTTCAATGTCATGTCTCCATTTATGTTCATTATTTTTGAACAACTGCGTACTATAGAAAACATAGAGAACAAAAATGTAGAGATGTCATACAAAAAAATCCCAATCCCATTACGGATTTACTAATCAAGTATTCCAAGTTGTTTTAAGCATTCTACAATAATTGCCTTATCATTTGATAATCCAGCTTCTGTCA
>QCWD01000190.1 GCA_013114725.1 Nitrososphaeraceae archaeon | reverse complement strand
AGCGGGCTCGGAGGGCTTCGATCCCACGACCTGCGGTTCCGAAGACCGCCGCGATATCCTGACTACGCTACGAGCCCATTAAACATCATATTACAAGAATTGTTTGCTATATAGGTTTTGACACATTAATCCACCTCTATTGATTGGTATACTTACCAAAACAGGTTACAATTTCATTTACCAGCACAACACAGGTAACACTTCACACTCTGCTAAAAAGTATATACAAAATATAATTACAAATAAAATTGACCTTATTTGATGAAAAAGAGTGACTTAAACAATAATTGATATCTGTACTGGATATCTGATATCCAGAAAGACATACTACAAGTCCAAAAACAGGTACCTAAAGTATGGAGTAGGTGGTTTGTAGGATAGAGTAAAAGACACGTAATATTTTATGTCAAAAGGTAACAAAGAAAAAAGGAGATAGACCAGGAAATTATGGACTTATGTATAACACAAACATTTGGATACAGCCTGTCATATTCATACTAAAATGACTAAATGAGATATCAAAATACAAGAATCATATACGAGATACTTAAAAGACACAGTCTGAACATACTAAAATGTAAAATCCGAAATAAAAAGTACAAAAGATTTGCAATGAAAAAACTAAATCAGATGGAATAGACGAATATCTTATGCCATTTTATATTCAAAATAAAATTTTTTTCAAAAGAAATTATTTGTTTTTAAAAATATTGAAAATTTTTTTAACAAACTTTTTCTGGTTTTCCTTCTTCATTAATCACTGTGGTACAAGTATCTTGTTCTATATCGTACTTCATAGTTATAGTACATTCCTTGATTTTTCCCAACTCGGCCTGACCATCACAATCTCCTGATGTAATAGGAACATAATTAAAAAGTGGTTTTGGCTCTACAGTATAAACTGCACCCGGACCTATTGGAATCACTGTACCTTGTGTTTTTCCAGTAAATTCTTGGCCATTTACATTTACCTCATTTGATTTTATTTTAAACTTAAAGTTCCCAGCAGACTTTGTACCACCATCAACATTAAGAATTACTTTTAATTTTGAAATGTCTATTGTGATATAGCAAATTGCTTTAGGAGAAACCGGTGCAAAGTTACTTCCATCGTCAACCAATTCTCCAAAGCAAGGATTTTGAGCAGTAGTACTATAATCTGCAAAATACCCATTTTCTGGTTTAAAATGAACACCATATTCTCCATATTTCATAAATACCTGCGTTCCCTCTTCGTCTCCGGGGAATTTTGAAGGAATCGGGTCTCCTCCCAATGCTTGTATTGTAAAATCTGAGGCTTTACCATTCTTTGCATTGGTGTTGGTATACACCATAATACTGGGATGAAGGTATATGCTAACTTCACATGTTTTATGCTGTCCGTTAGATATGGTACCACTGCAATCTTTTGAAAGAATAATGTCATGTTGTGCTATAGGTCCACCGCTAACTTGTTTGTATTCTACTTCTACTTCGTATTTTCCTGGTACAAGTTCCACAGTTGGATTTACACTTCCGAACACGAAACTAGACGGCGATGGGGTGTTTCCTTTGATATTAACTATAAAATTCCCATAAGCCGTTTTTACAACTTTAGGCTCAACAGAAAGTTCCGCTTTTCCAACAGGAAAATTATTTTTTGATATATCTATATCCATTATAGGCTCGTTTTCTGAAAAATCTTTATTGTTGTTCTGGAGTTTTTTGATAAGATCGTTATCGCCCTCGTCATTTATTCGAATTTGATTTTCTGAATTTTCGTTATTTTCTTCTATGGTCAGAGGTCTATCTGATTCTTCAGTCTGTGCTGATTTATCATCAGAAATATTTGATTCATCAAAACGGCTTAAACTAGTTTCAGGAGCTTCATTTTGTTCCTCTTCCTCCTCCTCTTCTGTATTTACATCTCTCTGTGCAACTGCTTGTTGTATATAAAAAATATCATCAAAAGTGGTAGTTATTGTCTTCATCGTGAAAGATCCTACAGAAAAAAGTCCATTAGAAAACAATAAAATAGATAGACATCCTATCACTATAAACGAAAATCTGACTTTTAACATCAACTTATTTTTTGTAAATTAATCTACTTAAGTATATCTTTAGTTCTGTTAGACAAATATTTTTTTCATTTTATATCCATGACCGTTATTTATATTCGTCAGTAAATCAATAATTAATTTCCAGCCATTTTTTTCATTCATGTATTTATATGATACCTTGTTCGGCATTTTCCAGTTTGAATCATTCTAGAATGCGGAATTTACAATCAATAATAATATAAAGGGATATTGAAATTAAAAAACAAAGAAAATTTAATTTTCAATTAAATAATCAATAATTTCAATACTTTCATCATATCTGTTAATTTAACAAAGACCTATGGACTAGAATACCCTTTTTCTAATTTATGACCATTAAATTTACAGAAATAGAATATCTGCAGCTATATGTCTTTTGTTAAATTAAGAGTCTATTTTCATTTTTACAGAGAATCCATTTTGATGGTAGTTTTCTCACATGTCTACACCTAACACAAGGCCTATTATATGAACATACTGGGATACACCAGGTAGCAAATGAAAA
>QCWD01000189.1 GCA_013114725.1 Nitrososphaeraceae archaeon | reverse complement strand
GCGGTATCGCAATACGCGCCAGGAATAATTTTACCAATTACTTCAGCCACAGTGGCGGCTCCTCTAAAATCAGGAACTCCAGAAATAACATCAATTACAAATACAATTACCGTGATGTTTTTCCAAATTCCTTCATTTAGTAAAAGTCCAGGTATTCCACTTACAGTTCCATTATTTAAAAATTTTATATTAGTGGTTTGTAATTTTCTAATCCCTTCTTTTGTATTTGTGACCACATGTAATGATTGATCTTTGTTATATTCTGCAGGATCTTCAATTGGTCTACCGACTATGCTTATTATGGTATCGCATTGTTGTTCCAAAGTCCAGTCTAGTAATGTATCTGCTAAAGTTCTATGTATTATTGGATCAAGGGTTAGCTCAGACACAAAAAAAGCTAATTTTTTTTCTTCGTGTGCATAAATCCTAACCGGAAAATTTGGTGTTGAATTATAAATAATTGATATTGCAGGAAAGATGGGCGAATCTATGATGGCCACTAAATCGGTTTGTAAAGAATTAACGAAACAGCCGCAAGCAATTGTATTAGTTAAACCTAAGCTCTGAAAACCATCAAAAACTACACCTCCTTTTAGATTCACATTCTTTATTTTACGAACATTCATTATTGGTAGAGGTTCGGCATTCTTTTCCATGATCATTTTATCTGACAAAAGATATTAATCTGTTTAGTAATTGACTACGATAATTTTATGTGGAAATATCATATCTCATAGACATTTCATATTTCCTAAATCCTAATTTTTCATAAAATGATTGATTTTTCTCATTACAACTGAGTATTATTTTGTAACTTTTTATTTTTTTTGCGAAATTTATAGCCTTTTTCACTAATGCTGAACCGATACCTTTACCTTCATATCCATTTCTTGTTGCCACATCTTCAATATGACATATCTTTCCTCCATCATGAATAAATTTTTGTTCTACGAATACAGTTACTGTTCCTATTATCTGTTTATTTTCTAAAACTGCTACGAAAATTTTATGTGATTCTGATTTCTGAACAATTCCTAAAATTTTTTTTGCATGAGATATATCGTTTTGTATCTGACCAACAAATGAAAGATTTGACAAGGTGATGAAAAATCCATTTAATAAATCATCTTCCATTAATTCGCGGATCTTAAAATAAATTTTATTTTTATCTTTCAACACTTCATGTTTTACAAAAAGATTATTAATTATTTCTGATTTTTAATTCTCTATTGGAACTTTATCTAGATTTCCCCATTCCGACCATGAGCCAAGATACATTTTGACTTTTTTATATCCAAGCATTTTTAGAACGACATATGTATTTGCTGCTCTATACCCACCTTGACAATAAGTTATTATTTCTGAGTTTCTTGGAATATTTTTATAAATTCTTTTCAATTCTTTTAAATTCTTGAATTTATTTTTTGATATATTTAAAGTCCAATCGATATTAATTGCAGATTTTATATGACCTTTATTTTTAGCCCTAACAATTTTTCCTGAATACTCTTCAGGTGATCTTGAATCAATTAATATTAGATCTTTAGAATTAAGGATTTTATCCTTTATGTATTTATAGTCAGCAAGAATACCAATATTAGTTTGGGGATTAAATTCATTCTTTAAAAAAGGATTTGTTATTTCTTCAATTTCATAATTTTTTTCTTTCCATTGATTAAATCCTCCATCAAGAATAGCCGTATTGTTATGAGAAAAAAAATGCAACAACCAAATCCCTCTTGATGCAGACGAACCAGAAATATCATCGTAAAAAACAACAAAATCATCATTAGATATCCCTATATTTGAAATCAATTTTTTTAATTGAGATTCAAATTGCATAATTCCTCTCTTTGTTGTATCATTCCAATGATATTGCATTAATTCAATATTAACCGCAGAAGGGATATGTCCATTTAAGTATTTGTCAAACGGTCTTGTGTCAATTACTAAAAGATTTCTCTTTTTCTGTAATAGTAATTTGTTTAATTTTTCTGGTGAGACTAATAGACTCAATAAATTCTTCAACTATATTAAAAAGATTAGTTTATAAATTGTTTATATCTTGGGTTCTGTATAAACCATCCACAATATCAAAAGAATTAGTATTCTGTGAACATTATACGCATTACATTTGAAAATCAATTCTCTATTATGCCGTATTATAAATCGTGATGTGATATGTTCTCCAAAAAATCTTTTTATGACATATATAATATTTTAGTTCCTGTTCCTCTGATGAAATAACGACTTGTGGTATCCCTGTTTCATCTTCTTTCTGTATCTTCCATGAGTCTTCCACACAAGTACGTTTACATTTCTTGCAGGTATTATGCTGTATCCACCCAGTTTCTGCCGTACCAGTACGTGATTTCGCTCCCTATCATGTCCTTTGTCTGCAATAACTGCAGATAATCTTTTTATTTTTGACATTTTTGTTACAATTGGTTTAAAATCAACATTATCTTGTTTGGTTGGACCACGTCTTACTTTTACTGAGCAGACAATCTGTGCTATATATCATCTCCGATAGATAGTTTGGCATGTTTGAGTCTCAATTTAGTCCTCGGAGTATAGTATTTGATG
>QCWD01000188.1 GCA_013114725.1 Nitrososphaeraceae archaeon | reverse complement strand
CTTTCTTGTACAACGTTAAATGTTTCATCAAGATATAAGTTTGGTCTTGTTATACCCTGTGCGACACTATCTCTATATATTTTAATTCCACCTAAACTTGATACACCAATTTTTGAATTAATACTCATTTAGATAAACACCTGCCATGCCACATCATAACTTGTATTACTATCTTTATTTAATGATGAATCAAATTCAACTTCATTTATACCAGATATTATATTATTTTCATTACGCCACACTTCTACATAATTTGTATTATCACCATCATATTCTAATAACATCGTATCACCTACTGCTAATGCTGAAGCCATAAATTGTACACTGGCATCAGAAAATGTATATACAGATCCGCTGGTGTCTGTTGTAATAGTAGAAACATCAAGCGTTTGTAAATAAGTAAATTTAAGATTTTTAGATGAATCTCGTATTGTTACTGTCATGGTACCGGTTGGAGAATTTTGTTTTCTCATTCTAAGAATAATTCGTTTTGGTTTTTGATTGTACAGTACATTACTTGATGATGTTATTTCAAATCCTACCCTTAATCCAGAATCATTACCAAGCGTATTCTTCTTATTGTTATGAGCAACATTATATACCGAAGTGTATGTTTCAGCTCTTGTGGCATAAATCCAAGTGCTTGTAGCTGCTAAAGCATTACCAGCTAAATCTTTTACACCACTTGATCCACCAATTACTGTAATTTTATATCTAGTTCCATTATCTAAAACAGATTCTGGAATTATTGTTGCTGTTTGTAAATCAGCTGCTAAAGATATAGTGTAAGAAATATTAGAACCAGTGCTTTCATTTTTAATTTGCATAGTTGTTGTATTTATTGAAGATGATAGCATAGGTTCACTGAATACAATTACTGGATGTAATGCTGGATCAACATCAGTTTGATTGGAAATTGGATTTCTTGAATATATTGTTGGTGCTGTTACATCACTAGCTGGTGCTGAAGCATTTGATGTAAAAGTCCATGTATAATCAGCTGCTAAAGTATTCCCAGCTAAATCTGCAATTTTATTTGAACCAGTACCCTTTAATGTCATTGTATATACTGTTGCACTTGAAAGATTGTTATGATTCATATAGACTTTTAATGAATCTGTAGCATCGACACCAACCGCTACACCGCCTGGGTTTGGCGAAATTGTAAACGATGATGTATTTACACTTGTCGGATCAATAGCTTCATCAAATGTAGCAGTAATTTGTTTGTTCCAAGCTACATTAATAGCTGCCGAAGCTGGATCTGTTGACACTACGGTAGGAGCTGTTGTATCAGAAACATCAACAGTTAATGAATCAGCTTCACCTATATCGGATTCCGAAGATGTTTCTACACTTACATATAATTCTTGGTTACTGATATCAGTTATAAATGATAATTCATTTGCATTTTCTACATTAAATGTAGCTGGTTCAGCTGCATATAACCATGTACCATAATCAACCTGTGCAATATAACGACCTACACCACCATAAAAAATTTTACCTATATTATTTTCTCCAGCTCGCACATGAACTAAAACTGACGGAATATTTGGTAATTGATAAGCAACATTAGCAGTAAGAATTTTTTTTGGCAATGGTATCATTGCCATCGATGACGAATGTGTTCTTACACCAGCATCCGTTACATCGGCACCTGTTTCATGATTCTTACCAATAATAAACGTATTGGTAGCATATCCACTACCTCCCATGATAAAAATAATAAAAAAAAATTAATTAAGATGTGTTTTCTTCTTGTTTTTTATTTAAAAAATCAAACTTGGATTTATCAAACCCTGAAATTTCTTCACATTTCATGGTACCATCTTTAAGAATTTTACAATCTTTAATGAAAGGAATTGAATTTAAATCTTTTTCTTGTGCTATCTGTTTACCAATATCTGATTCTAAATCGTGTTTTGTATATTCCAATTCATATCCAAGCGTTGATTTATCTACGCTGTTTATATCAGTATCAAAATCTACACATGCTTGACACGCATTTTCTCCCTCTGTCTTACCAACCATTTCTATCGTTCTTTTAACAATTTCTTGAGCTGGCTGTTCACCTTCACTAGACATACTCTTAATGATTTTAAAAACTTATTTTTATATATGTATTTTTATGCTATTTAAGATAATATTTTATGTATAATCATGGGAAAAGATGATAATACTTTACTTATAATTGGTGGAGTTTTAGTAGGTGCTGTATTAATATTTAAATGGGATGAAGTACAGGCATTTTTAAAAGAACATTTAAATTTTGATTTTGATTCAATAAAAGATCCGTTTGGAGATCAATCCAGTAATGGTTCATGTAAACCAGTAAGTGAAGCTGATTATCTTAAATATTATTCGATTAGAGTAGGTGAAGAACTGGATAAATACAAAAATGATGCAATTAAAGATTCACAAAAATTAAAATTACAAACTCAGACATTATATTACTATAAAGATAAATTAATACAAATGTATTCTATAAATGGTGGATGTATAATTCCATTAACAGGCGGAGCTTTGTCTGTATTTGCAGAAATATTACTTGATATAGCAAAGAAAGAAAATATAAAATTACCTAAAGATAGAAAAG
>QCWD01000023.1 GCA_013114725.1 Nitrososphaeraceae archaeon | reverse complement strand
TTTATAAAAATAATGATGTAAAGATATAGCAATTGTCCCTACCACGAACTAATAGAAATTCAGAAATCGTAGAGACAATAAATAAAGAATTAAAAAAGATCTTGAAAAGATTGCTTTTACCTATATTAATAGCATGTATATCTGCATTTCTGATTATATTTGTGATAGATACAGAACGAACAGCAATGTTTAATACTTTTCCCGGCATCATAATTTTTTTTTGTTGCGCACTAGCAGCAATTAGATTAATTTCAAAAGGATTGACAAAATCAGAAATAAAGATTTTTATAATTGTATTCTTGGCTATTTTTTGTTGGTTAATTGGAGAAACAATCTATTTATATTATCAATATTTTATGAAAATTTCAATCCCATACCCATCTATAGCTGACATTTTCTACCTGCTATCTAATTTCTTTTTTTCTTATTATTTGTACTCTTCACTTGCACATTTGTCACGACATAAAAACATATCTTCTATATATTACATAGTAATATCCATTGGGGTTTCAATTTTAATGATCGGTCTTATAACTACCATGATCAGAAATCATCTTTCAGGAGAATATAATGTAATTTCATTTACTGTAAGTATTATCTATTATTTGTATGATTTCATTATTCTTGTGCCAGCAATAGTTATTTTAATAACTACAAAGAAAGAACCATTAATATTTCATTGGTTAATATTAACACTTGCAATAACAATTCTTGTGTTTGCTGATATTGGCTATACGTACTCTGATATGGTAGGCAAAGAATTTATAAGAGAAACTGAATGGTTTTGGGCACTTATATATTCGATAGGATATATTTTTATTTTAATGTCGATAATTTGGTATCAAAAGATAAAAGATATACTCTATCTTGGTAAAATTGATAAAATTACAGAAAATATGGATAATAAGTTTGACAAGAATAATGAGTTTGTTGAACAATATATTAAACAAAATAACATTAATAAATTAGGTGAAAATAATAAATATTTTGAAATTATTTCTTCAAGAATCCAACATTCAAAAAATAATATTAATATTTTATTACCTGAAGAAAGTTGGATCGAAAAAAATGAAATAAAAAATATTTTAAATCTAGTCTTTCAAAAAATAACAGAAAATAATTTACTTAAAATAAGGATTCTTAATTCATATACCTTACGAGATAAATGGGATAGTAACATATCATCCAAAAACAAAGAACGTATTTTAATTAGATATTTCGAGCCTCATATTTCTTTAAAATCTGCAATTTTTATAATAGACGACAAATTTTTGCTCGTCTTTGATACAATTACCTATGAAGATAATATCAAGAAATCATATGTTCTTTCTTACACCGATAACGAACTGAAAGTTTCAATATATCTGAATTTGTTTGAAAAGGTGTGGTTATTAGAAACAGCTATCCATGGACAAAACGGATTTCATAAGAATTAATGTATTTTTAAAGATATTTCATACGTATTTTTTAGTATTTAAATCATATTACAATCAGAAAAAATATCGAAAATTTATTCTCTATATCTAATAAAACATGAAAATTTTTTTTGTGTTATCAAACAAATGACTCAGTCTTCAATTCTAAATACAAACTTCGGTTTCGTCTGTAAACATGATCAGAACCAAATCTCTGTACTCAGTTCTCGACAGACACATAACTTATATGCAAATATGATTAATGTTTTATTAGCATTCCCTAGACTCTAAAAATATATTACTAGTGAATTACGATAACAGTAAATGTCGTCTTTCTCTCACTCTCAAATGTGAGACATACATTAGAAATGGGACATCCACAGCTAAAGATCTTACAAAGTTAATAGAGCTTTATTAATAACCATTATAAATAAATATTTTCAATAATGACTAAAAATAAATACACAATTTATAATTAGTTAAAATTTTTATAATTATTATGTGCTGGGAAAACAATTTGTTATCTAGATCAAATTTATAGCTGGATATTTTTTTTGTAACAGTACACAACAATATATAGAATTAAAAACGGTAAATTTAGAAAGAGATTCGAATATGAAAAAAATTATATTAAATTAACAGAACAGAAAATTATCATATCTATATTATATTTTTTCAATTATTATTTCCTTCCACGTTTCATTATCTCAATAATCTTCTCATCGCTAACAGGTAAAAAATTCTGATAGAATCTACTAACAGTCTTGAAATTTCTTATGGGAGAGGTTATCATAACCTCTATAACATCTACTTCATCTTCTAGAATCTCGATAGTTTCTTTGGGAGCTACAGTTAAAGCTATAATCAATTTCTTTGGTTTTTTTTCTTTTAACCACCTTGCAGTTACAATTACAGTTGATCCTGTATATGCACCATCATCTACCAAAATAACTACCTTGTTTTCAATATCCAAACTAACATTATTAGCATCAATGTTATTCTTACTATCACTGGTATAGAGAGATATACGACGACTTATCTCTTGCATCTGGAGAGTCCTTTCCTCTTCCAAATATTCAGAAGGAATATTTAATGATCTAATAATTTCCTGTTCTAGGTATGTCATGACACTTTTATTTTTTTTATCGTATAATATTGCACCAAGAGCCAATTCCTTATTTTGTGGAGCCCTTAATTTTCTAGTTACTATAATATCGAAATTCGCGTTTAGTTTTCTTGCAATAATATCTGCCATTACAACACCACCACGAGGAATTCCTAAAACCAAAATATCTTTAGAAGAAAAATCACGAACATGGTTTTTTAACAATTTAGTTAGAGAATCTGCAGCCGTTTCTCTATCATTAAATCGTACAAATGAGCCATCTTTTATTAATGATAGAAAATTAAAAACCTTTGAAAATATCAATTGTTAAAACTATTCACATATGTATTTCAAATAGATTACTAATTCTTGTAATTATTAATGTGGGTACAGTTTCATATTCTTACAAAAAATTTAATTCAATTTATCATACAGACTGATTGACATTTCTTTTGCCTTTAGTTCTGTTTTGCTAATTTAATCGGTCTTTACGTCTATTGTAATATATTTTTTGGAATTTTTCGACGTCGAAAAATATGAATATTTCTTTGGGGGTGATAAGTTTTAATAATTTGTAAAATTCAAATCTATCAAAGTTATTAACATTAGATAAAAACTTCCACAAATAATATTATTGCATATAAATAACAAGAAATAAAAAAAATTATAAAATTACAAATAATCAGATATTTAATTTATACGTATCAAATATCTTTTATATCTAAACACTTATTCATTAACTTTAATAATACTAAATTATTTAAACGAGTTGTCGACACAATTTTATATTTATCCAATTGATTCCAAACCATACGGGAAATCATATAGCGAGTGGAGCATAGAATGGTGGCAATGGCTTTCCTCTATTCCTAAAAATAAAAATCCTGCATTTGATTGGAGCGGAGAATATGTTAATGTTAATCAAAATGATCCTAGTATTTTATTTTTATGCCAAACATATGAAGGAGTAGAAAATACACCAATTCGTAGAAATAAAATTACCAAAGGTAGATCTATTTTTATGCCAATCATAAATTGGATTTCCATAATGGGTTATGATGGAAATACCGATGATGAATTAATTGAAATTGCAAGACATAAAATGGATGTAATAGGTCCACTCGAAATTACTATCAATGGTGAAACAATTAACAAAGGCCTTGAAAAATATAGAATATATTCTTCATTTTTCGAAATAAATTTACCTGAAAATAATATTTTTGGGATACTTTCTGGAAAGAAACGTTGTATATCTGACGGGTATTGGATATTTCTTAAACCCATCTCTAAAAATATAAGTTTGCATTCCTTCTCGTCGTGCTCATCTGGATTAACTAATATCAAAGTTAGTTATGAACTTGCTACAGATTAAATTTAAAATATAAAAAAAATAATCAAAATTGAATAATATGACTCGGCAGTACGATTAATGAATAATAATTCCAACATCGATTATTTGAAAAATTGTTTAATATCAAAAAGAATTTTAGGGAAGTTAGTTATGTCCGCAATTGTTAGAGTTATCATTTTTAAAGTTAACTGAACATCTCCCTTTGAGAAAAGCATACAATATAATGAAAATTTTATTCATTAATTTTGATTAGAAAAAGTCATTAATAAAGTTTCTTGATATTCAATGTTTTTATTATGAAAAATATATAAAATTTATAATTCTTTAAAAATAATTCAATAATATAATAATAATAACAAAAAAAGTTATTAATATCTTATTGTCTTAGAATGCTAATAATGAGTATAAATTGTTGTGATAAATCTTGGAAAGAGGTTTGTGGAGATTGCAATACTCCTCCAGTTAGTGACTGGATAAATAATATGACACATGCACCGGAAGACCCAGTATTGGGACATAACGCTGTACTTAATGGAGGTTTTACATGCGATAATGTGGTGGAAGAATGGCAGAAATGGATATTTAAAATTGATAATTTAACTAATCCAGCTAGGCAAAGACCTGGAAATATATACCAGACGAATCCACATTCTGCAAATCCTGTTCAACTTGGAGTAAACAATATTTACCTGACTGCGTTTCCGCCATATTTCACAAAGCAAGAGAACGTACAGACACTTGTTATAGAAGACAAAACCAATAGCTACATTTTACTTCCAATTCTTACATCTGAAGCGAGTTTACAAGAATATCCCGAATTGAGTATCATAGACAACTGTTTTGATCTATGTGTGCAAGAAACACAAGCCACAAGAAGATTAGAACTTTGTGTTGATGGGATATCTCGAATTGGATGTTATGTGGAGAGAAATAGTATTTTAGAAATATCTGGTGTACCTGCAAATAATCATATGAATATACCTTCTGGACGCAGATTGCCTGGGCAGAAAATACAGATAGTTTATAATGGCTTTTGGGCTTTGATTGATGTAAATTTATTAAAAAAAGGACCTATTGAGGGAACAGGCGATCATCTTATTACCTTTGAAGCTGAGGGACCAACATATTTTGTGGCCGGTACATTGAACATAAATATAGTACATTAAACTTTAACTCTGATCTTTTAATCTTTTTAGTTTCTAAACTAAATCTTGTTTAGATGATAGTATTGACAAATTTACTGGATCCATCTATTATTATACACATATCATATTTGATATATTTATTTTCTAAGATAATATTACTAATTGAGTTTTGTTAGATTTTTGATCATTTCTCGATAAATTTTTATACATGAACTATGAGTTGTAAAATGGTAACTAACCTAGACAACTTAACCTGACAACATCTTGATCTTGCATTAAATACTATAAAAAATTTATAGATCGAGTAAAAATATAATAATCATAATTTCAGAACTATGATATCTTGAATAAATACATAATGTTTAAAAACTTAGGTCATATTCAATGATATTGTTGAGTTATAAAATTAGATTAAACTTACTATGTGTTATTACACTTGGTGCATGCATGATATTCACTTTTTTTAATACTTCTTATTCTGAGGTAAAAAATACTGTTGTTTATGGACCAAATGATATGCCGTATGGTAAAAGCTATGGCGAATTAGCTCAAATGCATTGGAATAATCACGTCAACTTGGAGACCACACAATCTCCAGCTTCAGAATTATACAAACCTCCAAAATGTTCTTTTAATGAAATCGAGAATATGATATTTCTACAAGACTTCTATGCCGAAACTCCAAGCAATAGAGATCGGTCATTTGAATGTACCATTCCACAATTACCAGTAGTAATTCCGGCACTCACAGAAGGTTGTAGTTACGGCGATTTTCAAGATCCTGCAGAAAGAAACGATCAAAAGTTAATAGAATGTGTTAATTCTCATAATCCATACGCTATTGTAGATGTTTCGATAGATGGAAAACAGATCACCAAAATTAATGATTATAGAAAGACCTCTGAATTTTTTATACTAAATGTGACTAACATCCAAAATGAATACGGGATAGAAATTGGAAGTTGGCGTGCATTAATAGATGGAATAATGGTTGTTGTTGATCTACCGCCAGGAGAACATACTATAAATTATAAAGCAAATCAAAAGCTTCCTCAAATTATAGCTCCAGATGATCCGCCATTAAAGACAAACGTGAACTATCATTTGATAGTTAAACCTTAAACCTGATAATTAGTACTAAATAAAATACCACATTACTCTCTATTTTATATAAAAAAATCAAGAAAAGTAATCAAATTATCTGTTATTAAAATCACAGTGCTTTACATATCCCAATCAATTTTTTGTATAAATTAAAAGATAAGGTTATTAGAAGAAATGAAATATAATGGATAAGATTTAACTTGTCATACAAGAGAGATATTATTATCTTCAGTCCTATTGCAATATATGTAATATTGCTTACTCTCATATATGTAGACACATCTGTTTTTGATTATATGGATTTATTTGAATTTTCGACATCGAACAAAATTCTTGATATAGTTTTTGTCATTTCTGTAGCTGTCTTTATTTACATTAATACTATAATTGTATATAAATTAGAACATATTATACAAGATTCACCAATTCCAAAAACTAGTTTTAAAAGGATTAACAAGATTATCACCATATATAATATACTATTATTTGTACCTCTGATAATTATTTCATATCAAATCATTTTTGAAAAAAGCTATTACATCCATTTCATTTATTTAATACTATTAATATCACATATTTTTGGATTGTTTTTTAGTATTGCAGGCTTACTAAAGTTTTTACGATGGTCAAAACAGAGCAAGGAAAAACTAGCGATAACATATTTGATCTCGTTTGCTCTTTTTTCAATATTAATCATTTTTTCTCTACTATATCACATTTCAGAAATAAGTAAACATCCAACGAATATCACATTAATTAATTATCACAAAGAAACTCAAACAAAATCACTCAATATACCAGAAATCTATAAATTTTATATTTCAACATACATTCTTACTTTTTTTGCAATATGGGTCTCTACTTTCTTTTTAATGTATCAACATGTTAGCAAAAATCCTGTAAAACTTTTTGTCACCATGTTAATACCAATGATTTTATTTTTGATCAATTTATTACCAAATACCACAATCTTAATTGTAAATCTAATTTCTATGTATCCATTTCTCTTCCCACTTTATACAATTACATCAACCTTATCTTTTTTTATTGGACCTGTTATTTTTAGTTCAGTTATCTTTATACTTATAACAAATACAAAAAATAAAACATTCAAGAATTATTTGCTACCACTTTCATATGGATTATTTTTGATTTTGGTCTCGACTCAACCAAGTGTCTTTTCTAAAGTTCTTTATCCTCCTTTCGGATTAATCTCGCTACTTTTTAGTGGTTTATCTGTATACATGATTTTTATTGGCTTTTATTTACCATCAGTTTCAATTAAGAATAATTATTTAATGTTTAGAACTCTTATCGGTAAATATCAATTTGAATTATTCAAAAATATGGCAAGAGTTGAATATGAAAATGAGGTGAAAAAAATATTTGATAAGATTCAGAAAGGTGATGAATTCAAGTTAAGTCAAAAAAAGAATATAGATCAGCTTGACAAAGAAGAAATATCTAGATTAGTCGAATATGTAAAGAGAGAACTAAAAATAAAAGATAATACCGGAAAAGGGAAAGATAATACCGGAAATAAGCGATATACTTGATCTTGGCATTCATAATCCTTGCTTAAAGATCTATACACCAGGATCATCTCTTTTCATGTGGATTTTTTAATTAGACACCTAAATTATAAGCTAGTCTAGAGTATGATATTTCTAAAAAATACTCCGGATTATAATATAATACATATTAAGATTCTTCTAAATACAGTCTCGGTTCTAATACTAAGAAGATGGTAATCAGTAGCTTTCAGTATTATCTATTGTATTATTAATTAAAATATACAATAATAATATTAGAGGAAAACAAAATAATAATTTTAGAACATTAGACACAAATATGAAATACAAAATCGTTTCAGATCAATCAAATATTTCGAGACCTTACAACACGAAAAGTTATTAGATTAAAAAGATAGATAAATACTCATCAAAACTAGTACTGAAATGCATACGTATTTTCTTCTTTATTGTTTATATCATCTAGGAATTGGGATCGTATTAAAATTCCATATGTGAATATATCTCTTGCTAAACTCTCAATGCGCTTCTCGAGTTTATTATTACTTATTTTTCCATCAATATCAAAATCCTGACTAGAATTAATAGACACCCCATACGGAACACTCCATCCATAACACTGCCTGACTACCGTTCTCATCTGATCAAGCACGGTCAACCCTTTTTCATGTGATGATATAATATATCCAAATGTCTTGCCAGAAAATTCTTTCCAAAAATAATCCAAGAAATTTTTTAAAGTACCAGACATTGATCCATGATAATCAGGTGTCGCAAGTATAAATGCATCAGCATTTATAACCTCTTTTGTAACCATTTCTATCTCGTCAGTTTTATCTCTGGGTTTATTTGGATTAAAAAGAGGCAATCTTGTCTCTTTAAGATCAATAATATTTGTATAATTTCCATTTTTTCTAGCTTTCTCTAATATGATTTTCAAAATTTTTGTACTTGATGAATCATCCTGTAAACTGCCAGCTATTCCTAAAATATTAAAATTTTTTGATTTTTCTTCAATAATATCGTACAACGATTTGTTCATTAACTTACAATTATCACTAGATGTGTGTTCTATTTTTTAGTTTCTTATTTTTTAATTAATTTATCTCTAACAAAATTTTTTCTACCAGACCCTTTATGGAAATGGGTTTTTGGATAAAACATTGCTGTTTTATACCAGGATAGTTTGTCACAAGGGAATCATAATAAGCTTTAAAGGAAGTCATAAAACAGATCTTTTGTTTTTTATCAACCATCCCGATCTCTTTACATAACTCAAATCCATTCATACTTGGCATTCTTACGTCAATTAATAACAGATCATAAAAGTCTGGTCTAAAATTTCTCAGTGCTATCACTGGATCATTGTACGTATCTACTATAAATCCGTGATTTTCAAGACCTAGTTTAAATGCTAATGTTGTTCCATGGTCATCGTCAATCACTAGGATCCGTTTATTATTCACTATTTTCTATTCTTGTTTTCATGTTATTAAATTATTTTCATAATAATGGATTAATGCTAACTTTTATTACCATTTTGTAGAATAAAGCTTCCAATAATAATAAATAATACAAATACATCTATTTTGTATTGCAGAAGATATTTGCAACTTCAAAAGGTTTAATCGGACTTATCGAAAATATTGAAATTCATAGAATAAATGTTTCCAAATATTCATACAGAGTGATAAGTGATGTGGATGTTGACGAGCTATCCAATTCTATAAACGAAAAAGGTTTGTTACACCCAATTCTTGTTCGTATTAGCAAAAGAGGGTATAGTATAGTTGCTGGAAATAGGAGATATCTGGCATGTAAAAAACTGGGGTGGAAAAAAATTTTATGCCATGTTGTAGAACTTGATGACAGGGAAGCTTTTGAAGTATCGCTTGTTGAAAACATTCAGACAAAGAGACTGGATGCACTAGAAGAGGGGAGAGCTTTCATGGCCTATGTAACAGAGTATGGTTGGGGAGGAATAACTGATTTATCTGAAAAGATAGGAAAGAGTCCAAGTTATATTAACAAGAGAATTAAGATGCTGGAGTTACCAGAAAATATTTTAGACCTTATATCCCAATCTATCATCTCGCCAGGCATCGGTGAAGAATTACTTTATGTTAAAGATGAGCAACAGAAAGATAGAATAATGAATCTAATACAACAGCGAAAAATAACAATACGCGAAATACGCCGGGAAAAGAAAGAAGTTTCTACAGATTCGGATCTGGAATGTGCTGATTATTATCCATTTCATAGCAGTATGATTGAACTAGATGAAAGAACCCATAAGGCTTTTGATAAAGCTATAATTACTTTAAGAATTGCTCAAAACAAACTCGCATCTATCATTGAAGATATCGAAGATAATTGGCTGATATATGAAATATTGATGCAGCATAAAAACCAGATAAACACACAAATAGATACTCTTATCAAAGAGAAAAAGAAAATCTAATCTTATTTTTCGACGTCGAAAAATTTTCAACGTTAAGTGGAGCAATCTATACCGATTTTCAGATTTTATTGTTTGAAATAACATAATAGATAAAATTTATTATCAATCATATTTTAATCATAAGTGAACATACCAGTGATACACTATGAAGATTATAATGATAATTTCTTAAAACATAATTGTATTTTATGTGGCAAGCCACTGGTAGAATTGGATGAAGATAAAATAATTGACATCAAGATTGATGGCAAGTCTTACTATTTTGATAGTCAGACATGTGTTAACATGTTTAAAAGATTAAAACATGTTTATGGCAATAAAGTATATGATCTAGTTGGAGATAAACAATTTCTTATCGATCCGTTCTGGAATAAAACCATTCCACAAGAAAATGAAATAAATGAAATAGAGTTAGATAACCTTACCGATCAAAATATTAAAGTCATTGATGACGACCCAAAACAGGTACAAAAATTAATAGATGCGTTGTTAAAATCAACTACCAATGAAATACTAGTGATCTTTTCAACTCTAAATGCATTTTATAGACAAAGTAAAAGATACGACCTGGATAAACTATTTGAAGGAAAAAATATTAAATTAAGAATACTTGTACCATGCAATGCAGAAAAAAAACCTCCTCTTATTGACTCACATTTAGATATAGAAATTAGATGCATTGAAGAATCAATGAAAAATGATGTTTCTATTCTGATTGTTGATAGAAAATATTCTCTTTCAGTGGAACTCAAAAATGATAAATCAGATAGTTCATATGAATCTATTGGTATGGCAACATTTTCTAAAAGTAAAGCAACGGTATTATATTATGTTTCTATTTTTGAAAGCCTATGGAAACAGGCAGACCTATATTTGCAGATAGATGTTCTTTTTGAAAAAATAAAAATGCGTGATCAAACACATAAAAAATTTATAGATATAGCTGCTCACGAATTGCGTAATCCAATTCAACCAATTTTGGGATTGGCAGAGGTGATGCGTACAAATAATTCATTGGGCATAAAACAAAAGGAGGAATTACTTGATATTATTATCAGTAATGCAAAAAAATTACAATTATTTACTGATAATCTTTTAGAAGTTAATAGAATAGAAAATAAAACATTCAAACTGAATACTAAAAGATTCGATCTAATAGATCTTATAAAAAAAACAATAAAAGATGTAATGCAATATGTTATAGAAAAACAAATAGTAATTAAAAATACTTGGACAGAATCTTTGTTTGTAGACGGAGACCCTGATCGACTGGGTCAAGTTTTGTATAATCTTCTTACTAATGCAATAAAATTTTCCGATAGAGGAACTACTATTATAGTAAATATTGAAAAAAGGATAGATGGAAAAAGAAATGAACTGGTAGTGAGTGTACAAGATAGCGGTCAAGGAATAGATCCAAAAATTAAAGAAAAGTTATTTTCAAAATTTACAACAAAATCTAACATGGGAACCGGTTTGGGATTATATATCTCAAAAAATATTGTAGAATCTCATGGAGGAAAAATCTGGGCACAAGATAATAAAGACGACAAAGGAACTACATTTATTTTTAGTATTCCACTATCCGAATAAAATTAGTTCATAAAAAACCATCAATACTAAAATATCGTATAAATCTATATAATATAAAATAAATAATCTTGAAATTTATTGAAAACTTAACAAGGTTTAATAAATGATCTTCAATATTAAAAACATCTATGGGTAGTTGTATAGCCTTTCATTCATATAAAGGAGGAACAGGCAAGACCACCTTAAGTACTAATATTGCAGTATTGCTGGCAAAGAAAGGATACAACGTTACACTTATAGACCTTGACGTTTATGCACCAAGTTTATTTTCATATTTTGCTGGTAAAATTTCAAAGCTACCAAACAAATGGCTAAATGACTATCTCCTAGGTTCCTGTCAAATCGATGATTTTTTGATTGATATAACATCAACGATCCGAAATCATGACATAAATAAAGAAATTGCCGGAAAATTGCATGTAGGTTTTTCAAGTCCGTCCACCGAATATATAATAAAAATGGATCAGCTACAAACCATAAAGGCAAAGGCCATCAGTAGATTTGTATCCTTAAAAGATCAATTAATTATAGATAAATCAGCGGATTATGTGATTTTTGATACCAGTCCTGGTTTAAGATTTTTTGCAATAAATGCAATCGCTATAACTGATATTGTTTTATTAGTTTTAAAAATGGGTGATATGGATATTGCAGGAACCAGAACCATAGTTACAGATATCATAGAACCATTTAGAACGGAAGGTACTGATGCATTTCTATTATTAAATCGTGTTAAAGGCTATTGTATACCTGACGTTTTGACCACTATTGTTGATAACGATAATGAAAATAATCCACATCGTCATTTGACTATGGTGCCAGACCCAGAACAAATTAACATGTCAGATCTTGAGAAATATTTAAAGGAAGAAACTACATTGGATCTATTACGATCTGTTCCATGCTATTGTGATATACAATTTAGTAAAAGAGAATTTTTGACATCATTAACTTATCCTAATCATCCATTTACTGCTGAAATGAATAACATAATTATTGGATTAGAGAATAAAATTAATGAAAAGTCAAGACAATAAAAATAACTATATACTATGTTATAAATAACTACATGATGATTCCGATTTTTTCTGAATTACTTGATTCTGAACAATCGGATATAGATTTATCACCTACGTCTGTGTTATTGAGCGGTCCTCCAGGAAATGATAAAGAATTATTTTGCAAAAAATTTCTTGAAGATGGATTAAAATTAAGTGGCAACTGTATCTATGCAAGCTCGAAACTAACTCAGAAATATGTAAAATCTTTATTAGGAAATGACTTTGACATCCCACAATTTAAATTTGTAAATCTTTCCTTTTATGATCAAAATATTAAATCAGAGATACATGACAAGGATCTAATACTTGATCACATTTTAAATGAATTACTACTTTTACTTAAAACAGATAGACACAATTGGTGGGAATCCAAATCTAATAATAAAAAAATTTTCTTTGTACTCGATTCTATAGATCATTTATTTTTATTATATAAAAAAGATAATGTTATTGAATTTTTAAATAAATTATTTGCCTTGTTGAATCAATATGAAACTTATGGAATATTCACTATCAATACACCAATTCCACAAGAAACTCAATTTATTATTAATATGTTTAACAGTTTTCTCGAAATAAAAACTGAAGAGTACAAAGGAAATATCACTAAATTTATAAGACTTATATCATACCCTGGAGTTAGAACAAATTCTTCATGGACGATATACGAAATAGATAAGGAAAGTAATTTTACTATTGGAGGACCACAACTACAATGTACCTTATGTAAAAATACTATAGTTGGAAATCTAGAATATTATAGAGATATTCCATTTTGCAGCAAACAACATTTATCCGTATATAAAAAAATTAGCATGATAAGTGAAGACATTAGGAATACACAAACAGTCGTTGACGGTCATTTCTTTTTTATAGATATAGTCGGTCTTTCAAATCCAAGATTGTCTGTTATGAAACAAAAAGAAAAAATTGAAAAATTAAATGAAATGATAGAATCTTGTAAATCATATAGTTATAATGTTGGTGAAAAAATCGTACTTCTTCCAACAGGCGATGGTATGGTAATAGGATTTAAAGGCAATCCCATCATACCAATTGAATTAAGTATACAACTACACGAACAATTAAAAAAATATAATCTTAGAAAAACAGAGGAAGATCGAATACATGTACGAATCGGTTTAAATTCTGGTCCAGTGTTTTTCTTGAACGATTTAAATAATAATAAAAATGTATGGGGTCCTGGAATTATTTTAGCAAGAAGAGTAATGGACTTGGGAGATAGTGAACATATATTGATTACTGAAACTTTGGCTGAAAATTTAATGGTTCTGGATAACTGGTATAAAAAAATTATGAAGTTTGCAGGTTATCACGAAATTAAACACGGTCAAAAAATTAAGGTTTACTTGGCAGCATCGGAAAATTTTGGCAATTTAACAATCCCAAAAATTCTAACATAAATTTGTAATATTAGTATATCGGAGGTATGTTTTATTCTTATTTTATAAAGTTAATTTGGACTGATTTCTTTTTAAATAATAAGAATATGATATCTAGACAAAAATTATGTTGTCCTCATATACTACCTGTGTCAGTCATATTAGCAAATTAACTATAGCATTTGTAATGTTTGATGCATGTACTCGATGTATATGCTAGTATTCATTCCTCTCTATTGAAATAAAACAATTAAAGATTCAGTTGAAATCTATAAAAAATAAGATTTGCCGCCTACTTGGATTACTGTTCCGTCAATTATAAAAGTAGATTTCCATACTACATTTTTCAAAGGATTTTGCCTAATTCAAAATTAATATCTTAGTAATTTTTATAAACTATAAACTGGATGACAAATTATGATAACAAAATTAATAAAAATACATTGTATTAATCCATACCAAAATAGTGGTGATAAAATAAAGCTTGAAATTATAGATGATCATGCTTATTTATCATATGCTCCAACTTACCGATTATTTAAAAAAGATGAAATACACATCATTGGTGGTTCAATTCCTAATTATGGACAAGGAGCTAAACTGAAACTTCATGTGATTCATGTGATGCCAGAAATTCTTATCGGAGAAAAATCAATTCGTGTTTCTCATGCCAGTCAAGGAGAGAAAACTGTAAGGTTCCAAAAAGACATGGCAGACTATGAAATTACTTACGAGGTGTCTTGAAAAACCGTATTTTCAGTAATCATTGCTTATTTAGAATAAAGAATTTGTGTATTGATCTTGACTATTATATTGTATTTTTTGATAGATTCCACAAATTAAAAAATTCAAAATCCAACCCAATACGTTTCTTATGGCATTATAGAATTACTAGGCAAGGATTAATCTTTCAATTTTTCATTATTTTTGTTGCAATTTATGCTTTGTTGCATAACTAGTTTATTCAAACATCATCTTATCTTTCATCGTGTATTATCTATCTGACAGTTATCCTTGAAAACAAGTTATACAGCGCTGCTTTTAGTATCATCTCCTCTACCGTGTTCTCAAATCTGATTGCAGCAACATATTCAACAAGCATTCTCTTTATACAGGAAAATACAGATTCAACAATCCATCTCTTCCATAGTTGTAGGTTGGTTTTCTGTTTCTGTACTGTACTGTTTCTGAGGTAGTGATTGGTTTTTGTACACTTGGAATTCTTTCTTACCTTTATTGCAGGAACTGAAAATTCCTGTTGCTGTCATATGCACCATCTGCTACGACCATATCTACCTATTGTTCTGTTTGATTATAATACCATTTACCAATTCTGGCAATACCTTACCATCATGTATCCTATCTCTGGTTACATAAATGGATAAGATTCTCTTTTTTCTGATGTCTACTGCAAGATGTATCTTTAGGTACACTCACTTTACATTCCATTTGTGTGCAATCCATTCCTCTCTGTTTTATACCTTGATTCCAGTAAAATCAAGTACAATCACAAAATCATAATGCAAACCAGTTTGGTTGTTATCTGAAATGATAATATTGATATACAGTCGGTTTATTCGTCTATTGATGTTGCTGTAATCTGGAATCGATGGTAACTTAGCAGAAGCGTGTTCTTTAACTACACCTTCTGTCTGTAAGGTAGAAAGTGTGCTCTCATGTATCCAATCAATCTGATAAATGAATCTGGATAAACAAATTTTCTACCTTCCTTGTTTCTGTTCATCCCGTCTAATTCCCTATCCAAGTTATTAATAACGTCAAAATCAAGTAATATCTGGCCTCTCCTTATCAGAGAATCATTGTGTTTCTTCCAGTTCAAATAATATGACTGGAATTGGTTAACTAAATGTGTTGAGAATCAGGATTTATTCAAAAGCACTTTTGTACCAAAATAATTATTAATAACAATTTAGTTTTTTTCCCATGGAAAAACAATCCATTTATCATGATTTAAAAAATCACCTACAAATACACTATTCTTATCAATCAAATCATTTTTTATCTCATATCTGCTTAGTAGAAACATAAAATCGCATCCAATTGTAATATTTCCTAGTAATTGAGATACAATTGTATATGTATAACCAGTATCATATATATCGTCTACTATCAAATACTTTTTATCTTTAGAAAATACAGGTAAAAGATCATTTTGTACCTTTTTATCTAACATATATATAAAATAAATATTATCAACATCTATTTCTCTTGCAATCAATCTAGCAGGTATAATACCACCATTTGTAATACCAATTATAGTATCATATCTTCTATTCTCTACTTTTTTTACTGTCTTTTGGACTAACTCATCTATATCTGACCAATTTAGATAACAATTAAAATTTATTCCATTTTGAGAAATCATATTATTATTATGCAAAATACAAAACTACTTATTTACATACCTTAACCATTTCTTACTGAATTTCTTATCATTTCCACTAACAACCTCTCTAAACATTTTTTTCAGTTTCTTTGTCATGTCACCCATTTTTCCATCTCCAACAATCCTGTTGTCAATCTCTACAATTGGTTTTATCTCTG
Organism: Nitrososphaeraceae archaeon; assembly: GCA_013114725.1. Taxonomy (GTDB): domain Archaea; phylum Thermoproteota; class Nitrososphaeria; order Nitrososphaerales; family Nitrososphaeraceae; genus QCWD01. The sequence goes on along the minus strand of QCWD01000023.1, from coordinate 843 downwards.
CAGCAGTGCCAGTCAAAAATACCTCATCAGCTATATACAATTCATCTTTTGTAAAGTCTGCTATTTTTGTCTCAATATTATTTTCCTTACTCAATGTCAATACCGCATCTCGGGTTATACCATTTAATGACCCCGAAGATGAAGGTGGTGTGACCAAAACATTATCTTTTACCATGAAAATATTTTCAGCACTAGCTTCTACAACTTTTCCGTACGAATTTAACAATATTGCCTCATCAAATCCAGCTTTTAAAGCTTCTACCCTTGCTAGAGCCGAGTTTGCATAATTTGCAGTTGCTTTGGCATGGACAGGCATAGATCTTGGATCAATTCGTGTCCAATTAGAAACTATAACCCTTATTCCCTCTTCATAATCTACATTACTACTCTTATTACCACTATTGTTACCCTCGCCCGCCTTTGGTTTCAAATATTCATCCCATTTCCATAATGCAATAGCAATTGATACTTTATTTGGCAACGGATTTACACCCATCTTTCCATAACCATAAAAAGCAATGGGCCTGACATAACACTCATCTACACCATTGCGTTTAATCAGCTCAATAACAATTTTTTCCAGCTCTTCTTTTGAATATCCAATATTCATAAAGTAAATCTTGCCACTGTATAAAAAACGCTGGATATGTTCTGAAAGTCTGAACAATGCAGGCCCTTTAACTGTATTGTAACATCTGATTCCTTCAAACACTCCGGTTCCATAATGCAATCCGTGTGTTAGTACATGAATTTTTGCATCATCCCATTTTACAAATTTATTATCCATCCATATTTCCTGCTTCTGATTTTTTTCCTTTTCTTTTTCTACATCAACCATTATAG
>QCWD01000187.1 GCA_013114725.1 Nitrososphaeraceae archaeon | reverse complement strand
GCAGCTATATGTCTTTTGTTAAATTAAGAGTCTATTTTCATTTTTACAGAGAATCCATTTTGATGGTAGTTTTCTCACATGTCTACACCTAACACAAGGCCTATTATATGAACATACTGGGATACACCAGGTAGCAAATGAAAACAAATGAAAATTACTAAGAAACATGTTATGTCAGACAATATTTTTTCCATGTAACAGAATTACAAGAAGAGACAACAGGAAACAAAAAAAAAATTTACCTTATAGGATCACGATTATTTTATTGGATCAGCAGAATTCTCTTTTTTGTTAGTCTCTAAATCTTCTTTTATTCTTCTTTTTTCCACCTTTTCTTGCATATTTTGAACCAAAACCTCCTCCTCTACGCGGTGGATATCTATGGTCAGGCCTGCTATCTCTATCCCTATCTCTTGATTGCCTCTCGTTTTGGATATATTTTGGAGTCGGTTCTTTGTATTTTTGTTGGATCTCCATTATCCTATTGTTTAGTGTTTCCAACAATATTGGAACCTTTTCTGCATTTCTATAGACATCAACCCTAGCAGCTATTGCTACCTTTGCTGCCACCGCACGTGCTATTTTTCCACGCTGCCATTTTGGTGCTGAATGGATTATTGGATGTTGAAACAGTATTCCATGCTTTGGTGGTCTTGCACCCGTTTTCAACGCTCTAAATAACGCTTTTTCTGCACCCAAAATCTGAATGGTACTTGCAGGCATAATTGCAAGCTTATTGATGCTTCCAGCTTTAGCAATAATCCTTGCTCCAACAGATGCGGTCAGCAAATCTTTAACATTTGGAGCAATTGTTTCCATTGTAGAATCCACATGAATGGTCAATATTTTTCTCAATTCTGTTTGATTAATTACCTCATCTGCAAGTTTTTTAATGATTAACAAATTTTCATCAGTTATATCTCCACCTTTACTCCGTTTGGATGCATCAACTATCATCTCTGCTCGTCTTTCCTCTACACCAAGATTTGTAAGCAAATCCAAAACAATATTTTCACGCTTTCCGGCTATCCTGATTATTTGTGCATATGTGGATATGTTCTGAATCAGATGGTCCATCTCTGGAAAATGCAATCCATACCATTCTCTCATTCTCGAACCGATTACATTTATAATCTTGTCAAGCTCGTCAAGGGAATTGATAGATTGAATAACATGAAGGTCTAATTTTTGTGATATATTTTTAACATTAATTGATGAAAAATCAATTGCAAATTTTCTAAGTGATTGTATGGCATCTGATTCATTACTTGAAAATTTACACAAAATTAGATAACGCAGCTTGTTTTCAATAATATCTTTGAGATGTTCTTCCTTCATAAAATAAATATCAAGACCTAGATTGCGAAGCTGAAAGACCAATCCCTCGTCATTTGAAAATATATTCTTAAACGATCTTAAACTATCAATAAATTCAAGTATTTCAGAATAATCGCCATTTTTGATAGCACGATAGGATATAACAGGGTCATCAAATCTTTTTGAAAGTATCAATTCTTTATTATCATTTAAAATTCCTATTCCTAATTCCAAAACTAGTATGGAGCAATTTTGTACCATCGAGAAATATCTAGATGTAGAGTCAATACAACCCTTATTTTATTATAAGCATAACACATTGAACAAAAACACAAATAAACAATAAATACGAGATTACGATAAACTTTAAGTCAGATTAAAAGATAATATACAACAATCAGGAAAGGTAAGTTGTTCAATAATTTCTTTAAAAATATGAGTAAAAAACAAGATAAACAAGACAGGGTCAGAAAATACATTCAACTAACCCCTCAAGTCGCAGACGGATTGATCACATATTCAAAAACTTGGCATCCAGACGAAGGAATATTGATTCTTCAGGGAGAGAACAAGAAAGACAGAATTTTAATTAACGGTCTGGTAATTCCCCCATTTTCATCACATGGTCCATATTATTCGGGATTTCCAATAAATGAACTGCCAATGGACCTGTCATATATAGGAACGGCTCATTCTCATCCAAACGGTTCAAATAAACCCTCACTTGAAGATCTAAACCATTTTTACGGAACGATATCGATAATAATATGCCATCCATACCAATATGAAAACATAGCAGCATATGATAGAGATGGAAACAATGTAGAAATATCAATAATGGCGTGATAATAAACCTAAAAAATTATACGTACATACACAAATACATCTATGTATATATGCCTAAAACAAAGACAATCATCAGGCATCTATCCATCCATCACTGTATCTATTAAAGAATAAATATATTCCATAACCTTTCCATTAACAGATGGAGATATTTGACATTAGAAAAATTACGGGATAAAGCATTCTTTCAAAATACAATAGACGTATGGATAACACTGTGTAATGAAAAAAACTGGTCATAAAATGCAAAAATTTCCATTATGTATTAAAGAATCTGGTGGAATGATAGAAAGGGGAAAGGATAAAGCCAAATTTCTTGACCAATTATCAACAATATCAGGTGAGGATGCAGCAGCATATACAATCAAGTTAAGTAATGAAACAATCAACAAAATCAGAAGTTTTAATGATATCCCGCAGACATCGTTATCATGATTGATTGATTAATTGCATTTGTTATCAGCCAATCTTCAAAAACTCAAAATCAAATCATATTATTTTCTTTTTAGGATTTACAATCGATTCCAAAGTGTTTCCTATCAGAACAAAGGCAAGGCCTGTTAATGCTATCATTATTCCAGGAGGTAGAATCCACCACCACAATCCCCTTGAAGATGCTGCTGATGAATTTGCTTCATGCAAAATCTGTCCCCAGGTGGGCAAGGAAGGGTCTCCAAGTCCGATAAAACTCAAAGCTGCTTCGGCTAAAATCGCACCTGGAACAGAAATAGCGATGCTTGCAAATGTAAAGGGCAACAATTGAGGGATGATGTGCTTGAAAATAATCTTGATTTCAGACTGGCCCATCAATTTTGATGCTTCAACATATTGTAGATTTTTTATCTGCAAAGCAAGACTCCTTGAAATTTTTGCTGTTCCCATCCAGCTGAAAAAAACTATAAAGATTACCAGAAGAAATATGCTCCTGCCAACAAAGATGGACAATATTATCAATAAGGGTAATGTTGGTAACGAATAAAAAATATCATTTATTCTCATCAAACCTTCATCTGTTCTTTTACCCTTATAGCCTGCAAAAACACCATAAAATAATCCGATAAATATAGAAAATATAGACACAGTAATTCCGATAAATAGAGCAATTGGTGTTCCCCATAGAAGACCAATTGAAAGATCCCTTCTCTTCTCATCAGTTCCCAAAAAACCGTATTTTTTACCCCCCAAAATAAGGTTTGATTCTATCACCGAGTCTGAATCATTAAATAAATAAAATTTTATCGCAAATTTATATGGTCCATTCAAAACCTGTTTATTTTCAATATCAGAAAACAGCATTATCTGGGGTGATGAGGAGTCCTGGACATATTTGAAATCTTTTAGATAATGGTCAAATTTCTTTCTCACATCATAATCTGTAGAAAATATTCTACCAGAAAAGATGTTGTCTGAATAGTCCGTCACCGAATCTCTGATTGTCTGAAAATAGATATCCATGATTTTTCCATCAGGTCTTGTCACCTCAACTCCGATTACTGGGATGTTGCCAGAGGCATTAATTTTATATGTAATCATAAAGTCTTTAGGAAATGTTGAATAGGTAAAATTTGTGTTGTACGTATGAGTGGTAACAATAGTATTATTTTCTATATCTCTATCTACAAATGCATAATCCTGAGAGTTCATAATTTTATGTTCCAATTTATTGGTACTAAATATTCCAAGATCAGCCCAAGTAGGAGAAGCAGCTTTAGGATAATTTATCCAGTAGGTTGGGTTATTCCACTGAATGAAAGAGGAAAATGGAACGTTTAAAAAAGTGTATACAGAAAGCATTATCAAAAATAAAAGTATGGCAACGCCGGCTATTCCACTTTTATATCCAAAGAACTCACGA
>QCWD01000186.1 GCA_013114725.1 Nitrososphaeraceae archaeon | reverse complement strand
AAAATTGAATTACATAAACATAATGTTAGATTTGAAGATTCTACACAAGAAGTAGTTATAGATGCAGCTTCTGATATTTATTGGATCGGAGCAGACAAGATAGCTTACTATTGGATTCATAAAGAAGGTTTTGAAAAGAGCTAAATATGCAGAACCGATAATTTTTTTGTTGGTTTAGAAAATAATTACCATATTTCTCTTAATTATTAATTCTTGCTTTGATCGATGGTTATTTTTTCTGTAACTGTTGTTCATTTCTATGACCTTAATCAAATATTTTAATAGTCAAACATCAACATGATTAAATCAAAATTTAAATGACTACTCTAAAAATATTTGTATATGATCCAGTTAAATCTAATGTTTGATGTAACGATGAAATTTCGGTATATCAAAATTATTTACACCATAAATCATACTGTTTCCAGTAAAAAAAATGAACTTATTTGATGAATATTGCATAGACAATATTTTACCAAAAGACGGTATTGTTAGTTATTACCCGGATATAATAGAAAACGATGAAGCAGATAGATATTTTGATTTATTATTAAAAAACATCTGTTGGAAAAACGATGAAGTTATAGTCTTCGGTAAATACATAGTTACTCCAAGAAAAGTTGCATGGTATGGCGATTCCAATTTCTTGTATACATATTCGAAGATACCAAAAAAAGCATTAATATGGACTCACGAACTTTTAGAACTTAAAAAAATAGTAGAAGATATAACAAAAACAGGATTCAATTCATGTTTGTTAAATTTGTATAGAAATGGTGATGATAGTATATCATGGCATAGCGACGATGAAAAATCACTAGGAAAAAATGGCATTATTGCTTCATTAAGTTTTGGAGCAGAACGAAAATTTTTATTTAAACATAAACAAACCAAACAAACCGTTTCGATTATACTAGAACATGGTAGTCTACTTATTATGAAAGAACGTACCCAAGATTATTGGTTACACAGTTTACCCAAAAGTAGAAAAATAACAAAATCTAGAATAAACTTAACTTTCAGAACTATAATATTATAAATAAGATAAAAAATTTAATAAATATTGTCGATGTTTTATAATTATAGTATATTGAAGTCTATAACCGTTAATACTTTTTAAAGAATGTTAGTTTTTAATTTCGACATAGTATCTTTAAAATAACCTAATGTTTCTTTATCTAAAATACAAAATTCAACAGTATGAAGTAAAGTTTTAGTATTCAATAAGAAATTCATAGTTTCATTCAAAAGAATTTCAGCACATCGTTTCTTGGGAAAACCAAAAATCCCAGAACTAATTGCAGGAATTGAAATGGTTTTGAATCCTTTTTTGGTTGCAAGTAAAAGTGTATTTAAAATTGATTGAGACAGTTTTTTGTCTTCGTTTCCTTCTCCCATCATAGGTCCAACAGTATGAATAATCGCAGAACAAGGTAGCTTCCCCGCAGTTGTTATAATTGCCTGTCCTACAGGAACAAATCCTATTTTGTCACATTCAATTTGAATTATTGTTCCTCCTTTTTTTAGTATTGCACCTGCCACTCCACCGCCATGTTTTAAATGAGAATTTGCAGCATTAACTATTGCATCGACATTTCTTTCAGTTATATCTCCACATACTAACACGATTTTTTTATTATCTAAAAGTCTGATCTCATCTATTAAATCTTCATTCATATTTTATTTTAAAAATAGTTAAATTTACCGATTTATAAATACTAAACTAGTGATACTCCTTTTTTATGAAATCACCAGTGTTTAACTGTTGTGTTTGATATTTTTTATTATATTATAATGAATTAAACTAAAGATTAAAAGTTCAGTATTTTGGTAACAAGGTCAAACAGGTATATAAAGACTCGACCTTATCATTTTTAAAAACTCTAGGTTATGTGTTGCATAAAAATAATATAATAGTAACATGAAAAATGTAAATAAGAAGAATATTGACAGTTAAAAATCTATAAAACCATGTAAAATATAACCAAAAAATAAAAAGTATGATATTTGGATTTAATTACCCAGTCTGTGGTGTTATTAAACCTAAATCTACAAGACATTGCAATATACTGTCGATTTGCTCCTCATCTACCGAATTAGTACTTAGTGATACTTCTAATGCTACATATTCGTTTTCATATGATACTGTTGACTGAAGAAATTCGCAAAGATCTTCCAATGTGTCTATATTTTGTTCTTCATTTAGCTCACTTGATACAATAGCATTAAATGAATCTACCACCTGATTTATAACTTGATCGTCTAATATCGTAAAACATTCTTCACATGTTGGCTCTGTTGACTGTCCTCCTTGTATGCTTGTTTTATTTACTACACTTAATTCGTTGTTTAGCTCATTTTCATTCTCACATTCACTATCTTTCTTGCACTTGTTTTCCTGTTCAATATCCGTCTCGACCTCCGCTTCATTTTCCTGTGCATATGTTTTAATAAATGCAGATTGAAATGTACTGTTATATGAGGACATTACCAGTGCAACTATCCCAAAAGATAGGACTGCAAAGATCATCCAATTTTTCAAATTCATGTTAAAGTATTTTGTTAAAATTTATTTAGTGGATTGGTAAACTTTTCCTAATCT
>QCWD01000185.1 GCA_013114725.1 Nitrososphaeraceae archaeon | reverse complement strand
TAAAGCTCTTGATTTTAAAAAAATGCTGGAAAAATTGGGTAAGAAAGTTCAACTTATAGCTTTAACAGATATTACAGAAGACAGAATCAATAATTTTAAAGGAATCGATGCATTTATCCAGGTAGCCTGCCCTAGAATTTCCACGGACAATCATTTTAAAAAACCGGTTCTATCGGTACCTCAAGCATCAGCACTCATAAAACTAATCAAAAAAGAGCCAATAGATGAATTTTTAAAATTACGTCATTGGTTATAGGGATTAACTGTATGTGTTGATGATGAAATCATCTGTCGGTAGAAGATATCATTGTCATACCAAATGTAAATGTAATACATGTATATTACATCTGTTTTGGTCTGATATCGTTCAATAACATTTTTACTTTTTCGTTACTATATATCCTATACCTTAATTTCGTTCGTCTTTTAAGGTTATGAAAAATTGTTTTGAATCATTGCAAAATATTTTATACGAAATAAATTAAAAATAAACATGCTTATTCATTTAATCATAAATTTTTTTGAGATAATGTTTCCGTTTGTGAATGTAGTTTATTCCAGATAAGATTGACAAAAGAAAAATCAAACCGAAATTTTAAATCCTATCTCCCTTCTTTCTTTTTTTACTTTTGAGAAGTAGGTTTTTCTTTTCAATAAAATGCTGTAGGTTATCAGTTTACAAATTTTTTTTTAATTCAGATTTGGATTATCTATTTTAACATCGTTACAAATATCTATCAGAATAAAGAAAAAATTCGAAAACATTCTTTATATTTGATTTAAATAGTTACGTTTCAATAAACTCAATATCCACCAATATATTACCAGATTCCGTGTAATGCTGTACATGTCTCTAATTTTTAAACATTAAGAGAATAAATAGATGAATGAAAATTTGCAGCAAACTACAAATTTTCCTTTTACAAAAACCAGAAAAAAATTTGAATTTTATTTTGTTTCATTAATTTGTTCATAGAATCGAATTGATTGTTCCAACGTAATAAATCCTAGATGCAATAAAAATTAGATTATCCTTAAATTCTATTAAATAAATAAATAAACTTTACCTATGAACGATAGAAAACTTACCGAAAAAACATTTTGGGAAAACTACTGGAAATCCAATTATGGAAAAATTAATAATGAGGTTGTAGAAATTAAACGTTCCAGAGAAAATCTAAACATTAATTCTATTTTAGATATTTTTGATAAATACCTCCCGGTAAATGAAAATTTTCATGTCTTAGAAATAGGCGGCGCTCCTGGACAGTATTTAATATATATGGCCAAAAATTTTAAATATAATGTTTATTCATTGGACTACTCAAAAGTAGGAAATGAATACACTTTCAAGAACATGGCTAAAGCCAGAATTCCTGTTAAAGTATATGAGCAAGACTTGTTTTCAGAGAATTTTAGTGGTTCTATTCCATATTTTGATATGGTGTATTCATTGGGTTTTGTTGAGCATTTTAATGATCTCGATGCGGTAGTAAAAATGCATACAAAATTTCTAAAATCAAATGGTATTCTCATGTTAGGCGTTCCCAATCTTGCAGGGATTTATCAATATTTCCTAAAAATCACAGCACCTCATCTTTTATCTATTCATAATACAGACTCGATGAATATTAAGAGATGGGATAGATTTGAGAAGGAGTTGAACCTTACACCTATTTTTAAGGGATATATAGGTGGATTTGAACCACGCAATATGAATAAGGTAGAGAAAAATGATCCTACTGTGCGTTTTCTCCATTTCATTGTGAAAAAAATGGTTTGGGTATTTTCTCCTAGATTCAATTTTTTAAGAAAATGGAATGGGAGATATTGGAGTAGTTATATGATAGGAATTTATAAAAAAAATCATTGAAATGAATAATGGGATCTCAAATTTCAAATTAAAGATGACGATAAAAAATCAAAATTTTGTGATTTTTATAATAAAATACGGTTCGATTAAATATAGAGATTAAGGTACAATTAATTTAAAGTATTCCTTTAACTATTCAATATAAAAATTTAATGTACATCGAGTAAAAATATAATTAATTATTCAATACATAAAGTAATTTATTTGATAAAAGTATTTTTTAACAACGCTTGATAATCTAGAGTAATATTTCTGGCGGTGTTAAAATTTTTGTTCAGTATTTAGAAATTGGTGTATGATGGATTTACCGTAGTATTTTTCTATTCTAGGGACTTTATTTCTGTGATCATTGTGGTTGATACGTAAAAATGAGTCATCTGGATAATGTGTAAGTGCGACAAACTTTCTTCACAGCATATGGATAAGTCCTCACGTCAACTTATTAGGTTATAGAAATCTAAGTCACTTATATAAGGTATTTTTTTAATAGGGTCTATAGAAACCATCATAGATAACAATATACTACAATCAATTATTAACTACCACAAACGAACTATGTACTTCAGATTGTCACAACACTTGTTTTGTATTTTAAAACACTACAGAATACCAATATATCTGCACAGAAAAAACAACCGTATCTACATTGTTTGGCAGCATATCGTCTTTGTTACCATAAGACATGATGAATGAAAAAGTTAAAGTTTGTTCACAGACTAACTCGCTGAGG